>NZ_CP013232.1:0-311096 GCF_001584145.1 Collimonas fungivorans | reverse complement strand
CAAAACTGGCGCCGGACATGCTATCGCTGGCCGGGCAGATCCAGCGCGCCAGCGATACCTCGAAAAACGCAATCGGCCGTTTGTCGGCGCTCGAAGCACCGCGCTTTGAAGACAACGAGACAACATTGCCTGAGTTACAGGCGCGGGTAACAAAGACGATAGCGTTCCTGGAAAGCGTGCGGCCAGAGGATTTGCATGGAAGCGAAACGCGTTCGGTTACCCTGGCTTTCGGCAAGTTAAAAACCACCATGCAGGGCGATGCCTACCTGCTCACGTTCACCGTGCCGAATTTTTTCTTTCACATAGCTACCGCACACGCCATCTTGCGGAACAAGGGAGTGGCCGTAGGCAAACTGGATTATCTCGGCCATTTCGAAATGGAACCGGCCTAGCAGCAATTAATCAGAATTAATTAGGGTCAGAGTCGAATTTCTTTTTCAAAAAATTCGACTCTGACCCTAATTAATGATCCGCGGAGCAGATGCTGCCGCTTCAACCGGCACTATCCAGACGACCGGGTTGCTGTTGAAGTACGTCAATGCCGACATGGCACAGTTCTTTTTCCTGCGTCCTTCTCTGCAGGGCATGCAATATGGCCAGGCTGTTGGCCGTCTGCTCGACCGGCTGGCTCCTCGCTTGCGCGATTTCCTGGTGAAGATTCCTGATCTCGGCAACCGCCCGTTCGTTGCGCGGGTTTGCCTCGAATACGCTTAAGCCCCGATCAAAGATGCGACGGTCATCTATCCACTCGTGGATTACCGTATCGGCAAGCGTTGCGGTCAGGATTTCCTTTGCCAGGGTTTCGGCCGGGCTGGTTTCCGTGTTGGCGGTGGCGCCAAACGCACTGATGGACTGGACTTCGACCACCAGTATCCGCAACGCCGGATTAAACAACCGCGCGGCTTCGATGCGCTCGATCAGCGCCTGCCGGTTGCAATCCTGGCGAGAATGGATCGGAATCACCAGCACATCGGTGACGACCAGCGCTGCGTTGGTGCTGCGCGCATCGCTGCCATCGGCATCGACCACCGTTTCCGGATAGTGCACCCGATAGTAGGATGCCGGATTTTCCAGGTCCGACTCCAGGTCTGCGCTGCCGCGCACAGTAACCTTCTGCTTGCCGCCGACAGCCCTGCGCCGAGTATTCCAGCCCAATGCATACTGCAACGACGTGGCGTCTGCCAGCAGCACCCTGCGCTGGCTCTGCGCGCAATATGCAGCCAGGCTGAGCGCAATGATTGAGCGTTTGGCAAATTCGTCTTCGCTGAAAACCGTGATGATCATGATAAGGCCCGCCTGCTGTCTCTAGTGAAACCAGTCTAGGGAAATGCGTATAAAGATGTCGTAAAAATATGGGCCGATTGTATAAACGGCCGCTAAAAAATATGGACTTGTTCCCGCCTGCCTGTTGTCGGCTGGGCCAGGTCAGTCACTTGCCGGAATTAAAAGCCAGCATCATCTTCAAAAGAGCAGCATAAGGCGCCGCAAAATTCCTGTTGACTTAAAGTTTACTTGAACTTGCATACTGCGCCAGTCAACCACTGATCTTGGGGCCGTCACATGAATCAACGACTACGCGAACCAACCCTGCACCGCCTGCTCGACGCCAACGTCCGCTTTGCCAGCGACGGCAAGGACACCACCAATCATTGCCCGATGGCGCTGTGTGCGCTGGCTGGCATGGGCGCCCAGCCGGAGCGCCTGCAGGAATTTTTTAACATGTGGCAGCGCCGTTTTGCCGTGCCCGCCAGGCCGGCGGTGAACGCGGTCAGCCGCGAAACGTGGCTGGCCTGCCTCGGCGACGCCAGCGCTTTTAGCGCCCTGCGCGAATATTTTGAAGAGTGGATCTGGAGCGCAGGCACCGATGCCGTGCTTGAACAAGTGCTGGGCAAGATACCGTTTGCCCCGGCCAGCGGCGCATTCCATGCCCTGATCCGGCTTGCCTACGGCCTGGAAGCGCAGCATCTCAGCGAAATCGCCGCCGGGCTGGCGGCGCTGGTCAGCGGCAACCTGCACATCGATGCGGGATCGCACCGGCGGGCGCCGGCTGCTTCGGTAAACCAGGGCCTGGCGATTTTGTCGCGCGCGTTGCACGACACGGTATTCACTGGCGGCATGATTGTCACACGCCTGCGGGCGGTGGCCGATTACCCGCTGTTTTACGCAGTGCTGCCGGCTGCACCGGCGCAGCCGCAGTTGCTGGACGATATGGCGCGGGCGGCAATTGCCCTGTACTGGCAGACCAACAATTTCACGGCCTTGCATATCGTCACCGGCCTGCACGCGGCGCGCCGGGTGCTGGCCCATTTGCCGGCAGCGCTGGTCCGGCGCCTGCTACCGGAGTTGTGGGTAGCGCTTTGTGCTGCTTATGTGTCAATAGGCGCGCCGCCCCTGGCAACATCGAATGCGGTACTCGATGAGGAGGAAACCCTGGCCGACAGCCCTGACACCTGGCAGGACCTGTTCACCACCGCCATCGCTTCCGACGACGACCATGTGATCAAGATGGTCTACACCTGCTATTGCGAAAACCTGCGGGCGCCGTCGCCACTGTACCTGGCGGCAGCGGCGCGGCGGGCTGGCCGCGTGTTCCAGGTGCATTGACAGGCGGCCGTCGCGGCCCTGGCAGCCACATCGGCTATGGCAGATCGACGATCTCGACCCAGTTGGGATTTGCCCCCATGTCGTACTGATGCAGCAAACGCAGGGCGCCGCTGTTCTGGTCGATGGCGTAGCTGCTCATGCGGTTGGATTTCTGGCCGACCGCCAGCAGGTAGCGGCCGCTGGGGTCGATATTGAAGCCGCGCGGCTGGGTCTCGGTAGGAAAATTGCCGATCAAGGTCAATGCGCCGCTGTCAGGATCGACAGCAAACCCGGCAAGCGTGCTGGAGCTGCGCTCCGAGGCGTACAGGAAACGGCCATCGGGCGTCAGGTGCAGGTCGGCCGGCGCCAGTGCCGGGCCCTGGAAATCCTTGGGCCGCAGGGACCCCGAAGCCTGCAATGTGAGAGCGCCGCCACCGGCATCGTAGCGATATGTATTGAGGCTGCCGTCCAGTTCGTTGGTGCCGTAGACGAAACGGGCGCGGCGGTCGAATACGAAATGGCGCGGACCGGCGCCCTGCCTGGTTTCCACATACGGCGGAACGTTAGGCGTGACCTGGCCGCTGCTTGCATCGAAGCGATATTGCAGGATGACGTCGCCGCCCAGGTTGCTGGCGAACAGGTGGGTATTGGCAGGGTCGGTCGCTATCGCATGGGCTTTTTCACGGGTCGGAATCACGGCCAGCGGCTGCGCTCCGACATCGCCCTTGGCGGCAATCGGGTTGATGGAAATCTTGTTGCCGGTGTAGGACGCAGCCAGCAGGAAACGGCCGGTCTTGTCGGTCGCCAGGTTAGCCATGTTGTCGGCCAGCGGGACTGTCGACAACAGGCCCAGCTTGCCGCTTTGCTGGTCGATGGCGAAACTGCTCACTGAATACGGCAGCGAACGCAAGGAGGCGTACAGGAAGCGGCGGTCGGGGCTGACTGCCAGCGGCATGACCGTGCCGCCGGTCGCCACTTTCTCCACCAGGCTGGCACTGCCGTCCGACTGGCTGAGCTCCATGACATAAATGTCGCGGCTGTCGGCGTTCGACACATACACCATGGTTTTGGCCGAGACCAAAGCTGAAACGTTCATCATCATGAACCCCAGGGAAAGACACAGCCGGTTGAAATTTCGATGCATTTTATCCCGTCAGGTAATCGGCGCCGGATTGAACAGCGTCAAGGCATTGTGCAGTTTGTGATGCTCGGCCCAGGTCTGCTTGCGGCCGCTGGCGACATCCAGCATCAGGTGGAACAGCTCCCAGCCGACATCTTCGATGCTGGCCTCGCCGCTGGCGATGCGGCCGGCGTTGATGTCCATCAGGTCGTGCCAGCGCCGCGCCAGGTCGTTGCGGGTGGCGACCTTGATCACCGGCACCGCGGCCAGGCCGTAGGGCGTGCCGCGGCCGGTGGTGAATACATGCAGGTTCATGCCGGCCGCCAGCTGCAAGGTGCCGCAGACAAAATCGCTGGCGGGCGTGGCGGCGTAGATCAAACCCTTTTGCTTCAGTTTGTCGCCCGGCGACAGCACGCCGGAAATCACGCTGCTGCCGGATTTGACGATAGAACCCATGGCCTTTTCGACGATGTTGGCCAGGCCGCCTTTCTTGTTGCCGGGCGTGGTGTTGGCGCTGCGGTCGACGCCGCCGCGGGTCAGGTAATCGTCATACCAGGCCATCTCGCGGATCATGGCTTGCGCCACCTCGGCGCTGGCGGCGCGCGCGGTCAGCTGGTCGATGCCGTCGCGCACTTCGGTGGTTTCGGAAAACATCACGGCGGCGCCGGCGCGCACCAGCAAGTCGCTGGCGAAGCCTACCGCCGGATTCGCCGTCACGCCGGAAAAGGCGTCGCTGCCGCCGCACTGGACGCCGACCACCAGTTCCGACGCCGGGCAGGACACGCGGCGCCGCTTATCCAGTTCAGCCAATTGTTCCTTTGCCGTGGCCATGATGGACACGATCATCGATTCGAAACCGACGTGTTCGGCATCTTGCAGGCACACCACGCGCAAGCCGTCTTCCTTGCCGCCGGTGCTTTGGATAGGAATGGAGCCCTGCGGAAACAAGCGGCCCGGCTGCAGTTTTTCGCAGCCCAGGCTGACCACCATCGCCTGGCCGCCGAAATTCGGATTCATGCTGATGTTGCGCAAGGTGCGGATCGGAATCTCGGCGCCCGGCGCATCGATCGCCACGCCGCAGCCATAGGTGTGTTCCAGGCCGATGACATCGTCGACATTCGGATAGCCTGGCAGCAGCTCGGCCTTGATGCGTTTGACCGCATGCTCCACCACCCCGGATACGCATTGCACCGTGGTGCTGATCGCCAGGATGTTGCGAGTGCCGACCGTGCCGTCGGCGTTACGGTAGCCTTCGAAGGTGTAGCCTTCCAGCGGCGCTGCCGCCGCCGGAGCATGGGTGGCGATCGGCAGGTTGCTCAGCTCCCGCGCCGGCGGCATCCTGACCAGCGATTCTTCAATCCAGCTGCCTTGCGCTATCGGACGCTGCGCAAAACCGATCACTACGCCGTAGCGCACGATCGCCTCGCCTTCGGCAATTTCGTCCAGGGCAACCTTGTGGCCTTGCGGCACTTTGTCGCGCAGCACCAGCCCGCAGGGAAATACCGAACCGGCCGGCAAGCCGCCGTCGTTGGCGACGATGGCGACGTTGTCCTGCTCCTGCATGCGGATGTACAGCGGCGTATTGTTGTCTGTTGCGGCATTGCTCATGGTGCGACTCCGGATAATTTTGGCTGCCCGCCATCGTCCAGCGGCTTGAGCTCGACGCGCTTGATGTCTTTCACGATCACCAGGTAGCTGATCACGGCCAGCAAGGCATTGGCGCCGACATACACCAGCGCCCACTCGAAGGAGCCGGTCTGCTTGATGATATAGCCAATCACGATCGGCGCCGTGATGCCGGCGATATTGCCGAACATGTTGAACAGGCTGCCGGTGAGGCCGATGATTTCTTTCGGCGAGGTATCCGCCACCACTGCCCAGCCGAGGGCGCCGACGCCCTTGCCGAAAAACGCCAGCGCCATGATGCCGACCACCATCCACTGGGTATCGACGTAATTGCACAAGATCATGGTGGTCGACAGCAGCAGGCCGGCGACGATGGGAATCTTGCGCGCCCAGGTCAGAGAAAAACCGCGCTTGATCAGGCGGTCCGAAATCATGCCGCCCAGCACGCCGCCGAGGAAACCGCAGATCGCCGGCAGCGACGCCACGATGCCGGCCTTCAAGATCGACATGCCGCGCTCCTGCACCAGGTAGATCGGAAACCAGGTCAGGAAAAAATAGGTGATGGTATTGATGCAGTACTGGCCGAGGTAGACGCCGGCCAGCATGCGGTTGCTCAGCAGCTGCTTGAGATAACCCAGCTTGACGCCGCGGTTCACCTGCGGGCCCTTGCCTGCCGCGCGTCCTTGCCTCTGCCCCAGGCCCTGGTCCATGTCGACCAGGCCGCCGCCGTCGCGGATATGCGCCAGCTCCGCCGGCGTCATGCGCGGATGGTCTTTCGGACTGTGCATCGTCCGCATCCAGACCATGCTCAGCACCAGCCCCGCCGCGCCCATGACCACGAACGTCTCCGACCAGCCGTAAGCATGCGTGATCCAGGCCATCAGGGGTGCGAACAATACAGTGGCGAAATATTGCGCGGAGTTGAAAATCGCCGAGGCGGTGCCGCGCTCGGTAGTCGGGAACCAGGCAGCGACGATACGGCCGTTGGCGGGAAACGAAGGCGCTTCCGCCAGGCCCACCATGAAGCGCAGCATGAACAAGGCAGGCACAGCCCATAGCGCGCCGAGGAAATGCACGCCGCCCTGCAGCAGGGTAAACAGCGACCAGATGAAGATGCTGGCGGCATACACTCGCTTCGAACCGTAGCGGTCGAGCAGCCAGCCGCCCGGCAACTGCCCCAGCACATAGGCCCAGCTGAAAGCCGAGAAGATGAAACCCATGGTGACCGCATCGAAGCCCAGCTCGCTCTTCATCGCCGTGCCGGCAATCGAAAGAATCGCGCGGTCGGCGTAATTGAAAGTGGTCACCATGAACAGCATGAACAAAATCATGTAGCGCAGCTTGCCGCGCGGGGCTGTTGCCAGCCCTGCCGTTTTATCGTTATTCACCTACGTCTCCTGTTTCGCCAGAGTCGGCGCCTGCGGCAAAGCGGCCTGGAACGCACTGCTTCCGCCACCCGCGGCCCGCGCCGCATGCTGCGGGTCCAGGCCGGGGCTTGTTACAAGGCGCCGTTCTTATTATTCTTGATGTTTAACCTGAGTTAAACTACCTTGATGTTATCAGTCATCCTACAACTTAAATCGTAGTATAATCAGCGAAAAATATTTTAGCAACTAGATTTACCTTTTCCGCGGCCCCCACCTATGAATACACCGCTCAATACATCGCTCACGGCGCAGCCCGACACTGGCGCACCGCGCAAGAAGCATCGCAACCTGGCGCAGAGCGTGGTCGCCAATATTGCCGACAGTATTCGCAGCGGCAGCAGCAAGCCGGGGGACAAGCTGCCGACCGAATCCGAACTGATGCGCACCCAGGGTGTCAGCCGCACCGTGATCCGCGAGGCGATTTCGCACCTGCAGGCATCGGGGCTGGTGGAGACGCGGCACGGCATCGGCACTTTTGTACTGGCGGCAAGCAGCTCCAGCAACTTCGACATCGATCCGGAAACCGTGATCACCATGCGCGACATCCTGGCCATCCTGGAACTGCGCATCAGCCTCGAAGCGGAAGCTGCCGGACTGGCCGCGGCGCGCCGCAGCGACGAGCAGCTGGCGCAGATGCGGATGGCGCTGGATGCCTTCCAGAAGAGCGCCCATGAGCGCGGCGACTCGGTCGCAGCCGATGTCCAGTTCCACCTGCACATCGCGCAGGCCACCGGCAACCGCTATTTTGTCGACATCCTGACCCACCTCGGCACCACCATCATTCCGCGTACCCGGATCAATTCCGCCAGGCTGGCGCATGACGACCCGGCGGCTTACCTGGACCGTGTCCACCGCGAACACGAAGATATCTACAATGCGATCGTGCGCCAGGATCCGGAAACTGCACGGGCAGCGATGCGCACCCACCTGAGCAACAGCCGCGAACGCTTGCGCAAGGTGCAGGACAGCATGGCGCTGGCGTCGTAATAGAACGCTGAAAATTCCGTTGCCGGCGCGCCCGGCAGAACTGGTAGCGTGGGCACCCGTGCCCACGCGGAACGCCAATCATTCGAGACGCCAATTCAGCGTGGGCAGAAAATCCGCCCACCCTGCTTGCTTTTTTGCAGCCGTTTTCTCTCTTTCCGCCTAAACAAACAACATTTCCAGGCTTGCATACTGCAAATCTTTGTTGTACGATGACTGATAACTTAATCATCCGGACGCCGGACGCACTCTTGCGGCGCAAGCATCCGATTATCAACCGCAGCACTACTTCATCCCGAGACCATGACTCCTCAAGAACTCAAACAAACGCTTTCCTCCGGCCTGCTGTCCTTCCCGATCACCGATTTCGATGCGCAAGGCGAATTCCGCCCCAGCACCTATGCTGCTCGGCTCGACTGGCTGGCGCCCTACGGTGCGAGCGCCTTGTTTGTGGCGGGCGGCACCGGCGAGTTCTTTTCGCTGACGACCGCAGAGTATTCCAACGTGGTGCGGGTGGCGGTCGAAACCTGCCGCGGCAAAGTGCCGATCCTGGCCGGCGCCGGCGGCCCGACCCGCACTGCGATCGCTTTCGCGCAGGAAGCCGAACGCCTGGGCGCGCAAGGCATCTTGCTGATGCCGCACTACCTGACCGAAGCTTCGCAAGACGGCCTGGTCGCGCATGTCGAAGCCATCTGCAATTCAGTGAAATTCGGCGTGGTGGTGTACAACCGCGGCATCTGCCGCCTGAATGCGGATTCGGTGGAACTGCTGGCGGCGCGCTGCCCTAACCTGATCGGCTTCAAGGACGGCATCGGCGACATCGAACTGATGGTGTCGATACGGCGCCGCATGGGCGACCGCCTGAGTTACCTGGGCGGCTTGCCGACCGCGGAACTGTTTGCCGCACCCTACAAGGCGCTCGGTGTGCCGGTGTATTCCTCGGCGGTGTTCAATTTCCTGCCGAAGATGGCGATCGATTTCTACACTGCGATCAAGAACGACGACCACGCCACCAGCGGCCGCCTGCTGGACGATTTCTTCCTGCCTTACCTGGCGATCCGCAACAAGAAAGCCGGCTACGCAGTCAGTATCGTCAAGGCCGGCGCCACCATTGTCGGTCATGATGGCGGGCCGGTGCGCACGCCGCTGATTGATCTCAATGTGGAAGAACGTGAACAGCTGAAGGCACTGATTCTGGCGCAGGGACCGCAGTAATATCGCCGTACTTGCTCCGTGGTCCGTTAAATGGGGTCAGAGTAATTTTCGGCGATACGACTGCCGAAAAAAAACTCTGACCCCATTTAACTGCTTTTGCGGTGGTCTCCATAATCGAACTAAGGAATATCAATGAATATCACTGGTGAAATGCTCATCGGCCAATCTGCAGTACGCGGCACGGAAGGCACGCTGCGTGCCGTCAATCCCGCCACCAATGAAAAGATCGGTCCCGATTTCGGCGCCGGCGGCGCAACTGAAGTGGACCGCGCCTGCACCTTGGCGCAACAGGCTTTCGACAGCTATCGCGCAACCACGGCGCAGCAGCGCGCGGAATTCCTGGAAGAAATCGCCAACGGCATCCTGGCATTGGGACCAGTGCTGATCGAGCGCGCAACGCAAGAATCCGGCCTGCCGACCGCGCGCCTGGAAGGCGAACGCGGTCGCACGGTCGGCCAGCTGCGCCTGTTCGCCAGCGTCCTGCGCGCCGGCAATTACCTCGGCGCCACCCTTGATTCGGCGCTGCCGGAACGGACCCCGCCGCGCTCCGACCTGCGCCTGCGCAAGATCGCCATCGGCCCGGTCGCGGTATTCGGCGCCAGCAATTTCCCGCTGGCGTTCTCGGTGGCCGGCGGCGATACCGCCTCAGCGCTGGCGGCCGGCTGCCCGGTGGTGGTCAAGACCCATAACGCCCATCCTGGCACCTCGGAACTGGTGGGACGCGCGATCCAGCAGGCGGTTGCTGCCTGCAAACTGCCCGAAGGCGTGTTTTCCCTGGTCATCGGCGCCGGCAACGAAGTCGGCCAGGCCCTGGTCAGCCACCCGGCAATCAAGGCGGTGGGCTTTACCGGCTCACGCCAGGGCGGACTGGCGCTGGTGCGCGCAGCGGCGCAAAGGCGTGAACCGATTCCTGTTTACGCCGAGATGAGCAGCATCAATCCGATGTTCCTGCTGCCGCATGCGCTGGCCGCACGCGCAGGGAAAATCGGCACGGCATTCGTCGATTCACTGACCATGGGCGTCGGCCAGTTCTGCACCAATCCCGGCCTGGTGATAGGACTGGCGGGCGAACACCTGGTGCAGTTCCAGGAAGCGGCATTGCAGGCATTGAAGACCAAGGCGGCAGGCACCATGCTGACGCCGGGCATCCACGATGCCTATGTCGCCGGTATCGAGCGCATGGGCGCGCTGGCCGGCGTCGATACAATCGGCCAGGGCCAGGCGCCGGCAGCGCCATGCGCAGCCCAGGCGACACTGTTCTCCACCGATGCCGCCACCTTCCTCGCCACCGAACAGCTGGAAGATGAAATCTTCGGTCCCAGCTCGCTGCTGGTCGCTTGCCGCAACGAAGACGAAATGCGCGCCGTCGCCGAACACCTGGCCGGCCAGCTGACCGCTACCCTGCAACTGGATGAGGAAGACCACGCACTGGCGCGCAAGCTGCTGCCGACGCTGGAACGCAAGGCCGGCCGCATCCTGGTCAACGGTTTTCCGACTGGTGTGGAAGTGTCTTATGCGATGGTGCACGGCGGCCCGTTCCCGGCGACGTCCGACAGCCGCAGCACCTCGGTCGGCGCCACTGCCATCAACCGCTTCCTGCGGCCGGTGTGCTACCAGGACTTGCCGGGCGCGCTGCTGCCGGTCGAACTGCAGGATGGCAATCCGCTTGGTTTGCCGCGCCTGGTGGACGGCAGCTGCGTTAGCGCCTGACGATCCGGCGATCCGGCGATCACCGAGCTTGTGCGGTGGTCGCCGTTTTCTGTTGCCGGTTTAGCTGGCGTTGGCGATCGTAGCCGGCAAATCGCGGCCATGGTATTTCTTGTAGATCGCATTCAGCTTGCCATTCTTGTGGTTGGCGACAACCCAGGCATTGACCCATTCCTTCAGCTTCGGCTGGTCTTTGTTCATGGCGATGCCCAGGTCAAAATCCTTCTGCGCGAATTTCAATTCCAGGTTCTTGGCCGGCGCCCGTTTTATCATTTCGGCCAGGTTGGACGGCGTGCTGGAAAAAATGTCGATCTGTCCGGTCACCATCGAAGTGATCAGGGTGGCATCGTCTTCATAACGCATGATTTCCGCACCCTTGGCCAGCTGCGTAGTAACCGTATCGTTGACGGTGGCGCGGGTCAGGCCGATGCGCTTTCCTGCCAGGTCGGCATAATCCTTGATCTTGATGCTCTTCGGTCCGCCGACGATGATCGTGATGACGGCATACGGCACGGAGAAATCGACCACCTTGGCGCGTTCAGGCGTAATCGACAGATCGGCGATCACCAGGTCAGCGCGCTGCGCCTGCAAGGTCGGCACGCGGGCGGCGTTGGTGATCGGCACTAGCTCCAGCTTGACGCCGAGGTCCTGCGCCAGCTGCGTCGCGGTATCGACATCCGAGCCGGTCGGCTGCAGGTTGGCGTCGGCGTAGCTGAACAGCGGCGTGCCCATGGCGATCGCTACCCGTACCTTGCCGGCCTTCTTGATGTCGTCCAGCTGGTCCGCCAGCGCCGCGTGGGTTGCTCCGCAAAACAATAAGGTGGCGATGCAGCTGCGGGCAAAGAGTTTGTTGAGTTTCATGTCTGTCTCCTGTTTTATGGAATAGTTATGTGATGCTCAGTCCTGCTACAAACCGTTGTTGAGGAAAGCGCGCAACTCGGCAGTTTGCGGCGCGTCCAGCATCTCGCCCGGACCGACTTCCCAGACCTTGCCTTGATGCATATAGATGATGCGGTCGGCGACCCGTTTGGCGAACGCCATTTCATGCGTCACCAGCAGCATCGTCATGCCGCCCGCCGCCAGGTCTTCCATCACGCGCAGCACTTCGCCGGTCAGTTGCGGGTCCAGCGCTGAAGTCACTTCATCGAACAGCATGACCTTCGGCGCCATCGCCAGCGAGCGCGCAATCGCTACCCGCTGCTGCTGGCCGCCGGACAATTGCTCTGGATAAGCTCCAGCCTTGTCGCCCAGGCCAACCTGCTCCAGCGCCGCCAGCGATACCTGCAAGGCTTCGGCGCGCGGCTGGCGCTTGACGTGGCGCAGCGCCAGCATGATGTTTTCCTGCACTGTCAGGTGCGGAAACAGGTTGTAGCTCTGGAACACGATGCCGACTTCCTGGCGCAGCCGGTGCAGGTCGACCTGCGGATCGTCGACCCGGATGTCGCACACTTCGATGCTGCCGGAATCGATGGTTTCCAGCCGGTCTATGCAGCGCAGGGCGGTGCTCTTGCCGGAGCCGCTGGCGCCGATGATGGCGATCATCTCGCCCTTGCCGACTTCGAACGAGACGCCCTTCAGCACCTGGTTGGCGCCGAAGCTCTTGTAGATCTGGTCCAGCTTGACGATTGGGTTAACGATTGCCGACATTGAGCTTATTCTCCATAGCTTCGCTCCAGCGCGAAAGCGGGTAACACAGTGCGAAATAGAAAGCCCCGACCAGGCTGAAAATCAGGAAGGGCTGGAAGATCGAGTTGTTGATGATCTGGCCGGCGCGCGTCAGTTCGACAAAACCGATCACCGAGGCCAGCGAAGTCATCTTGATGACCTGCACCAGGAAACCGACGGTAGGCGGCAGCGACAGCCGCAGCGCCTGCGGGATGATCACCAGGCGCAGCGTCTGCCAGCGCGTCAGCGACAGGCATTCGGCGGCTTCCCACTGCGGCTTCGGCATCGCTTCGACGCAGCCGCGCCAGATGTCGCCCAGGTAGGCGCTGGTGTAGACCATCATCGCCAGCCCGGCCGCCACCAGCGCCGGCAAGGCGAAGCCGTAAACCGACAGGCCGTAGTAGACGATGAACAGCAGGATCAGCAGCGGTATCCCTTGTATCGATTCGATGTACAGCAAGGCCGGCAGGCGCAACCAGCGGCGCGGCGAAATGCGCGCCAGCATGATGCCGAAGCCGCCTATGCTGCCGAGCAGGAAGGCAATCAGCGACAACAGCAGCGTCCACCAGATCGACTGCGCCAGGTAGATCAGATGGGTCCAGCTGAAATTGCCGATCATGTCGTCCTCCGCTTGCCGGCGCCAATCACGGTTGCATCGGCAGCTGCCGGCCCCGGCTGTTTCCTGCCGGCTTGCGCCGCGGCGCGCCGGATCGCCCGGCGCCGCCTGAAGAAATATTCGCCCAGGCCCCAGGCCAGCAGCTTGACCAGCAGCGACAGCGCCAGGTACAGGCAGGCCACCACGATATAGGTTTCCAGCGAACGGAAAGTGTCGGACTGTACGGTGTTGGCGATCGCCGTCAGTTCCTCGGCCGAGATCTGCGAAGCCATGGCGGAAGCTTGCATCATCAGCAGGAACTGGCTGGTCAGCGCCGGGTAGACTTTCTCTATCGACGGCTGCAGCATCACGTGCCAGCCGATGCGCCAGCGCGACAGGCCCAGGCATTCGGCCGCTTCGATCTGGCCGCGCGGCACCGCTTCCAGTCCGGCGCGGATGATTTCGGCGGCGTAGGCGGCGATATTGATGATCATCGCCAGTACCGCGGCGGCGAAAGTCGGCATGTGGATGCCGAGGCTGGCCAGGCCGAAATACAGCAGGAACAGCTGCACCAGGAACGGCGTGTTGCGCACCGCATCTATGTACACCGAACAGGCTTTCGACAGCCATTTGCGGCGGCCGCGCTTGGCGAAAGCCACCAGCGTGCCAACGCTGACGCCGACCACCACCGCGACGCCGGTCATCTTCAGGGTCAGCCAGGCGCCCTCGAGGAATACCGGCCAGTAGGGAAGAAGGTCGCTAAAGTGAAGAGAAAAACTCATGACCGACGAATGCTCCTGTAGCTTTTTCTGCTTGTCTCGGCGCGGCGATCATAGCCGCGGTCTCCTTGCATTCCGCCTTGGCTGCGCTTATTTTTCGCTTATGCCAAAGCTTCCAAGCACGCTTATTGCGGCTCGAACGGCCCTGTCACAGTAAACATGCCGCCCTGGTACAAACGCACCGGGTCGTCCGCGGCCGGCAACGGCTGCGCCTCTACCGCGGCGCGGAATGGCTCCGAGCTGTCGCGCGCCACAAAACCGAGATGCGCGGCATGGCGGTTGTTCCACCAGACGCCATTATTGTCCGACATGCCGTACACCACCGTATGTCCCACCTGCGGCGTAAACAGGCTGCAGCGCAGCAGCTCCGTCAGGTCGTCATAACTCAGCCAGCAGGCCAGCGCGCGCCGGTCCTTCGCCGTCGGGAAGGAATTGCCGATGCGGATGCTGACTGTCTGGATGCCGTAGCGGTCGAAATACAGCTGCGCCATGTCTTCGCCGTAGGATTTGGACAAACCGTAATAACCGTCAGGACGGCGCAGGTCGTGGCTGTCGATCACCTGGTCTTGCCGGTAAAAGCCGGTGACATGGTTGGAACTGGCGAAGATGACACGCTTGACGCCATGGCGCCGCGCCGCTTCGTAGATGTGGAACACGCCCTTGATGTTGGCTTCCAGGATTTCTTCGAACGGCCGCTCCACCGATACCCCGCCCAGATGCACGATGGCGTCACAGCCGGCCACCAGCGCGTCGACCGCGGCGCGGTCGGCCAGGTCGCAAGGCTGTACTTCTTCATGCGGCGCAGTATTCTCTGCCCCTGCCAAAGCCGCAGCCAGGTCGGAAACCCTGACGGTGGCGGCGAACGCCGCCAGCCTTGGCCGCAATACCTTGCCCAGGCCGCCGCCGGCGCCGGTCAACAACAGGCGCTGGTACCGCGCGCCGCCCTCTGCATTACTTGTCTTGTCGCTCATGCCATGTCCCGTACCGATGTCGATTTGAGAGAGATCGCAGACATTGTCGCGTATCTGCGACCGTCGTGCCCTTGACTACGAGCTCTCACTTATTGTTATACGTTGTCATACAACTTAATTGATTATGTCTTGTTCGCGCCCTCCTTGTCAAATCACCCTATGACTTGGAGCTATTGACGCAAATCCGGTATTGCGGGCAATATTTTATGTTGTATGATGACTGATAAGAAAGCACAACACCACCAAGGAGACCCCGATGTTTAAGAAATGGATGTATTTGTGCACTGCGATGGCCTGCTCCATGATCATTGCCCAGGGAGCGGCCGCCGCCCCCGATGAAGAAACGGTAGCGGAGCAAGTCGAGAAACTGCGGGCAGCAATGCTCCATCCCGGCGACCCCACAGCACTTGACCGGCTGGTGCTGGACGAACTGAGCTACGGCCACTCGAACGGCAAAGTGCAAGACAAGGCGGAATTCATAGGCGCGCTGGTCAGCGGCGAATCGGATTTCATCAGCATCGCCCTGTCGGATCAGAGCGTCAAGATCTCGGGCGATACCGCGGTGGTGCGTCACACTCTGGTGGCGGTCACCAATGACTCAGGCAAGCCGGGCAATGTGTCCCTGAAAATCCTGATGGTGTGGAAGAAACACGACGGACACTGGCGCCTGCTGGCGCGGCAGGCGGTGCGTTTCAGCGCATAAGGTATGCTGATTTGATGCTTGCGGGACTGTGCGGAATTTCATCCGTGCAGTCCCGCCTGAACATCGTGTCAGGAATTTTCAATATCGGATGTAGTAAATTCCACGCCGCCGACCCATTTTGCAATGAGGTTGTAAATCCATGCGCCAATCACCGTGAAAACAAAACCGACGACCAGATAAATAAAGGGCAGCGCAATCATCGCGCCTATCGCCGGCGTTTTATTCCCTGGAATAATCAGGAAAAACAGGCTCATCAGGACAAAGATCGGGAAGGAAATAGCGAAGTAAAGAAGGGCTACTACCTTGGCTGTCTGGACCGGCGAAATGCTCAATATCTGTTTTTTCATGATTTGTTTTCCCTGTTGTGAATGATTAAATTATTAATAGGATCCATCACACTGCCATCCGCCAGCGGCATGCATCATCAACCCAAGGAAGCAGCCTTTCCGGCCAGCGCGCGCAGCACCAGGAACAGCATCAAACGGCCTGCCAGATTGCCGTACGCAAAGATTTTGCCTATGCTGCCATGAATAAGGCAGGTAATCAACGCTAAATAAAACGGCTGCTCGCGGCCCGTTTCAGCCGCTCTATCCCGGACCTGTCGATTGCGCTGCAAACAGTTGCTGATGGCGGGCTTCGGTTGCCTCGTCGGCGGGGAACATGCATTCCAGTCGCAGCTCCTGCGCGGCGACATTTTGCGGCGCTCCAACGCTCGTCACCATAGAAAAATAGCGTAGAACCACGCCCTCGCTGATGAAACCAAGCGGGATGACCGGCATCGCGGACGGCGCATGATAGGTCTTCCAGTCGCGTGGCACCTCGGGATACGCAAGCAGTTCATCGAGCAGGGCTCTGGTACCGCCGTCGACCACGTGCCCGACCGATTCGCGATGCACCCGCTGCAGCAGACTGCGCGCGACGTTGTCCCAATCGTCCACAAACGGACGCATGCCCTGCGGATCGAAGATCAGATGCAGCACGTTGCGCGGTCCTTCGCGCGCAGCCATGTCGATGAAATGATTGAAAAAGCGCGGCGCCGCATCGTTGGTCATCAGCACATTCCAATGACGGTCCATCACGATCGCGGGAAACGGCTCATGCTGACGCATGAGCCGCTCAAGCGCGTGGACGACGCTGCGCATCTCCTGTGCGTTCCATGGCGCCTCCGAATACACCGGTGCGTAGCCGGCGGCAAGCAGCAGCGCATTGCGTTCGCGCAGCGGCACTTCGAGCGTTTGCGCCAGGGCCAGGATGGTGTGCCGGCCCGGCACGCTGCGCCCGCTTTCAATAAAGCTGATCTGGCGTTGCGAGACACCAGCCTCGAGCGACAGATCGAGCTGACTCACGCCACGGATGTCGCGCCAATAGCGCAACAAATCGCCAAATCCGCTGGTCGGCAGGTTCGGATCGGGACTGGTGACGTTCATCGGGTTTCCTAATCGGACGTAACGGATTCAGGATGCGGGCGCATGCCAGGCGAATTCCTTGAAGGGTGTTTCGAGCGCGGGCCGGGTAACGCTGCCAGTGTAGTTGGTGATGGCAGATGCGGCAACCACCGCAATGACCTCGAGTATCTGCTCGGAGCTGAACCCTGCTTCGAGGAAACGCCCCTGGTCCGACTCGGCAAGCCGGCCGCGCTTTTCGATCAGCGTACGCGCCAGCGTTGACAGCGCGGCCAGTCTGACGTCGCCAGGCAAGCCGCCACGCCGGATCGCGTCGACATCCGCAGGACGGACACCCTGCTTCAACGCGAGCGCAGTATGAAACGCCACCGGCCACTCGCTAGCGTTGGTGACCGCGTTGGTCAGCAGCAGCGTCTGGATCTGCGGCTCCGTCAGACTGCTCGCATGCACACGCTCGAACAGGCCGATGAAGCCGTTGATCAGCACAGGCGAAGCGGCCATCGTGGCGGCGATGTTCGGGATCAGGCCGAACGCCTGTTGCAGTTGCTGGAGCACGGGCTTCGATTGCGCGGGGCCGACTCGATCGTGTAAAGAGGATAATTGGACATGGTGGTCTCCTTGACAGTGAGCGTCACCGGATTGGTGGCGCGACAGGCAAAGAGTAGAGGCCGCCGCGGGGCACGGCAATTACATCGGATGTAATCGCCGTGCGGCTCAGCGCCTGGACCCTCGGTATGGGTCTTTCTGTATTACTTTTATCATCCCGCTTTCTTTTGCCTGTAGATTCGATCAGCTTAGCCGGTCTTCAGCGCGGCATCCCCGTTCAACGCCAATGGCAACGCCCTGGCCCAGCGATTGGCCGATAGCGAAAAAGTCAGCGCGCGAACCTGGTGGTACCAGCCGGCCGGCACGTAGAGAAGCTCACCGGGCTGCATGATGCATTCGACCAGTGCCACCTGGCGGGCAAGCGGAAATTTCTCGAAATCCGGCGCCTCGGGGTTAAACGGCGAGCCGAACAGGATGGCGTTCGCTTCGCGCGGGTAAAGGAATTCATCGTGGTGAGGCGGCGCCAGGAAAATGCGCTTGCTGCCCCATATCTGCGCAAAAATATTATCGTCATAGTCGCAATGCAGCGGCGTCACCGTTCCTGATGGGCCAAGCCAAAAACGCGGTGGCCCCATTTTATTAAAATAGGCGGGCCAGTGGCACAAGGCATTCAATTCACGTAATTCGAGATTGCCCAGATACGGCGGCAGGTCCTGCGTATTATTTGCGACAAGCTCAAGGTACGCCAGCAGAGACATATCCTGCATCGCCCTGTCAGGTGCGAAAGCGGTATTGATATAGTCGCCAACCCTCGCGCGCACGTGCAGCTCGCCAAAGCGGTCGCGCAGCGTTTGCGGCGTAAGAGCCGACAATGGCCACTTGCCGATCAGTCCGGTGATGACGAACGGCAGGCCTTTTGCTGCATGCATGCGGAATGCGACAGCGTCGAGCATGCCCATGCGCGATACTGCGGAAATGACAGGCAGGTCGCGACTCGCACGCTTGATCGCCTCACGCATTTCCTGGATTGAAGCGACGCCGCGAACCAGCGCGTCCTTCCGCTCCCGCGCCTGTTTTTTGACAAGCGCGTCTGCGGGCGACATGGCCGTCGATGACGGCCTGGGCGGCAGCAATCGCGACGACCGGCGTGTCTCCCGCCGTTCCTGATTACCGGCTACTGGTTTTTTCATATTTCATTTTTTATATCGCTGTGCGAATTATCTCTTGACGGCGCTTAACGCCGGCGCGCACAGGTGCTGGAACACCCTCGGAACGTTATTGGCCGCTACAATGCTTTCTTCCGGCCGGTTATGGACATGGAATAATAGCAAGCCGCCATCAGTGCTGTCGCCCAATATAACAAGCTCTATTATCGTTGTTCAATAATCAAATAATATATTGCATTTATTGCACCGGCGACGGCCACCTGAGGAATATCAGAGGGCCTGGAATTTTTCCGGCACTATTTTCAGGAACTTAAATCGAAGAAGTGCATTATTGGGTAATTCGGCCCAAATCTTGATGGGCGAGTAGCGCCCCTTTCATCTGTCCCAATTCAGGAGAAACAACATGCTCAGCAAAAACACGATTTTTCTCTGGTTCGACGGCGCCGCGCTGGACGCCGCGAAGTTCTACTCCGAGACGTTCCCGGACAGCACGGTGGGAACAGCCTATCGCACGCCTGGCGACTATCCTGCCGGTAAGGAGGGCGATATCCTGATGGTCGAGTTCACAGTGATGGGTATTCCTTGTATCGGCATGAACGGCGGGCCGTCGATCAAGCACAGCGAGGCTTTCTCGTTCCAGGTCGCGACCGACGACCAGGCCGAAACGGATCGCTTGTGGAACGCGATTGTCGGAAACGGCGGCGAAGAAAGCGCGTGCGGCTGGTGCAAGGACAAATGGGGACTGTCGTGGCAGATCACGCCACGCGTCCTGATGGCTGCGATCGCCGATCCTGACCGTGCTGCCGCCAAGCGTGCGTTCAATGCCATGATGACGATGAAAAAGATCGACGTCGCTGCGATTGAAGCGGCTCGGCGCGGCTGAGGCTCCCGCTGCCGGATCATGCATCCGGAGCGGCCTGGCGACCAGGCTGCTCCGGAACCTGCGCAATCAGCCCGGCACTTTGCCTTCCACGCCTTGCACGTAGAACTTGATGCCGTGCAGGAAAGCGTCATCCGCCACTGCATCCTTGGCGACTACTTCCTTGCCGGTATTGTCGACCACAGGGCCTTTCCAGATCGGCGCGCTGCCGTCGATGATGGCTTTCTTGCGTTCGGCGACCAGAGCCTTGACGTCAGCCGGCAGGTCCGGGTTGAAGGCGCCGAGGTCGATGCCGTCTTCTTTCAGGCCGAGCCAGCTGCTGCCGGTTTTCCAGGTGCCGTCCAGCACTTCGCCGACGCGCTTGTTGTAGTACACGCTCCAGTTGATCATCGACGCCGCCTGGTGGGCTTTCGGGCCGAAGCTGGTCATGTCGCTATCCCAGCCGAAGGCGTACACGCCCTTTTCCTGCGCGGTCTGCACCACGGCGGCGGAGTCGGTGTTTTGCATCAGCACGTCGACGCCCTGGCCGATCAGCGTAGTAGCCGCTTCGCGCTCCTTGCCCGGATCGAACCATTTGTTGACCCATACCACGCGGGTGGTGGCTTTCGGATTGACCGAGCGCGCGCCGAGGGTGAAGGAATCGATGTTGCGGATCACTTCGGGGATCGGCACCGATGCCACCACGCCGAGCTTGCCCGACTTGCTCATCTTGCCTGCCACCACGCCGGCCAGGTAAGCGCCTTCATAAGTGCGGACATCGTATTGGGCCAGGTTGTCGGCGGTCTTGAAGCCGGTCGCGTGTTCGAATTTGACGTCCGGGAATTCCTTGGCCACCTTCAGCATCGCTTCCATGTAGCCGAAGGTCGTGCCGAAGATCAGCTTGTTGCCGTCGACCGCCAGCTGGCGGATCACGCGCTCGGCGTCAGCGGCGGATTCAGGCACGTTCTCGACGAAAGTGGTTTTCACCTTGTCGCCGTATTTTTCTTCGACTGCCTTGCGGCCCTTGTCGTGGGCGAAGGTCCAGCCGGCATCGCCCACCGGTCCGATATAGACGAATGCCACTTTCAGCGGTTCAGCCTTGGCCGGTGCAGCTGCTGGCGCTGCAGCAGCGCTGGCAGCCGGAGCCGGCGTTTCATCCTTCTTGCCGCAGCCGATCAGCGTGGCCGCAGCCAGTGCCGTGAGCATTGCGAGTGATGCCCTGCGTGAAATCTTCATGTGTATCTCCCTTGGTGGTTGGTCAGCTTGCATCAGGTTTAAAAGGTTTGCCCAGCGACGCTGGCATGTTCAGCCGGATCCAGTCCGGATTGCGCGAAATCAGCGCCAGCACCACGATGGTGGCGACATACGGCAACATCGACAGGATTTGCGAAGGCACCGTGACGCCCATGCCTTGCAGGTAAAACTGTAGGATGGTGACGCCGCCGAACAGCAAGGCGCCGAGCAGCACGCGCGCCGGCCGCCAGGTGGCGAACGCGGTCAGCGCCAGCGCGATCCAGCCGCGCCCCGAGACCAGCCCTTCCACCCACATCGGCGTATACACCAGCGACAGGTAAGCCCCGGCCAGGCCGCAGCAGGCGCCGCCGAACAGCAGCGCGGCGAAGCGTATCCAGCGCACCGGATAACCGAGCGCATGAGCCGATTCCGGCGACTCGCCGACGGCGCGCAGCACCAGGCCGGCGCGCGTGCGGTAGATGAACCAGCCGATGGCAGCGCACAACAGCAACGCCAGGTAACTCATCCAATGCTGCTGGAACAACGCCTGGCCGATGAAGGGAATATCCTTGAGCAGCGGAATGGCCAGCGTTTGCGAAGGCAAGGCGAGGCCGACAAACCGCTGGCCGATGAAAGCCGACAGCCCGGCGCCGAAAATCGACAGCGCCAGCCCGGTAGCGACCTGGTTGGTCGCCAGCACCAGCGCCAGCCAGGAAAACAGCGCCGCCATCAGCACGCCGCTGAGCGCGCCCGCCAAGAAGCCGAGCAGCGGGCTATGGGTGGTGTAGCCGACCGCAAAACCAGCGATGGCGGCGACCAGCATCATGCCTTCCGCGCCAAGGTTGAGCACGCCGGCGCGCTCGTTGATCAGCAAACCGAGCGCCGCCAGCAGCAAGGGCGTCCCGGCGTTGATCGAAGCGGCGATGAGAGAAGCGAATTGTTCCATATGCGTCAGACCCTGGCTTTGCGGCGCAGGCGATAATCGATCAAGGTATCGCTGGCCAGCAGTAAAAACAGCAGCATGCCCTGGAACACGCCGGTAATCGCCGACGGCAGTCCAAGCCGCGATTGCGCCAGTTCGCCGCCCAGGTACAGCAGCGACATCACCAGCCCGCCCAGCACCGCGCCGACCGGATGCAGGCGGCCGATGAAAGCAACGATGATCGCAGCAAACCCGTAGCCGGGCGACACCGACGGCAGCAGCTGGCCGATCGGGCCGGCGATTTCAAACGCTCCCGCCAGGCCGGCGAAGCCGCCGGAAACCAGCAGCGAAGTCCACAAGGCGCTGCGGCTGGAGAAACCGGCATAACGCGCGGCATGCGGCGCGCTGCCGCCGACGAACAGGGAAAAGCCACGCAAGCTGCGTGTCACGAATACCGTCATCACGGCCGCCAGCACCAGCGTCACGGCAAAGCCGACATGCAAGCGTGTACCGCCGAGCAGCGCCGGCAGCATGAACTCGCTGGAGAATACCTTCGATTGCGGGAAGTTCATGCCGTTCGGATCCTTCAATGGCCCGTTCACCGCATACATCAGCAACAGCTGCGCGACATAGGTCAGCATCAGCGACACCAGGATTTCGTTGGCGTTGAAACGGTCGCGCAGCAACGCCGTGATGCTGGCCCAGACGGCGCCGCCAAGGATGCCGGCGATAATCATCAGGAACAGGCCGAGGCCGCCGGGAATGGCATGTCCCGGTACATCGATCAGCACCAGCGCGGCGCCGGCACACATGGCGCCGACCGTGAACTGGCCTTCGGCGCCGATATTCCAGACATTGGCGCGAAAGCACACCGCCAGCCCCAAGCCACAAAGTATCAGCGGGATGGATTTCAGCAGCAGTTCGCTGATGGCGCGCTTGCCGTTGAACGGATCGATCAGGAATACCTTGAGGCCGGCCAGCGGGTCCTTGCCCAGCGCGATGAACAGCAAGGCGCCCAGCAGCATCGTCAGCACCACCGCTAGCACCGGCGACAAGTAGGTCATGGCGCGCGACGGCGTGCCGCGCAGTTCCAGTTTCCATGGCCACAAATTACGCATGCGCAGCCTCCGACATTCCCTGCGCATCTTGCCATAGGCCGCTCATCCACAAGCCGACCTGCTCGCGCGTAGCCTGTTCGATAGGAATCGAAGGCGACAGCCTGCCTTTGGCTATCACATGCAAACGATCGCACAAGGCAAACAGTTCATCTAGTTCTTCGGAAATGATCAGCACTGCACAGCCTTCTTTTTTCAATGCCAGGATTTCGGCGTGGATCTGTGCGGCGGCGCCGACATCGACGCCCCAGGTCGGTTGCGCTACGATGAACACGGCGGGCTTGCGTTCCAGTTCGCGGCCGACGATGAATTTCTGCAGGTTGCCGCCGGACAGGCTCTTCGCCAGCGCATCGGGGCCGCTGGCCTTGACCTTGAAGCGGTCGATGATGTGGGCGGCGATCTTGCGCGTGTAGTCGAAATCGATCATGCCGCGTTTGACGTAGGGCGATTTCTGGTGCGACAGCAGCATGTTGGCGGCCAGCGTCATGCCCGGCACCGCGCCGCGTCCCAGCCTTTCCTCCGGCACCAGCCCCAGGCCGAGCGCGCGGCGCGGGTTGGGCGCCAGTTGTCCGGCTTGCCGTCCGGCCAGCATCACCATGTTGGGCGCGGCGCGCTGGTCCTCGCCCGACAGCGCCGCCAGCAGTTCTTGCTGGCCGTTGCCGGAAACGCCGGCGATGCCGACAATCTCGCCGGCCCGCACTTCGCATTCGATATCGTGCAATTCGGTAGCGAACAGGTGCGCTTTCGGCAAGCTCAGCCGGTTGAGGTGCAGCTTGCGTTCGCTGCGCTGGGAATCCGGATTGCGTTCGCGCTGCAGCCGCACCAGCTCGTCGCCGATCATCAAACGCGACAGGCCGGCGCTGGTTTCGTTGCGCGGATCGCAATTGCCGGTGACCCGGCCGTTGCGCATGACTGTCGCGCTGTGGCACAGGGCGCGGATTTCATCGAGCTTGTGGCTGATATACAGGATGCTGCAGCCTTCGGCAGCCAGCTTGCGCAGGGTGACGAACAGCTTGTCCACCGCCTGCGGCGTCAGCACCGAGGTCGGTTCGTCCAGGATCAGCAGCTGCGGACTGGTCAGCAAGGCCCGTACGATCTCGACGCGCTGGCGCTCGCCGACCGACAGCGTATGCACGTGGCGATGCGGCTCCAGCTCCAGCCCGTACTTTTCTCCGGTCTGGCGGATCTGCGTCACCAGTTCTGGCATGCTGACGTCGGAAGCCAGGCCGAGGGCGATGTTTTCCGCCACGGTCAGGGTATCGAACAGGGAGAAATGCTGGAACACCATGGCGATGCCGAGCTTGCGCGCAATATGCGGGTTGGCGATGTGGACCTGCTCGCCGTTCCAGAAAATCTCGCCGGCATCCGGTTTCACGGTGCCGAAGATGATTTTCATCAGGGTCGACTTGCCGGCGCCGTTCTCGCCGAGCACTGCGTGGATTTCGCCGGGAGCCACGCGCAGGTTGATATCGTCATTGGCCAGCACGCCCGGATAGGCTTTGCGGATATGGGCGATTTCCAGACGCGGTATGGTTGAAGTCACTTCTTTTGCCTGTGCCGATAAGAGACTGTTGCAAAATGATTCCAGCGCTGCCGCCTGCCTTGCCGCGCCATTCAGCGCACGCCAAAACAAGCAACATGCTACATCAATTCCTGTGTTAATCGCCGACTTGAACCACAATGTATTGTCGGCATAAAGTCCTTACAAAAGCAAACTGCATGCCAGACACGGATACATGGCGCCCGGCGCATCTGGCGTGGTTTGTGCTACTGGCTTGCGTAGGGCTTGTTCCCAAGATCGGCAGCAGGATTTGCGGTAGCATGATTACAGGCTTGTTATCCGAAACAGAAATGGGACTCATGAAAAAAAAGTCTGGTGACACGGTGTCTGCGCCGGCCAAGCCCGCCGCCAAGCGGGGCAGCGGCATTGTCGACCAAAAGATCTACGACTCCGTGCTGAAGGCAGTGATGAGCCAGCGCCTGCCGCCGGGCACCAAGCTGACCGAAGCCAGCCTGTGCGAACTGTTCGCTGTAAGCCGCACCATCGTGCGCAAGGCGATCCAGCGCCTTGCGCATGACCACATCCTCGAACTGCGCCCCAACCGCGGCGCCATCATCGCCCAGCCGACGCCGCAGGAAACCCGCGAGATCTTCGCCGCCCGGCGCGCCATCGAAGCAGCGATCGTGCCGTTGGCGGCAGCCAACGCTACCCGCTCCCAGATCACCCGCCTGCGCCAGATCGTCAGGGAAGAACATGCGTCCTTCCACTCCGGCGACCACGCCACATGGATACGCCTGGGCGGCGAATTCCATATCCTGCTGTCCGACAGCGCCGGCAACCCGGTGCTGACCCGCTTCCTGCGCGAACTGGTGTCGCGCTGCTCATTGATCATCGCGCTCTACCAGGCGCCCGGCAAGACCGCCTGCCCGAACGACGAACACGAACATCTGATCGACGCCATCGCCGCCGGCGACGCCGCGCAAGCGGTCAGGATGATGGACCAGCACCTGCTCGACATCGAACGCGCCTTGCGCCTGAGCGACGACCAGCACGAAGTCGACCTGGCGCAAATCCTGGATATCGCATAACAGAAGCGGCGCGCCTGCGGCCGCTCCTTCGTTTGGCGGACATTGCCTCGGCCCGTTTAAAGTGTATACAAATTATTAAAAAAATGTCGTTATTTCGAGACAGGGCCACGCACTAATCCGGCTCTTGCCAAAAGCAGCCATCCCTAATTTGGCGCGGCCCTCACCAATAAATAGCGTGATTCCTCACCAAAATCCAGCTCGCCGGCAGCATCCCGATTTGCAGTCCGGACAGCATGGCTTGCCGTCAAAAGCTGCTTTCCATATGTATACAATATATTTCCGATACAAATCGTAATACCGTTTTTTTCATTTCTTCCTGCCCGGAAAAATTCTGGCACGGTCTTTGCGTTACATGAATCCGTTCTGGTCAGCCGCTGCGGGAACCTGGCACTGATCCGATCCTTGCGCGATGCAGGCAAAACAAGAATTCATGCAAGTCCGCAAGCAAGTTCGATTTATCAATATCGATAACAGAGGGATGGGAAAAATGGGAAAAAGAGCGAGGGCACGCGCCCGCATGTACTGCGCGCAGAAGATGGTGCTGACATTGGGAGTCGCCTTGCCGTTCGGCGCCGCGCTGGCGCAGACGGCAGGCAGCACGGCGCCGGCGGCGACGACGGAAGCGCCGCGGAGCGGCTCTTCGCTGCAGCTGGAAACCATGACGGTGACCGCCCAGCGGCGCGTGGAAAAGATCAAGGACGTGCCGATTTCGGTGACCTTGCTCAAGGGCGAAACCCTGGATGTCCTCAACTCCGGCGGCCAGGATATCCGCGTGCTGGCAGGCAAGGTGCCGAGCCTGAACATCGAATCGTCGAACGGCCGCACCTTCCCGCGCTTCTACATCCGCGGCTATGGCAATACCGACTTTTCCACCTTCGCCTCGCAGCCGGTATCCCTGATATTCGACGACGTGGTGCAGGAAAACGCCGCCCTCAAAGGCTTCCCGATGTTCGACCTGGCCGGCGTCGAAGTGCTGCGCGGTCCGCAAGGTACGCTGTTCGGCCGCAATACGCCGGCCGGCGTGGTCAAGTTCGATTCGGCCAAACCGAGCCTGGACAAGGTCTCCGGCTACTACAGCGTATCCGATGGCACCCACAATACCGCCAATGTCGAAGCCGCGGTCAACGTGCCCTTGAGCGACCAGTGGGCGATGCGTTTCTCGACCCTGGTGCAGCACCGCGACAACTGGGTCACCAACAACGGCGGCGGCACGCCTTTCCTGGAAGGCTACGACGAACAGGCCGGCCGCCTGCAGTTCCTGTACAAACCTGACGGCACTTTCAACGCACTGTTCAACATCCACGCGCGCGCCACGACCGGCAGCGCCCGCCTGTTCCGTGCCAATATCCTGGAGAAAGGCAGCGACGGTTTTATCGCCGGCTTCGATCCGTCCCAGATCACCACCAACGCGATCAATACGCAAGCGCTGCACACCGCGGGCGGCAGCGCCCGCCTGTCGTGGAACCTGGACCAGGTCAAGCTGTATTCGATCACCGGTTATGAAACCATCTCCAGCTACTTCAGCCGCGGCGACATCGACGGCGGCACGCCGACCGGCCCCGGCTTCATTCCGTTCCAGGTACAGACCGGCGGCGGCGTCGCCGACCACAAGCAGTTTTCACAGGAGTTCCGGGTCGAGTCGAAAAACGAAGGGCCGCTCAACTGGCAGACCGGCTTGTACTACTTCTATGAAGACGTAGCAGGCAACAGCTCCAACTTCGACAGCACCACCCAGCTGCAAACCAGCTACCTGCAGAATCGCCAGAAAAACACGGCATACGCGGTGTTCGGCTCGCTCACCTATGACGTCAACGACAGGCTGAAGCTGCGCGGCGGCTTGCGCTACACCGAGGACAAGAAGGATTTCTCCAACGAGGTCGCCAATAACGTGACCTTTACCGGCCCGGGCGCGATCAGCGAAAACAAATCGAACGTGAGCTGGGACCTCAGCGCCAACTATGCGCTGACCAAGGACATCAGCACTTACGCGCGGGTAGCCACCGGCTTCCGCGCGCCGAGTATCGCGGCGCCGTCGTCTTCAGTGCCGATCACGGTAGCGAACGCCGAGACCATCACTTCCTATGAAGCGGGGATCAAGGCCGACCTGTTCAACCGCCGCGCCCGCGCCAACTTCAGCGTCTACAGTTTCGACGTCAAGAACCAGCAGCTGACCGCGGTCGGCGGCAACTCCAACTCGATCATGCTGGTCAATGCAGCCAAGACCGTGGGCCGCGGCGCCGAGCTGGACCTGGAAGCGAACCTGAGCGAACGCCTGCGCGTTACCTTGGGCGGCAGCTACAACTACACGCAGATTCGCGATCCGAACCTGCTGGTGGCCGGCTGCGCTTCCTGCACCATGCTCAATACCCAGGTGCGGCCGGGCCTGTTCTCGATCGACGGCAATCCTTTGCCGCAAGCGCCGAAGTGGATCGCCAACGTCACGGCGCGCTACGGCATCCCGATGGGCAACAACGACGAGCTGTTCTTCTATACCGACTGGGCCTACCGCAGCAAGATCAACTTCTTCCTGTACAACTCGACCGAGTTCACAGGAAAACCGCTGCTCGAAGGCGGCTTGCGCATAGGCTACAAGTGGGACGGCGACAAGTATGAAGTCGCTGCATTCGCCCGCAACATCACCAACAAGATCGTGGCGGTAGGCGGCATCGACTTCGACAACCGGACCGCGTTCATCAACGATCCGCGCATGTTCGGCGTGCAGTTCCGGTCGAATTTCTAAGCCGCCGGGCAGTTCAACCGGACCGGATATTCCAGGGGCAGCGCAGCTGCCGCCCCTGGAAGCATTCTGAAGATTCCATCGGGAGAGATACATGCACAAGGCGAACGGTTCTGGCAAACCCTGGCGGCGGCTAGCGGCCGCATGTTCGATGCTGGCAATCGGCATCGCCTTGCTGGCCCCGGTCACGGCCGGCGCCGCACCACAAGCCGATTTACCGGAACAGAAAACCGCAGTCCTGTTCGGCGCCAACATCCGCTATTACGATATCGGCAGCGGCCCGGTGCTAGTGCTGGTGCACGGCCTGGGCAGCAGCGCCAAGGGCGACTGGGGCCAGGTCATGCTGGCGCTGGCGCAAAACCACAGGGTGCTGGCGCTGGACCAGCTGGGTTTCGGCAATTCCGATAAGCCGCAGATCGATTACGGCATCCAGACCTGGGTCGATTTCCTTGGCGAATTCCTGCGCCAGAGCCAGGTATCCGATTTCACGCTGATAGGCGAATCGCTGGGCGGATGGATCTCGGCCCAATATACGATACAAGCGCTGCGCGGCATCGCCGCCGGCCCCAGCCTGGGCTTGCCCAAACCGGCACGGCTGGTGCTGTCCGATTCTGCCGGCCTGCACACTACGATGAAACGTTTGTCTGCATCGCCCCCGCCCGGCAAACCGGCCATCGTCGGCGCCTCGCTGGCCGGCGAAAAACAACTGCTGGCCAGCGTGTTTCATTCACCCTCCTACCAGACCGACCAGGCACTGCGCGACGGCCTGGCCTGGAGCCTGGCAAAAGGCGACACCTGGGCCATCCGCGCGGTGCGCAATCCGGCCCTGCTGGACGAAACCGTGGACAACAAGCTAGGCGCGATCAAGATCCCGACCCTGGTGATCTGGGGCGAACACGACAATTTGCTGCCGTTGAAAGACGGCCGCTACTTCGCCTCGAAAATCGGCGGCGCCGAACTGAAGATCATCCCCGGCAGCGGCCATGCGCCGATGATTGAAACGCCGGATGCCTTCCTGTCAGCGCTGCAGCCCTTTTTACGATAACCTGCGGCAGCGCCGGACATGTTTTATATTTTCCATTTGAAAGTAGCTAATCGATGAAATCGAATTCAATGCGTCGCCGGCTGTTATCGACGGTATTCATGCTGGGACTGGCGGTCGCCGCCAACCTGCCTGCGCAGGCGCAGGCAGCCGGTAAGCGCAAGGTCATCATCGACGACGATGTCGGCGGCCCGCGTGCGGCGCAGCTGATGGCGATCCAGTCGCCCGACGTCGAAGTGCTGGGCATCACGATTGTCAGCGGCTCGACCTGGCGCGACGAGAATGTCGCGCATGCCCTGCGCACGCTGGAAGTGATAGGGCGCAGCGACATTCCGGTGGTGCCTGGCTCGGCCTTTCCCTTGCTGAATACGCAGGAAGCAACGCGGCGCTGGGAAGCGCTGTACGGCAAGCTGGTCTACAAAGGCGCCTGGATGGATGAGAAATGGCCGGACGGCACCATCCAGAGCCAGCCCAACTACCACACCCACGACGTAGTGCCGCAGCTGGCGGAAGGCATGCCGCATACCAAGGCCTCGAATGAAATCGCCGCCAACTTCATGATCCGCAAAGTGCACGAGTTCCCGGGCCAGGTCACCATCCTGGCCACCGGCCCGATGACCAACGTGGCGCTGGCGATCAGCCTCGATCCGAGTTTTGCCGAGACCGCCAAGGAAATCGTCTACATGGGCGGCAGCCTGAATCCGCACCAGGTGCTGCCGTCCAAGTCGGCGGAACAGTTTGCGCGCGAATACATCAATACGCCGCGCCTGGAATTCAATTTCCGCTGGGACCCGGAAGCGGCGAAAATTGCCCTGCGCGCACCGTGGAAACGGATCGTCATGGTGCCGGCCGATCCGTCGACCGCGACCGAGCTCAGCGCCCGCCTGCTGAGCGACATGACCAAATCCAACACGCCGCTGGCGCAGATGGTGAAGAAAGTCACCGAAACCGGCTTTCCCCTGTGGGATGAACTGGCCACGGCGGTCTGGCTCGATCCGACGCTGATCAGCAAGTCCGACCAGCTGTTCGTCAGCATCGACACCGACTTCGGCGCCGGGTATGGCAACACGCTGTCCTGGCCTGCCGCTTACGCGCCACAGGGCCTGATCGCCAGCCCGACCACGGTGGTGCGCGAAGTCAACGTGCCGGCTTTCGAAAAATTGATGATCAGGCTGATGAACCTGCCGACGCCGCCGGCGGCCAAGTAGCAGAACGGGAGCGTGACCATGTTTGCCTGGGCCCGGAAAAAACTGGAAAGCATGCTGCCGGCTTTATTACTGGCGCCCTTGTTATGCGCGTTGTCTGCGCCGCAGCCCGTGCATGCAGTGCAAACCGAACAGGTGATCGTCGACACCGACATCGGCGACGATATCGACGACGCATTTGCATTAGGGCTGCTGTTGAACAGCCCGGCTTCGAGATCCTGGGTTTTACCTCGGCCTGGGGCGACACCGGATTGCGCATGCAGCTGCTGCAACGCCTGCTGCACGAAACCGGTCACGGCGGCATCCCGATTGCGCGCGGTATCGCCACCACCAGCATGACGCCTTTCACCCAGGCGCGCTGGGCCCGGCGCGGCAGCCTGCCGGAATCGGCGCCGCCTGCTGTCGATTTCCTGCTGCAGCAGATCCGCCAGCATCCCGGCCAGATCACCTTGATCGCCCTCGGCCCCCTGACCAACATCGGCGCAGCGATAACGCGCGACCCCGCCACTTTCGGCAAGCTCAAGCGGGTGGTGTTGATGGGCGGATCGGTGCGGGCCGGCTACAGGAAATCGGATTATGCGGCGCCGCGTCCGGCGGACAAGGAATACAACATTGCGGCCGATATCCCGGCTGCGCAAAAACTGTTTACTTCAGGCGTGCCTATCGTGATGATGCCGCTCGACTCGACCCAGGTCAGGCTGGATGAAATGGAACGCGGCGCTCTGTTTGGCCACGGTTCGCCGCTGACCGATGCGTTGACTCTGCTGTACCACCAGTGGACCGACAGCTACCAGCCTTGGTCCAGCACGACGCCGACGCTGTTCGATGTGGTGCCGGTGGCCTACCTGGCTGACCGCAGCATATGCCCGACCACGCCGCTGCACATCGTGGTGGACCAGGACGGCTACACCAGGGAGCAGTCCGGCGCGCCAAACGCCGAAGTCTGCCTGGCGCTTGACAAGCGATTGTTCATGGAACTGTTCATGCGAGGTTTGCTGCAATAGCCGCTGCGGTCACTGCGCGGTCTTGTCCGACGGGTATTGCAAGGAATCGCGCAACAGGTAACCCATGGGCATGTTCAGGTTGCTGCCTTTCGGGCCATTCGGCTGGGTGAACCAGTAGCTGTAGATTTTTTTCAGTTCGCCTTCATTGATCAGCCGCACCATCTCCTGGTCCACTACCTTTTTGAAGGCCGGATCGTCCTTGCGGAACATCAGCGAATACGGTTCGATTGACAGCGGATCGCCGAGGATGGTGTAGTCGGCAGGATTTTTTGCGGTCGAGCGCAAGCTGTAGAGCAGCACGTCGTCCATCGCGTAGGCATCGGCCTTGCCCTGCTCGACGAAGGCAAACGATTCGGTATCGTCCTGCGCTTCCAGCACCTTGATGTTGAGCGAACGCACATTGCTGCGGTCGTTCACCAGGTCGATGGTGGTGGTGCTCTTGGTGATCACCATGGTCTTGTTGCGCAGGTCCGACCAGTTTTTTATGCCGCTGCCGTTTTTCACCACCATCCGCACGCTGGAAAAGAAATGCGGCACGGTGAAGCCGACGCGGGTGCGACGCTCGGCGTTATTGGTGGTCGAACCGCATTCGATGTCGGCCTTGCCGTCGATGATGCTGGAAAAACGGGTGGCGGAATCGACCGGCAGGTACTGCACTTTCAGGTTCGGCAGCTTCAGTTCACGCTTGACGGCGTCGGCGATCTTCTGGCAAAGGTCGATCGAATAACCGACGATCTGCTTGTTGTCATTGGTATAGGAGAACGGTGCGGTCTGGCGGTAGGCGAAGGTGATGGTCTGGCTGTCGCGGATCTTGCCGAGGGTATCGCCTGCGCTTGCAGCGAGCGGCGCCAGGATGAAAAACAGGGTCAGGCCGTGCTTGATGACACCACGCATAACGTAAGCTCCAATGAGTCGCGGCCCGACAAAAATCAGGCTGCCGAAAAATAAATTAAGGAGCAGATTTCCCCGCGACAAATATATCAGTACTTCTGCTGCTTGCGGTGCCTGTGTTACAAATTGATTGCGTCAATCTGACGCGGCGTTTCCGCTTGCAGCCTGCAGTGGAAACGCCGCCGGCGGCAGCTTACGGTTTGGCCGTATAAAAACGGTATATCGCCTTGTAAGGCATGCGCGCTTCTTTCCCAAGCTGGGCCTGGTCGCAGCCATCGGCCGGCGCATTGCCGCCGGAGGTCTGCAGGCGCTGGATGCTTTTTGTCAGGCCGAACACGCCGATGCCGTCAGTCGATTTGGCATTGAGCAGCAGCCACGGGATAGCGCCGGCCTCGGGCGCATCGCTGTGCGCCTGCAGTGCCCCGACGACCTTGCTGCCGTCGGTCGATTCCCAGGTCGGGCCGGCGTAGTGCTTGCCAACCTTCTCGCCGTCGTTGTCGAACAGGTCAGCTTCCGGCGCCACGAAGCGCCACTCGAATTGCGTGACATCCGCTTTGGCAACGGCGCATTGGTAAATTTGCACGCCGGTCGCCTTTACCTCAAGCGACAAGGTCTGCGTGTCTGCCACCTTCAGGCTGTCAGGCACCACGATCGTCGTCGTGACCGGTGAACTGGCGCAGCCTGCCAGCAGCAGCGCGGTCCAGGCCGCTGCTGCCGTGCCTAGCATCTTTCTTGTCATTTTGCTTTCTCCATTGTGTGCATCGATAGGATCTGCCTGTTTCCAGCGCGCCTATTGTAAAGCGCCCGGCTAGCCTCTGCTTTTGAACCAGGTTGCGGTGGCGGCGTCGGCTGGGAAAAAGGACTCTATCCTCAATTCATGCACGGTGACGTCGTGCGGCGTACCCATGGTGGCGATAGAAGTGAACAAGTTGAGCTCGACATCGTCCTTCCTGATGGTCATCGCCAGGAACGGCAAGACGCGCGTATCCAGGTTCGGCGTCTGGCTGGCTACCTTGATGCCGGGCAGCGCCAGCAATTGTTCCAGCAGCCTGGTGGCTTCGCTGCCGGGGCCGTCGCTCATGGCTTCGCGCTGTATCCAGTGCAGCAGGTCGGCGCTGACATCCTGCCAGTTGACCAGGTATTTCCTGATCGCCTGCGGGTCCAGCATCAGCTGCAAGATGTTGACACCTTCGCGCGGGATGGGCTGGCTGTCCGGCATGTCCAGCAGCCAGCGGATCATCATCGCAGCCGGGCCGTTGCTCATCACCAGGTTCCACAGACGGTCCACCACCAGCGCCGGATAGGGCGCCTGCTGGGCCAGCATGAAATCCAGCGCCTGCTTGACCGCGGCCAGTTCGGGATCGGACAATTTGCGCTCCTGGTAGGCCGGCGCGAAACCCGCCGCCAGCAGCATCACATTGCGCTGGCGCAGCGGGATGTCGAGCGCCGTGCCCAGCTTCAGGATCAGTTCCCGGCTCGGCTGCGAGCGGCCGCTTTCCAGGAAGCTGATGTGGCGCTGCGAGATATGGCTTTCGGCCGACAGGCGCAGCTGGCTATAGCCGCGCTTGTCGCGCCAGTAACGCAAGGCCGCGGCGAAGTCATTGAAATAGCGATTGTGCGCGGCCTGCTCCATGCCTGTTTTTTCTGCGGCTTGCGATACGCCCATGAATTGTCTCCAAAGATTTACCGGGCAGTGTAGCCCGGTAACCAGGGATTTCAAACCGGCAGATTCATCGCATCCAGGAAACCGGTGACGCTGCGGATGCGGCCGTCCGCCGCCAGCGCCACGATGTCGGTGCCGATGGCGACCGGCTCGGCGCCGTCGGCAGCCAGGGTCCAGGAGAAGCGCACGACGTCGTTGTGGCCGTCCTGCTTGCCGTGCAGCTTGAAGCGCAGGCCGGCAAACTGCTGCTGCACCGCGCCTATCATGGCGTCCAGGCCGTCATGGCCGGCGTTGCGCATCATCGGATCGACATAGGTCGCTTCAGGGGTGAACAGCGCTGCTATCAGCGCGCGGCGGCGTACTGCATCCTGCTCGCCCCAGGCCGCAACATAGCGGCTGGCGATCGATGCGGCTTGGCTGGCGATATCGGTATGGGTGCTGGTGCTGCTCATGGTCGTGCTCCTTGATAGGTAAGTGTCGGGAAGATTGGTTTTGTCGTGATCGACAACTGCATTCTCCGCGCACCACCGGGCACGGTCGATTACCTCCCAGGTAATCAGATCGATGAAAGGGCAATGGCAACCTGGCCGCGATACTCTTTGGCGAACTACTGCGGCTGCCCCGCGGTTCGCTGTTTGTTTTTCGGATCGATGGCGGCCATCAGCTGGCTCGCCACCCCGTCCACCTGGCTCTTTGGCAGAACACCCCTGGCGGCAAACGCCTGCATTTCGCCAATCAGCGCCATGACTGCCTTGTGCTGCTGATCCGGCGCCAGCTTGGGAAGCGTCTCGCCCAGGCCGGCAATGCGGTCTTGCATTTGCGTCACCGCGATCACATCCCTGATTTTTTCATCGCGATGCGGATCGTTGGCCCAGCGCTGCTCGAGGGTCGGGAGATCCAGCATCTGTTCGGCGGGTCCGGCCTGCTTCTCCTGGACAGGAGAAACCGCCGTCGCCGCGGAAAACGGCGAAGCAGGAAGGGAGGCGGCGGCACTTTGGCCGTAAGCTGCAGGCGATTTCACAGCCGGATGCGGCGCCGCCGCCGAAGGCATCTCCCGCCCATGCCCGGGCAGCGCAAGCGGACTGCCATCGATAAACAGCAACCCGCATCCAATGCCGATACAAGCGGCGGCGGCGACTGCAACACCCTTGAGAACGTTTCTTTTATCCACAGCATCATCGATCAAAAAATGTGGCGCAAGATTGCTTGCCGCAGAAGCGGTTCATCCAATCCGCGGCAAACTGCGAGAATGCCGGCATGGTCAGCCGGTAGCGTTGCCAGGTTGCGGAGCCACCACAAACGGTGCGGTCTCGCTACGGAACTCGACCACATCCGGCAGCGCCCAGAACGGCTTGTAATTACCCTTGTGCACAATCCGGTAGGTCCCGCCCGGATTGCCTTGCTCCACTTCCCATGTGACCGTGGCGCTCTTGCAGTTGATGCACAGGAATCCGGTCGGGTTCCACTGGATCTTGGCGCCCCATTTGTCATCGCGCCGATATTCCTCCCAGCGCCCGTCCGCTGTCTGTTTTTCGATCACAAGAAATGTATCGTTGCGGCGCAGGCGATTCATGGGATGGCCGCTCACGAATTCCGCGCTGACCAGCAGCCGTTTTCCCTGTCCGCTGTTGAAGGGCGCCTCATATTGCATGGCGGGCGCAGTAAGCACGCTCCCGATCGTCCTGAACAAGGGAATGCCGTCCCACGCCACCGGCGCCGGCATGTTTTCTTCCGGCGTATTGGCGGCAGTCACCAGCGCCGCGAGCGGATCGTCCGCCGCCGGCGCTGCGACCGGCGCCCTGGCCGGCGGCGCGCTATTGTCTTTCAGGTCGGACGCCAGCATGTCGAGCGCCTGTGTAACAGCTGGCTGGCTCCATTTTCCCCAATCGGTGTAGCCGGATTCGTACTGCTTGCTCTCGTATTCTTCCGGCGTCACCAGGTAACCGGCGAAACCGCCGGCTTCCAGGCTGGGGCTCTGGCCATACAGGTAACCCAGCGCCAAGACGTTCTTCATGTCGTCGACGCCAAGCGTCGTCGCCAGCGCCTTGCGGATCCGGTACCCGGTCATGACCGGCAGTTCAAACGGTGCGGCCGCGAAATACAAGGATCCCAGCTTCAGCACATGCATTTCCGTCAGCGTCGCCGGCAAAGCGGCAATCACGTCTTTGGGCCCTTGGCAGGCGCGCAGTTCCGGCGTCAGTGTCGCTACTTGCGCGTCCAGATGCAGCGCCGCGCTTGCCAGGAATTTCAGGATATCGGACAAGATCGGCACCTGCAGGCCATAACCGACCAGCGCAGCCAGCGAAAGGCTGTTGTCAGCACCCTCAGCCGCTAGCGGCGTGCCCAGATCTTCCGTGCTGCCGGCAGCAAAAACGGCGCCCCAGGCTGGAGCACAGGTCCGCTGCGCTCCAGGGTCGCTGCCGTTCGGCCCCATGCCGCGGGTATATTTTCCATCGACCAGGATATTATGCAGGGCGACGCTCTGATAACGATAATTCAATCCTTGCCGGGCCGGCGCAAGGCCGTCATCCACCGGCGCTGCCGCCGAAATGACTTTTGGATATGACGGATTGGCCGGGTCCGCCACGGATCCCGTTGCCGTCAGCAGCATATAGGCTCTGTCGTAGAGACGTTCGCCGATTTCTTTCATGCTGTCGAAAGGCGTGTCCTTGACGCCACGCTTGCAGCCTGTCTGATGATGATCCAGCCGCTGGCGGTCTGTGCAGATGTCGAAATTCTTGTTGCTGGTCACATCGCCTGGGTTGGTTTCCGCAAATGCCGCGACGAAACCCTGGCCGCCGTTCTGCCTGCCAAGATTCATCCGGTCTTCAAGGCGCCGGGCGGCGTAACCATAACTGTCCCCTGTGACATAGGTAAAGCCGTCATCGACCATGTTGGTTGCGTGAGTACCGAAGAAAGTCAGCGCACCTACCGGGGTTCCGCCGCGGACGAACGTCAACTGCGTCATCAGCGGATCGATGCCGGCCTCGCCGACAGCTTTGATGTCGTTGACGTTATCCAGCTTGAATGCTTCGATCGAACGGTTCCTGCTGACCGTCGTCAGGTTTCCTCGGCTGACCTTGATGGCGGCGGTCGCTTTATTATTGTCGGCATTGACGATTGCCTGGACAATGCCGTCGATCTGGGCCTTGAACAGCTTTGGCCGCGCAGCGTCGCCATTGGGCGGTGCGCCGTGGGTATGTGTGACCACCATCACGAGATTTTCGGCGGAAAACCTGGAATTGAATTGCTGCATCCCAGCCAATTCTTGCAACACCACCTCTTTCACCGTGGAGCCAGGTAATCCAGCTTCGACGACGACAAACAGAACCTCGCTGGCCGCCGGCTTCGCCTCGGCATCCTTGATCAGGAAAGCCCTGGCGGTCAGCCGCGACTGCAGGCCGTTGAATCCGGGAGCAACGGCCCAGGCGTTGCTGGTTTCCCCCATCGCCACGGCGGTGGTATCGCCGCGTCCAAGCCCCACGACGTAATCGTGGGCCACGGCATATCGCGCCGCAGTACAGATCAACGCCACAGCGACGATCCGGCCAGCTATCTGTCGTAATTTCATTGTTCCTCCGTTTATGTCAGGTAAATACGTTACAGAACGACTTCGCCGCTGCGGATCTCATCTCGCCGCCGCGCCGCTCACCACGCCTGCCAGGGAAAACAGCAGCGCGCCCTTCCCGCCCGGCGCCTTGAGCAGCGCCGTGATCGGTTCATCGCCGGCGCTATGCTCCAGCGTGAAACGGCGGCCGCCGTCAGTGCTGCGCAACACGGTGCCGCCCATGCCGCCGGCCGCCAGTTCGCGTCCGGACAGTTGTGCAATATCGGTCAGCGATTGCGTTGTGCCGGAAGCGACCGGCTGCCAGCTCTTGCCGTCATCGGCGCTGCGTATGATGTGGCCGCGCATGCCGACCGCGACCACGGTGCTGGCGCCGTTTTCAGAAAAGGCGGCGGCGCTCCAGAGCGAGCCCTTTTCACCGCTGTCGATTACATCCCAGTGTTTGCCGCCGTCTTCCGAACGGAATACCGTGCCGGCTTCGGCCATGATCAGCAGCGTGCCGCTGGCGGTCGCGACAATCCGGTACAGGTGGCGGTCGGCAGCGTCGCCGTTGCTCAGTTTTATTTCAGTCCAGGTCGCGCCGCCGTCGCTGGTGCCCAAGGCCATCCCGAACAGGCCGACCGCCAAGCCCTTGTCGGCATCGCCAAACCAGATCGACAATATCGGCTGCTCCTGGCCGTACTGCTGGCGCAGCAGGTTCCAGTGTTCGCCGCCGTCGGCGGTTTTCAACACCACGCCGTCATGGCCCGCGGCCCAGCCGGTGTTGCGGTCGATGAAGGTGACCGAGGTCAGCATGGTGCGGGTCGGCACGCTGCGCGCCTGGCGGTACTGTTTGCCGTCGTCGGACAGCAGGATCACGCCATGGTCGCCGACGGCTACGATCCTGCCGCCTGTGGTGCTGGTCGCCGCCAGCATGGCGGTGCCGGCGGCTTGCTGGCGCAACTGCGCGGGACGGTTGGTCGGCCAACCAGAGTTGGCCGCTTCGGCCGCAGACGAGTTGGCGCCGGCAACCGCCAGCAAGAAACACAACACGGCAGGAATCACACGCATATTCTTGGATGTCGATGGCATGGGTTTCCTCAATGAGCAACGGACGACGTCATGCGCGGCATGCCGGCGCGGCGCGGAAAAATGGTTTCCAGCACTACCGCGAAGGCCGGCAGCAGGGTGACCGCCATGACCATGTTGACCAGGAACATGAAGGTCAGCAGCTTGCCCATGTCGGCCTGGAACTGCAGCGGCGAAAACGACCAGGTGGCGACGCCTATCGACAAGGTCAGCGCAGTAAACACGGTAGCCACGCCGGTTTCGTGCAAGGTGCGCTCGACCGCGTCGCTGATCGCAATGCCAGCTCCCAGGTGCAGCTGCAAACGGTTATAGATGTAGAAGGCGTAGTCGACGCCGATGCCGGTGGCCAGCACCATCACCGGCAATGTAGCCACGGTGAGGCCGATGTTCAGGTCTTTCATGAACCAGTAGCCGAGCCAGGTCGCTACCGTCAGCGGCAGGCAGCAGGCCAGCATGGCGCGCCAGTCGCGGTAGGCGATCAGCACCAGCAGCAGGATGGCGGCGTATACGTACAGCATCATCGGCAGTTCGCTGCGTTCCAGCACTTCGTTGGTGGCGGCCTGCACGCCGGCGTTGCCGCTGGCCAGGCGGATATTGACTCCGTCCAGCCGGTTGGTCCGGCGAAACTGTTCCACCGCGGCGACCACGCCCTTGATGGTGGTCGCCTTGTGGTCGCTCAGGTACAGGTTGACGCCCTGGGCCCGGCAATCCGATGAGGAAAAGCCGTGCAGCTGGTTGTTGGCGCTGCCGAACTGCGAACCCAGGCCGCGCGCATCGCGCGTGATGGTGGCCATCTTCGGGTTGCCTTCATTGAGGCCGGCATTCACGCCCTTGAGCACATCGGCCACCGAACGGATCGACAGCACGCCCGGCACGCCGCTCATCTGCTGCGCAAAATCGTCCATGAACAGCTGGGCGTCGGGACGCGCGCAGGCATCCAGCTGCTTCGCCGGCGCTACCTCGAACACCACCGTCAGCCAGTCCAGGCCGACGTCGAAGCGTGCGGTAATGTCGGCAGCGTCGCGGTTGAAGCGCGCTTCCGGCCGCAGCTCGGCGGCGCCCGCCTGCAGGCTGCCGACATGGCGCCCCTGGCTTTGCCACACCGCCACGCCGAACAAGGCGGCGCCCAGCGCCACCACTATCCAGGCATTGCGCGGCCGCGCCACCAGCGCCAGGCCGCCGAGCCAGCGGCTGTGCTGCTCGCGGCGGCCGATGGCGCGCTGCGCATATTCCTGCGAAAAGCTGAAATACGAGGCGGCGACCGGCAGCATCACCAGGTTGGTGACGATCTTGTAGCCGACGCCTATCGAGGCGGCGATCGCCAGTTCCCGGATCATCGGGATCGGGATCAGGGTCAGCGTGATGAAGCTGATAAAAGCCGTCACCAGCGCCAGCGTGCCGGGTATCAGCAAGCCGGTGAAACTGTGGCGCGCCGCCTGTTCTGTATTCCGGCCGGAGGCGATTTCGCGCACAATGAAATTGATCTGCTGTACGCCGTGCGAGACGCCGATGGCGAACACCAGGAACGGCACCAGGATCGCCAGCGGATCAAGGCCGAAACCGAGCAGCCGCAGGGTGCCGAACTGCCACACCAGCGAACTGAGCGAGCAGACCAAAGGCAGCATGGTCAGACGCAGCGAGCGGCAATACCAGTAAACCGAGAGCGCGGTCAGCAGCAAGGCAATGCCGAAGAATTCCATGACGCGGCTGGCTTCTTCGCCGATATCGCCGATGGCCTTGGCGAAGCCGATGATCTGGATCTCGACGTCGGCGTTTTCGAACTGCTTGCGCACCTTGTCTTCCAGCAGCTGGTTGAAGACGCGGTAATCGAGCGCCTGCCCGGTCTGCGGGTCGCTGTCCTGCAGTTCGGCCAGCACCATGGCGCTGGTCTGGTCGCGCGAGACCAGGTTGCCGAGGTAGCCGCCGGCGGCGACGCGGCCACGGATGTCGGCGATCACCTGCGGATTGAGCTTCTCGGGAATGATGTCGCCGCCGGTAATCGGCAGGGCCTTGAAACCCTCTTCCGTGATTTCGGTAAAGAACACATTCGGCGTCCACAGCGACATGACGCTGCTGCGGTCAACTCCCTGCAGGTAGTTGACCGCCTCGGTCACACCCAGCAGCTGGCGCAGCACCGGCGGATTCCAGATCGTGCCGTGGCGCGCGTGCACCACCACGATCAGGCGGTTGGCGCCGAACAGCGCTTCCCGGTACTGGTTGAAGGTCTTGATGTATTCATGCTGCTGCGGCAGGGTCTTTTCAAATCCGGCCGACATGCGCAAACCAAGCGCCAGCACCGCCATGCACAGCGTAAAAACGCCGAATGCCAGCAGCACCGCAAGGCGGCGCCTGAAAAGAACCGATTCGAGCCCCGCCACCAGCCGCTGCAGCCGGCCATCCTTGGCGGGACCCTGGGTTGAACTACTGCTCATGCCTGCATCCAATCACTGGTTAATCAGAACGATGTCGTAAAGCTGAAGGTGGCGAAATCGCGGTCGCGGCTCAGGTTGGACAAGCCGCCGCCGTAATTGTGGGTGTAGTCGACACGCATCTTGGTCGCCGGCTTGGTCTTGAAATCCACGGTCAGCCCCAGCACCACCGCACCCGCGCCCTGGATGAATCCCGGCAAGGCGCTGGCGGACACGCCGGACATGCCGTACGACAGCGACAGGTCCGGCGCGAAGGAAGCCTGGCCGCCGAACGCAGCCGGATAGTTGACGCCGATCTGCGCCACCAGGCCGCTGGAGAGTTTGGTCGGCGACCGGTAATCGGAAGTCACCGAATAGGGGATACCCTGGTTGAGATCGAGGTCCGGATAGTAGGCCGCCGCCAGCTCCGAGGTAAACGTACCCTCGGTGGCGCCCAGCGCGCGCAGCAGGCCGCCGAAACTGCCGCCCGGAGTGAAGATGTTGAGCGCGGTCAGGTGGAACTGGTATTTCTTCTGGTCGACGGCGCCGCGGCAGACGTAGCCGGTGGGGCGGTAGTTGGCCGGATTCAGGTCGGCGTTGCAGTAATACGGATTGTTCGGGTTGCTGACGATGGTCGGATCGATAGGGGTGCTTTCCTTCGGCCGGAACGACAGCTCGGTGCCGAAGGCCCAGTCGCCGGCGCGGGTGTTGTAGGAGACGCCGAACAGGTTGCGGTCCTCGGCGTAATCCAGGTAAATTTCCTGCCAGCCGAACGGGTTGGCGGTAGTGCCCTGGTTGACGCGGATGCTGGCGAACGGGATCTTGTCGTGATAACGGATGTAGTACAGGCCCAGTTCGTCGCCGCTCTCAGGGAAGGTATAACGGGTCGACAGGCCGAACTGGCCGCTGTTCCTGGGGTTGTGGTCGATGCCGCGCGGGATCACGCTGCCGCTATGGATCAGCGGGCCGTACAAGGGATTCAGGTTGGGATCGCCCAGCTCGCTGGCCGATAGCTGGCGGTTGAACGGCAGCCCGGTGCTGGGATTGACGCCGATGATGCGGGTGCCGGTATCGCCCACGGTGCCGGGCGGCGCCGGCGGCAGGCCGAACTGGCCGGTGACGGAATTGACCAGCGAGGTCGGCAGGAAGGCCCCGGTGGAGCCGCGGCCGACGATGTCGCTGGTGGAAAAGAAGGTGCCGACCGGATCGAACTCGTAACCGTTCCAGCGCGTCTGGTAATAACCCTCGACGCTCAGGCCCTTGGCCACCTCTGCATTCAGCGACAGGATAGGCGCCGGGCGGAAGATCTCCTTCAGCTGCACGCCAGGGCTGTGCGCGCGCCGCACATCGATGGCGTTGATCGAATTGATCCCGCCGGGAATGAAAATGTCCTCGCCCCAGCTGATCACCTGGTTGCCGACCCGCGCCCGCACCGGATGCTCATCGATCTCGAATTCCTTGTTGACGTAGGCGTCCAGCAGGCGGATGTCGTGCACCGCATGGCTGCGTGCATCGGGTTCAAGATCGGCATAACGGGTGCGGTCGGCGGCGAAATCGTAGGACCATGCAGCGCGCATCAGGCCGCTCCAGCCGTCCGGCGCTTTCAGGAACAGATCGTGCACGCCGCGCAAGGTAGCCGAGAACACCTGTCCGCTTTTATAGTTGAGGTTGCCGTTGTCCTGGTTCAGCCTGGTCAAATCGTACGACTGGTTGAAATTGACCGGATCGCGCCGTGCGATGCCGATCTGGTCGCTGCTGGCGCAGCCGCCGTTGTCCTGGCCTATGAAGGCGCAGTTCGGGCTGGAGGTGCGCACCGCCATGCCGAAGGAAATCGAGGAGTCGAAGCTGCCCCTGAGGCCGTTGCCGAGGTCGAACTGTTCCGCCCTGGCCGTCTGGCTGAACACCGTCGAACTGCCCCATACCAGGGCCACCACCATGCTCGGCTTGAAACCGGAACGCCTGCCCTTCGCCATCTTTCTCGCCATCTTCTTCATTCTTCTCTCCCCGGGATACGAATAAACTGCGCGATTTTTTGCGGACGCATTTTTGCGGACGCCTGTCAGCGGGTGGCAAAGCGGCGCAAGCCGTCAGGTTCGAACATCGATTCCTTGACCCGGCCTTCGCGGCCGGCCAGCCAGTCGGATTGCTTCTGCCCGGCCGGGATGCGTTCGGCGATGTAGCGTCCCAGCGACAGGTCGTAACTGGCGTAACCCTCTTGCACGCAAGCCGGCAGTTCGGTCGCCATCACTACCCCGCTTTCCATCACGCGCTGCACCTTGCCCTGGCCGTCGTACAGGTCTTGCACCAGGATCTGCCAGGAATCCTCGTCCAGGTAAAAGGTCCGTTTCGGAAAGGTATGGCGCGCGCCCTGCTTGACCGTCGCTTCTATTTCCCACACGCGATGGGTTTCGTAACGGGTCAGGTCGCGGTTGAGGAAAGTCGGCTGCACCACGTCGCCGATCTTGTTTTCCACCGCGTTGACCTTGTTCCAGTTGTAGGGAACGATCATTTCCTTCTTGCCGACCAGCTTGTAGTCGTAGCGGTCCAGCGGGCCGTTGTACATGGTGTACTGGTCGATGGTTTCAAGGTTTTCATCGTTCAGGATAGGGGCGTCGTAGGAATAGGTCGGCGCGCGGCGCACCCGGCGCTGGCTGGCGAAATACAGCCAGATATCGTTGGTCTTGCCGATGTAAGCGTGCGACAAGGTGACGTCGCCGGCGAACTGGGCCGGCGCGATGTAGGGGCTCAGGTAAAGCGACTCGATGCCCTTGGCGCCGGCGATCGTGTTGTTCTTCGGGTTCGACAGTGGAAACATGATGTAGTCTTCCTGGATCAGCGGCTCGCCGATGCCGCTGCCGCCTTTCGGCGGAATCGCAGTGGCGTAGGCCCAGGTCAGGCCTTCGCCCTGGTAGCGCATCTTGAAATTCCACATCGCCTCGACGCCGTTGGCCGGCATCGGAAACGGGTAGCCGGCGGTCTTGGCTTCCACCAGTTCGTAGCCGTTTTGCCCGATCTTGGCGAAACCGACATTTTCCTTGCTGCGCTGGTACACCACGTCCGGATAACCGCAGGAACGGTGGGTCGGATAGACATCCATGCGGTAACCCTTGATGCTCTTGATCAGCTGCACCTGGCCGGGCGACAGCTTGGCGGCATATTTATCGAGATTGGCGGCGCTGATCGAGGCCACCGGCTTGTCGGCCGCGTAGGGATTCGGGCGCGGCTGGCCAGCCTTGTAGCCGCCCGGCGCAGTGACGTCGCCGCCGCTCCAGGCCGGGATCGTGCCGTCCTTGTTACCCGCCTTTTCGGCGCCGACCGGCGTCAGTTCCGCGCCCAGCTTGGCTGCCTGCTGCGCCCACAGCGGCGCGGTCAGCAGGCAACAGGCCCAGGCGGCAGACAACAGCAGTACGGATGCTTTCGGTTTGATCGGGTGCATTTCACGTCTCCTCGCAGGTCAAATCACAACTGAATTTCGATAAACTTTCGATAAACGGCGGCATCGGCCGTCAGCGCACCAGCAGTTTCATCATCATCTGGAAAGTCTTTCCATAAGGCGGCTTGAACAGCGACAGCCCGTTGATGGCCGACTGGTGGAAAATCGGCTTCATCTTCGACAAGGTCTGGAAACCGTACTCGCCGTGATAGGCGCCCATGCCGCTGGCGCCGACGCCGCCGAACGGCAGGTCGTCCTGCGCGATATGCAGCAAGGTGTCGTTGATGGAGACGCCGCCGGCCACGGTATTGCGCATCACCTGGTCGATGTTTGCCCGGTTCTTTTCAAACAGATACAGCGCCAGCGGACGCGGATGTGCATTGACGTAGGTGATCGCCTGCTCCAGCGAGCCATACGGCAGCAGCGGCAAGAGCGGGCCGAAAATTTCTTCCTGCATGACGCGCATGCCGTCATTCACGCCGCTCAGGAGCAGCGGCGACATGCGGCGCGACATGGCATCCGATACCGCGTCCGACAGCGGCACCGGCAACGCGCCGAGCTGGCTGGCTTCATCTACCAGCGACTGCAGCCGCGCGAAATGCTGCGGACTGACGATGCTGGTGTAATCGGGATTGCCGGCGAGATCCGGATACAGCTTGCCGAACACGCGCTTGGCGGTGTCGATGAAACGCTGCACCTGGTCTGCCGGCAGCAGCACATAGTCCGGAGCGATACAGGTCTGTCCCGCATTCAGCAGCTTGCCGACCAGGATGCGTTCGACCGCCTTGTCGAAGTCGGCGCCTGGTCCGATGATGGCCGGCGATTTTCCGCCAAGTTCCAGCGTGACCGGGGTCAGGTGTTCGCTGGCGGCGCGCATCACATGGCGTCCGACCGCGGTGGAGCCGGTGAACAGCAAATGGTCGAACGGCATGCGGGAAAATTCGCGCGCTACTTCGGCATCGCCGTTGACGACGGCGATCTCATCGGCCGCGAAACTGGTGCTGACCAGCTGCGCGAACAGAGCGGCAAACCGCGGCGTGTACTCCGACTGCTTGAGCATGACGCGGTTGCCCGCTGCCAGCGCCGCCGTCATCGGACCTATCGCCAGCAGCAGAGGGTAATTCCACGGCGCCACAATGCCCACCACACCCAGCGGCTGCGGCATCAGCTTCGATGCCGCCGGCTTGAACCAGAGGCCGGTGGCGCGCCTGCGCACCCGCATCCAGCGCTTGCCGTGGCGCAGCGCATGGGCGATGCCTGCGACCGAGGGAAACACTTCCGCCAGCTCGGTTTCCTGTTGTGCCCTATTGCTGAAGTCGGCTGAAATCGCTGCAGCGATGGCGGCGCGGTTCTCCATCACCAGCGCCCGCAGGCGCCGCAGCCGGTCGGCGCGCGTCGCCCAGTCCGGTGTTGGCGTTTGGCGGCTGGCCGCATGCATCGCATCAAAAATCGAACGGGTTTCAAACATGGCTGGCAATCTCGCGATCTGTAATCTGCACTTGGGAAGCGGGTTCATGGGATGGCCCCGGATCGGAGGACCCGAGCACCGGCCAGTAATCGATGATTTTTCCCTGGCGCAGGATGACCATGGCGCCGAACTGCAGCATCACGGCTTCACTCTGGGTCGGCCACAGGAATACATAATCGTCCGGCGCCAGCGCGGTCGCCGCCGAGCCGTTGACGAACTGCTGGTTGGTGCTGTAGCCCATCATCGGGTGTTCCAGCAGGCCGCGCGGCGATTCGTAGCGCGCCAGCCAATGTCCGCCGTAGAGAAAATAGGTAAGACGGCGGTTCGGGTTCCACCATGCCGCGGCTTTTCCGATCCAGTCCGCTCCCGGAATCCTGGTGCCGTCCAGCACCTTGAGCACCGGCGCGGCGATGAACATGGCCGGCTGGTGTTCAGCCAGCAAGCCAAGGTCGAAATCCGCGGGTTTGAGGAAAGCGGACCCCACCGATATGTCATTGATCGGCGATTGCTCGCCGTAGAGACGGTATGACATGCTGCCGCCGGCATTCAGCGTGAGGCCAGGATGCAGCAGCTTGGGATAGGAACTGCTGACCACCTGCATGAAAGCCCGGTAGCGCTGCAACACCTTGCCATGCAATTGCGCCTGCGTGCCGAAGGCGCGCGGCAGCTTGGCGACATGCGGCTCGTATCCCATGAAACCGCCGAACGTCAGGTGCGCCGGATTGCGCTCTATCATCTCCAGCATGCTGGCAAGCACTTTCTCTTCCGCCACGCCGCCCCGGTGCAAGCCGACATCCAGTTCGATATTGATCCGCATGCTTAATCCGCGCTGCTGGGCCAGCGTCAGATATTGCGCCAGGCGCTGCGGCGTATCGAGCAGCCATTGCAGCTGCCTGGCCGCATCGAACGGACCCTGCAACTCGTCGTAGAATGCGGCCGCGGCGCGCACCGGCATCGGTTTTCCGAGCAAAAAATCAAGCTGCGGAAAACGCCTTGCCTCGTCGCTCAGGAAAGGCTGGTGAAAGGCCATCAGACGGCTGCTGCCGGATGCCTGCAAGACATAATCGAGCAAGGCCAGCGAAGGCAGCGATTTGGCGACGACCCGCAACGACCTGCCGGGTCCCATGACTTGCCGCACCAGCGCAATGTTATGGTCCAGGCGGTCCAGGTCGATCACCAGGCAAGGGCGCGCCGGGCCGTTCCGGCGCAGTTCGGCGTTGATCGCCGAAAAATAAGGATCATGGGGCGCGCCACGGTCTTTCGGCCATAAGCTTGCTGGCATCATGCCTCCCTTGAATGGATGAACAGGTGACGCCGCATCGCAGGCGCAAAACGCAGCAGCACGCAAAGCACGGCGGCCATGCACAAGATCAGCATGACCACCGCCTGCTGCCAGCCCAATATGTTCTTGATGCGTTCAAACAGCACCGTCATCGCCAGCACTCCAGCGTTTCCCACCGTCCAGAACAGGCCGGCCGCCATGCCGGCGTGCGCCTTGGGAACCGCCTCATCGATCACTGTCAGCGACAACGGGAGCAGCGGCAGCCAGAAGAAGCCGAGCAATGCGCCGCAAGCGATGCCCCAGGCGGCGCTGCCGGCCGAGAACAGGGGGTATAACAGCAGCGCCGATGGCATCAGGCAAATAATCATCACGCCGAGCGTGTTGCCGGCGCGCGTGGCCAGCGCCGGAATGATCATGGCGCCGATAATGCCTCCCGCCACCACGGCGGCCATCGCCAGGCCGGCATCGTCGATGCCGAAACCGCGTGCGCTCCATACCACCTCCAGCCAGGTAGTGGCGGCGTTGAAACAGCCTTGTATCAGGAAACTGGCGACCAGGATCACCAGCAGCGTGATATTGCCTTTGATTTTGAACGGCGCTTGCGCCGTGGCCTGGGTCGCCGGCGCCTGGTACTGCCGTTGCCGGACAAATAGATACGTCAGCAGGAACAACAGGAAAGCCGCAGCTGCATGTATCGCCATGGATCCGGCCAGCCGGAAGCTGGTGAACAAGAGCGGCGACACCATCATGGCAAGCGCCAGCCCGGCAAAGATGGCGATTGCGCAAATGCCGGTTACCTTGGCCTCGTCGCGCGCATCGAACCAGTCCGACACCAGCACCGTGATCGGCGTCACCACGAACGGCACGGCGACCGCAATGCCGGTTTGCGCCAGCACCAGCAGCCAGAAATTGTCGATCACGCGCAACAGGCTGCAAGCGGCCATCAAGCCGGTGCCGATGAGCAGGGACAGGCGGTAGCCGCGGTGGTCGATGAAGCCGCCGGCCAAGGCCGAAACCAGGATGCTCATCACCGGGAACACCAGGATCAGCAGGCTGGCGGACAACTCGCTGACGCCATAATGGCCGGAGACATAGGTCAGGATCGGCGCGAAGTCGTACCAGAACACCTGCGTCATGATCAGCGCGGCGCAGAAGATGGCCAGGATTCCCCAGCGCTGCAACGGTAAAGTTTTCACGCCATGCATGTCTGCCTCAGCATCCAAAATATCGTTTCAGCAACGGGTTGACGAAGACGCCGGCCGGATCGATCTGGTCCCGTAACGCCATGAAATCATCCCAGCGCGGATAAAGGCCCGCCAGTTGCCGGGCACCGAGATTATGCATCTTGCCCCAGTGCGGGCGGCCGCCATGGTTGAGGAAAATCGCCTCGGCCGCGCGGAAATACGGCTCGTGCTCCATGCCCACATACTGGTGTACCGAAATCGATGCGGAATCGCGGCCGTAGAACGGCGACAGCCAGATGTCGTCGCCTTTGACGTAACGGTATTCGACCGGGAAATGTACCAGCACCTTGTTCTTTTCGATATAGGCGGCCAGTTCGCGCAGCGCCTCCGGTCCGCGTTCGGCGGGGAGTTCGTACTCCATTTCATTGAACCGCACCAGGCGCTCGGTGGCAAAGGCGCGGCGGCAGTCAGCCACCATTACCGGCGCCTTGTTGCCGACCAGCTTGCCGATCAGTCGCGCAACACCTGGCGCGCGCTCCGGCTTGGCGCGCACCAGGCGCGACAGCATTCCGAATACGCCATTTTCCAGCGCCAGCTCGATCGCGCTGGTCAGTCCCTGGTTTGAGACCTGGGCCTCGGTCTGGTTCATCAGCTTGACCACGGTCTTGCGGGTATGAGGAAACCAATAGAACTCGAAATGGCGATTCTGCTGCGCCAGGACGGGAGCGTTGTCCAGGCAGGCATCCAGGTCCATGGCCTGCTTGACCAGCTCGAGCCGGTAAGCGGGGACGACCTCGATCTTGATCTTCGCCATGATGCCGAGGCTGCCCATGGCTACCCGCGCCGCGGCGAACAGGTCCGGCTCCTGCGTCGGCGAACAGGTCACCGGCTCGCCGTCCGGCATTACCAGCGTCATGCCCCGCACCTGGGTCGAGATCGAACCCAGTCCGATCCCGGTACCGTGCGTTCCGGTACCCACCGCCCCGGCCAGGGACTGCTTGTTGATGTCGCCCAGATTCAGCATGCCGTGGCCGCTCGCGCCCAGCTGCTCACCCAGCGTCTTGAGGTCGGTGCCAGCCCAGACATCGGCCACGCCGGCCTCCACCGAGGCGACGCCGCTCATGTTGCGCAGCGATACCAGCGCCCCGCCGGTCTCCACCAGCGGCACGAACGAGTGGCCGCTGCCCACCACCCGCAGCGATTGCCCGGCGGCCACAGAGCTGCGGACTACCGCCCTCAGCTCCTCCATCGACCCCGGAGAGGAATAGCGGGCCGGTGAAAACCGTACCGACCCCGACCAGTTGCGCCAGCCAACCTGGCCTTCTTGCGGCGCCAAAATTGCTTGATCCAAACTGCACTCCTCTCAAGATACCGCAGTTGCGCTGCACCGCACGAAACACTAGCCAGGCAAGCGCTAAATTCAGGCCCGGCTTGGCTCATGCGAGGTTTTTTTTGATGTAACATATTCGAAATAATTATATGGACTCGGTCCCGGCGACGACAGGACCGCGACAGAAAATAAGGGAACATATCCGGCCAAAATGGGCCGTACGAAAACCTTATCCGCAGAATTTCGGGGCAAATCGAGACTAGGAGTCGGCGTATGCGTTACAGCAAAGGCAACAGTTTGACGAATGATGACAAAGCGTCCATTACGCCAAACATCGCCCTAGCCCTGACCCAGGTCCTTGCCGAAAACGGCGTTGCGCCGGCCCGGGTGCTGGCGCGCTTCGGTCTGACCGTCTCCGACCTGGAAGATCCTTCCTTCAGGCTGTCGCGCCGCCAGACCAGCGGCATGATCGCGCACGCCATCAAGCTGTTGCCGGAATTGCCGCTCGGCCTGCTGGTCGGCAGCAAGCAGACCTTGAATTCGCTGGGCATGGTCGGCTTTGCAATGATGACTTCCGCCACCTTCGGCGAGGCCATCGATCATTGCCGCCGCTACCACAAGGAAGGCGGCACCATGGTGGACATCGATTTCACGGCGACCGAACACGAGTGCATCGCGGTCTTCCATAACCCGGGCGACGCCGCGATTACTCCGTTCCTGATCGAGGAAGTCACCGCTCATCTCATGAACATGGGCCAAATCCTGCTGGGAACCCGCGGCCTGCTGCTGCGCATGGAACTGCAGTATCCGGCGCCGGCCTATGCCGCGCATTACCGGCAGCTGTTCAACTGCCCCCTGCAATTTTCGGCGCAACGCAATTGCATCGTGGCCGACGCCTCCTTGTTCGCGATGCCGCTCGACACCCACAACCCGCTGGCGCAGCGCCAGGCGCTGGAACATCTGCAACGCATGGCGATGCGCAATCCCGACACCCCGGACCTGATTGAATCGATCGAAAGCGTATTGCGCCGCAACTGGGAGTCGCCGCCGAACATGGCTGAAATCGCCGGCAGCCTCAACCTCACGGAACGGACGCTGCGCCGCCATCTCGACCAGTGCGGCATGTCGTTCCAGCAGATACGGGCCCAGATGCAGGAGCGCCGCGCCAGGAACCTGCTGGAAACCCGCCAGCTGACGCAGAGCGAGATCGCGGCCCAGCTCGGCTTCACCGACGTCCGCAGTTTCCGCCGCGCCTTCAAGGCATGGACCGGTGAAACCCCAGGCAATTACCGCAGCAGCCACAACTCCCCGAATTTCCAGTGACCAGTCACGCCGCAAGATGTAAGTAATTTTCGCCCCGCGTGCAAACGCCGGACCGGCGAGCGCCGATCGAAATCCGGGAGTAACATGGCCGCTTCGTTTCCGGAGAATTAGCGCATGCCGAATCCATTGCCGTCCCTGCTTGGCAGTTTGCTGCTGAGCGCCACGCTGTCTGCCGCCGCCGTACAAACGCTTCCTGCCGCCCCCGTCTACGGTCCTGAACTGCAAGGTTTCGACTACCCTTATGAATTGAAGCATTACGCCTTCGAATCGCAAGGCAAGCAGCTGCAGATGGGTTACATGGATGTCGCAGCGGCCGGCGCCGCCAATGGCCGCACCGTGGTTCTCATGCATGGCAAGAATTTCTGCGGCGCGACCTGGGAGCAGACCATCAAGGCCTTGAGTACGGCCGGCTACCGGGTGGTGGCGCCTGACCAGGTCGGTTTCTGCACCTCGAGCAAACCCGGGCATTACCAGTATTCGTTCCAGCAGCTCGCCATCAATACCCACGGCCTGCTGGAACAGCTAGGCATTCAAAAAGCCACCATCGTCGGCCACTCTACCGGCGGCATGCTGGCTACCCGCTATGCCCTGCTATACCCGGAGCAGACGGCGCAGCTGGTGATGGTCAACCCTATCGGCCTGGAAGACTGGAAAGCGCTGGGCGTGCCTTACCGCACGGTCGACCAGTGGTACCAGCGCGAGCTGAAGCTGAACGCCGACGGCCTGCGCAAATACGAACAGAGCACCTACTATGTCGGCCGCTGGAAACCGGAATACGAACGCTGGGTGACCATGCTGGCCGGGCTTAACCAAGGTCCGGGCCACGAGCTGGTGGCGTGGAACTCTGCGCTGATCTACGACATGATCTTTACCCAGCCGGTGGTCTACGAGTTCAAGGATCTCAGCGTGCCCACCCTGCTGTTGATCGGCGACGCCGACACCACCGCCATCGGCAGCGATGCGGCGCCGGCGGCGGTAAAGGCAAAAATCGGCCGTTACAACGTGCTGGGCAAACAGGCAGCCAAGCAGATCCCGCAAGCTACGCTGATAGAGTTTTCCGGCCTCGGCCATGCACCGCAGATGGAACAACCGGCCGAGTTCCATAAAGCTTTGCTGGCCTGGTTGGCCGCGCACTGAACCGCTTTACGGATTCGCTTTACGGATTAACCGGCGCCGGTTTATCAACATTGATGCGCGCCAGGTAGGCCGCCGGCACTTGGTCAAGCACCACGCTGTAGTTGAACTCGGAGATACCGTCCTGGATCTCCAGACCCTGGTCGACATAGATAGTTGCAGCGTCGTCCAGCTGTGCGATCTGCTTGCCATCGCGATAAATCGTCAACAGCTTGCCGGATGGCTGACCTGAATTGCGCCATTGCAGAGTGACGCTGCGCGCCTCGCCGTCGGCCTTGGCTGTCAGTTGCCGCACGCTCGGCTGGCCCAGCAGCGGGACGCCGTCGATGCGGTAGCCGGCGGCATCCGGCTTGACGCCAAGATGGGTCAGTACGGTTGGCACGATATCGGCCTGCGTGGCATTGCCGTACAAGCCATTGAACCCCGTGTCCACCGGATCCTTGAACGGTGAGCTGAACTGCGCATTAGCTTCTTTATTGATGGCGATGAAGGTAGTCTTTTCACTCAGGGTCTGGCTGCCGTGCCCGAAGCCGCCTGGCACGCTGCGGCCATGGTCCGGCGTCACCATGATGAGCCAGTCTTCATCCGGATGCTCTTGCTGACGCCGTTGCAGAGCCGCCAGCATTTGCCCGATCCTGGCATCGGTGCTCTGGATCGCCGCCTGGTAGGCCGGTACAAAACCGACAGAGTGGCCGATATTGTCGACGTCGTCGAAGTGCGCAAACACAAAATCGAAATCGCCGAAACGCAGCAGGCCGCTAACCTTGTCAGCCACACATTGATCGTCTTCACTGCATTTCTCGGCGTGGCTGATGTACTTCAGGTCAATATCGCGGGCAAAATTATTGTTGATGGTGTTCCAGCTGACTATGCTGGCTGTGCGGCGTCGCGCATCGGCATCCTTGATCAGCTTGAATACGCTATCGGCCTGGTTGCGGAACTTGTCGTCGTTGGACGTGACCTTGTGCCGGTTCGCCCACACCCCGGTCAGGATGGTGGTCCAGCTTGCGCCGCTGGAGGTGACTTGTTCCGTGACGCTGCCTACGATGCCGCCGCCATAGGTCTTGGCGAGATGGAACCTGGCCAGATTCGGCGCCTGCCCGGCCGCAATCGCTTCCTGCAGTTTTTCGTACTGCATGCCGTCGACGCCGATCACCAGTGCCTTGTGCTTGCTGTAATCGACAACCGGCGGTGGCGGATCGACATTGATTTCCTCGCCGCCGCCGCAACCGTTCAAAAATACCGTGGTCAGCGTCGCCACGGCCAGGCGTTTTCCTCGACCATTTACTGTAAGCATATTTCCCCCAATATGGAAATGCACTGGAATTATCAATGCATTAATATTGTTAAAAAGCCTACATTATTGCGGCTGAATATTTCATCGGCATGACTCGCGCGTGACGTAAACATGACAAAATAGCATTTTCTTTCACGCGTTTGGCTATCGCCCGTCCTCGCTGACAAACACCGTGGTTTGGCCGTCGGCGGTTAACGCCGTCACGCTATACGGAGGAAAACGCCGCCCATTGAAACTGCGTTCCTCGGCAGAAAAATTCGCTACCTGCGTAGTGCCGTCGGCGAAACCGGTTTGCTGCAACAGGCGATCGGCTGAAAGCCAGCGGAATCCGGTCAGCGCCTGGTTTGCCAGCTTTTCATGCAGAGGACGAAAGAACGCGTCCTGGCGCTGCATCAGCGGCAGGCGCGACGCCAAGGTGCCTTCACTCAAGTGGAACAGCGGCGGCACGCTATAGAGCAGCTGCGCCAATTCGTTTTCCCTGCGCACATTAGTCAACTTCAGATTATCGAATAGCCAATGATGAGTAGTGATGACGGAATCGTGAAACACCGCCTGGTACAGGGGCAAGCGCGCGGCCGGATCGAAATGGATGCTGCGATACAAGGCCTTCAGCGGCACTGCCTTGAACATGTTGCTGGGTTCTTCCGGCGGATAGTAATTGCCGAGGTAGTAGAGAGATTTCTTGTCCTTCTGCATCTCTTTATCGCCCCAGCCGATCACCGGCGTCTGCATGCCGTGGGCAAAGAATATGCCTTGCGCCGTCACGGCATTGCCGTCTTCCGAACCGGCCGGAAGTTGCCTGTCTTCGGAAATCCAGCGCGTGCTGGCCGCATTGGCGTAGGCATTTTGCGCCATGGTCATGGTGGCTCCCCGGCGATAGTCATCGAACAGCATTCCGGCCGCGGTAACGTCCAGAAACCAGCTATTGAATCCGGTTTTTTCTTGGACGGCCCTCACCCTCGCTTCCATCAATGGCCGCATGCAAAACGGATTAGTATAGTGGCCGAAGCCGTTAAAGCCGGTCTTGAACCGGCCGTCATCGAGCACGATGGCGCAATCGCGATAGGTCTTTTCGCCGAAGTGCGCGGTGGCCCAATCCGGATTGTGGCCGCGCGGCAGCGCCGTTTCGTAGGAATCGTAGGGAGCCAGCAGATAACCTGCCTTGACGCCGGCGGCAATTGCCTCAGGATGCCACAAGCCGCCTTCCCAGCCTTCGCCCAGGCCCAGCCAAAGGCGCGGCAATCCCGCTTTGCGCAGCTGCTCCATGGTAGCGCCGGAAACGCCACCGCCCCAATCCTTGGCATCGGCATTCAGGGCCGCGCCAAATGTCTGCGCCACCTCCGATCTCAGTTCTCCATAGCGGCTGGCCAGCCGATTGACGTCGGGGGCGTCGGTCTGCCAGGCTTCGCGAGCCAAGCTGTTGAGACCGGCGTTGAAGGCGCCGATGAGTATTTTTTCCTGATACCTGGCAGGGTTGGTCCCGGCTTCCACCAATGCTTTCCTGCTTTCCGGCCCGAAATGCCGGCGCAGGTCGATTGCCAGCGGATTCTTGCTGCGCAAAATCCTCAGGAAAGCCGGCCAGCTCCTGACATCCCTGGCGGCGATCAGTCCGCTGCCCCACAGATAGGCATGCGATGCGCCGATCAGCTTGGCGGCGCCCGGGCTTTTCGCTATCTTGTCCGCCAGGAATTCGAAGCGGCCTTCGGCGAGCAGCCAGGCGCGATAGCGCTTGGCGCCGGCGAGCAGGTCGCCGTCGCCCAGGTGCAAGGTAAGCGTCATCGGCGTAGCGGGCGCCAGTTGCGTGAAAGTGTGGCTGGCCTGTAGCGCCAGCCCGGCGCCGTCGGCGCTGAAATCAAGCTGGTTGTTGTATGGATTGGTCAGCAGCCAATGCAGGGAAAACTTGCCGTGATCCATGCCCCACAAGGGCAGGCTGAGATCTTGCGTGGTATTCAGGCGCTCCATCTTTTGCAGGATGAAGTCATTCCACACCTTGTTGTCGCGCGCCACATAGTGGCCCTCCGCCAGCGGCAGGATCAAGCCACGTCCTATCGCGCTTCCCGGCTGCCTGACGAGAGTCAGTGCGCCCGCCGCCTTGGCGTGCACGGTCAGCATCAGGTCGCGCTCGCTGAGTTTTGCCTCGATGCGGTAGGCGCCGTCGTCCCATTGCCAGCCGGCCTGGCCGGCTGTGCTTTGCAGGGCCGCGACCCGATGGCTGCCGACGCCGTCGGAAACCTGGATCGCGGTGGCGCCGGCAGGCGTTACGCGGATCGCCAGCGTGCCCGGATCCAGCACGATGTGCCAGAGCGGGTTCTCCAGCACGATTGCTGCCTGCGCCTGGCTGGAAAAAACGGCAAGCAGCAATAGCGTGCCGGACAGAAAAGAAAGCAGGGATTTTTTCATGGCGCTCAAGATCAGGCGAAACAAGGTCGGACCCTATTATTCCTTGCTTGCCTGTCTCGATTGCCGAAAGAATGTTGGCAATACCTGTTTTTAAGATAAAACTTAGTTAGCCCTTGTCCGCTTGCTTTATTTTCCCCATCTGCCACAGCAGGAAACTGTAGATATCGGCTGACAGCGCATAACGCTGGGTCGCCGTGCTGCCTACGCCGTGGCCGGCCTGCATGTCGAGCCGCAGCAGGATCGGCTTGCCGCTGCTGGTGGCTGCCTGCAGGCGGGCCGCAGTCTTGGCGCTGTGCCAGACGTCGACGCGCGGATCGTTCATGCCGTGCACCAGCATGACGGCAGGATAGGCGGTGTTGTCCTTGATGTTATGGTAGGTGCTCATCTCCAGCAAGGCCGGAAACTCCTGCGGATTCTTGGCACTGCCGAATTCGGAGATGTTGGTAATGCCGTTGGCGCTGTCTTCGGCGCGCACGGCGTCCATGATGCCGACATTAAAAATGGCGGCCGCAAACAGTTCAGGCGCGGTAGTCACGGTGCGGCCGACAAAGATGCCGCCGGCGCTGGTGCCCATCACACCCAGCGTCTTGGGGGTGGCGTAACCTTCGGCGATCAGGTACTTGGCGCAAGCCACGCCATCCTTCCACGTATTCGACTTGGTGGCTTTGAAGCCGGCCCGGTACCAGTCGTCGCCGTAGACGCCGCTGCCGCGCACGTTGGCATAGGCCAGCACGCCGCCGCGCTCGAGCCAGGCCATCCGCGCAGGCGAGAAACCGGCGGTCTGGGAAAAGCCGTAAGCAGCATAACCGTCAAGCAAGGTCGGATTGCTGCCGTCACGTTTCAAGCCTTTCTTGTACAGCAGGGTCATCGGCACCAGCGCGCCGTCGTAGCTCGGCACCTTGACGTCGACTACTTCCACTTCGGGCAGGCTAGGCATGGGCGGGTTCACGCGCAGGCCGGGATCGCCCGATACCTTGCCCTTGAGCAGTAAAGTGCGCGGCAGCTCGGTCCAGCCGTTCAATGTGTACAGCACATCGCTGTAGGCATGGGCCGGATCGTTATGGACGGTGGCGGCGCCCTTGAACGGCAGCGGGATGTTCTGGCCTTTAACGTCGCCGGCAGCGTAGCGCCGCAGCACGATCAAAGTACCCTCGCGTACTTCGCCGATCAGTGCATCGGAGGTCAGCGAGAATTTCTCCAGCACTGCGTCTTTCGGCGCGGCAGCCACTTCGCGCGCCAGTTTCAGGTCAGGATGGCGCAAATCAAGTTTCAACACACGGTTGCGCGGCGCATGGTCGTGCGTCAGCAGGTACAGGTCGTTGCCCTTCAATTCTGCATCGGTGATCTTGTCGTCGAAGCTGGATATTTTCTTCCAGGCCACGGCTGGCTTGTCCAGGTCGGCGACGTTAGCCACGAACAGGAAACCTTCCGGCAAGGTGGTGTCGGTGGTGCGGGCAATCATCCAGCGGCTGCCCGGATTGAAGATGATGGTGCCGACATCGAGCCGGGCCAAGCCCAGGTCGGTGGTGACGGTCGGGCCGAACACCGCCTTGGCCTCCGCAGCCGCAGCGCCGACCTTGATCCACATCACCTTGCTGTCGAGATAGGTCTCGGAATCCGGATCGCCCGGCTTGAGCGCTTTCAGCTGGTTGTAAGTGAGTGACTTGCTGTCCGGCAGCCAGCCGAGCAGGGCTTCGTGCACACGCGGAATCGGCTCGCCGACATTTTTCCCGCTTGCCGTATCGAGGATATAAAGCGAGGCATCTTCCGAACCGCCGGCGGAAACACCGTAGGCTACATGCTTGCCATCCCAGGCCGGCACGAAATAGTTGATGGCGTGCGGTACGCCGGTGCGCTTGGCGTCCAGCTCCGGATCGACCAGCACTCGTTCAGGACCCTGCAGGCTGTCGCGCACCACCAGCTTGAACTGCTTCTCGCCGCGGGCGCGCTTGAGGTAATACACCTGGTTGCCAGGGATTCGCGTCACATCGCGGATATCGTCGCCGGTGGCGGCGGAAATCTCGGCGATACGCTGTTCCAGCTGGCCGCGCAGTTCTATCCGGTCCAGTTCCTTGCGCGCCGACTCGCCCTGCTCCTTGAGCCAGGACTGCACCTTGGGATCTTTCACATTTTCGAAATAGCGGTACGGGTCTTTCACCGTGACGCCGTGCAGGACGTCGCTGACGTCTTGCACCGGGGCGAGGCTGACTGCCTGCGCAGGCAAGGCTGCGATAAAGGTAGTAACTGCGGCAACTGCCGTGACTGCAAACAGTCGCGATGGTGTGTTCAAAAATTGCATGGCAATCCTAGGTAAGTTGAATGTATTGATCGATTGACTAGCGTTTTCCGGATGGCAGCAAACCCCACTGCGACAGCATCCACGCCATTTCAAACGAGCGTTCCTTGATCGCGTCATAGCGGCCGGAAGCGCCGCCGTGGCCGGCTCCCATGTTCACCTTGAGCAGCAGGGGATTGGGGTCGGTTTTCATGGCGCGCAGCCTGGCGACATATTTCGCCGGCTCCCAGTACATCACCTGGCTGTCGTTGAGGCCGGTAGTGACCAGCATCGACGGATACGCCTTGCGTTCGATATTGTCGTAGGGCGAATAACTGCGCATATAGTCGTAGGCAGGTTTTTCGTTGGGATTGCCCCACTCCAGGTATTCGCCGGTGGTGAGCGGCAGGCTGGCGTCCATCATGGTGTTCATCACGTCGACGAACGGCACCGCTGCATGCACCGCATGGAACAGGTCGGGCCGCATGTTGGTGACCGCGCCCATCAGCAGGCCGCCGGCGCTGCCGCCTTCGATGATCAGGTGCTGCGGGCTGGTCCAGCCTTGCTTGACCAGGTATTCGGCGCTGTCGATGAAATCGTAGAAGGTGTTCTTCTTGTGCATCAGCATGCCGTCGTCGTGCCAATGCTCGCCCATGTCGTTGCCGCCGCGGATATGCGCTTCGGCAAACACCACGCCGCGATCCAGCAGGCTGACGCGGCTGTTGGAGAACGTCGCTTCGGCCGGGATGCCGTAGGAACCGTAGGCGTACAGCAGCAGCGGCGCCGAGCCGTCGAGCTTGATGCCTTTCTTGGCTACAGTCCAGAGCGGCACCTTGACGCCGTCGCGCGCGGTGGCCCACAAGCGCCTGGTTTCATACAGGGCCGGATCGTAGCCGGGCACTTCCTGCTGTTTCAGCAGCTTGCGCTCGCCGCTGGCCATGTCGACGTCGAATACGGTCGGCGGCGTCACCGGCGACTCATACATCAGGCGATATTGGCCAGAAGTGAATTCCGGCGTGCCGCCGGCGTGCGAGGTATATACCGCTTCGTCGAACTGCAGGGTCTTCCAGCTATGGTCGGCAAAATTGTAGATGCGGGAACGCTCTTGCGCATCCGCCTTTTCGCTGACCACCAGAAAATCGCGGAACAGCTCGAACGATTCCAGCAAGACCCTGGGATCGTGCGCTATCAGTTCTTTCCAGTGTTCCGGCCCGGGCGTCGCCAGCGGCGCCGTCACCAGGCGAAAATTCTTGGCGTCCTTGTTGGTCATGATGAACAGCTCGCCGTCGCGGTGATCGACATGGTAGCGGTGTCCGGTTTCACGTCCCAGCACTGAGCGGAAACTGCCTTGCGGCTGGTCTGCCGGCAGCAGGCTGACTTCGGTGGTGTCTGTGCTTTGCGCTTCGAGTTCGATGAATTTGCGGTCGCCGCTGTTGCCGACGCCGAGGTTGAACTGTTCGACCGCCTCACGGTACACCTCGACTGGCTTGCTGCCCAACTTGAGGCGCAGCAGCAGGTCGGAACGTTTGGTGGTGGCGTCTTCCTGCACCAGGAACAGGGTCTGGCTATCCGCGGCCCAGGCCAGGGTGGTGACGCGTTCCACGGTATCGGCCAGCAGCTTGCCTGTGCTCAAATCCTTGACGTGCAACTGGTACTGGCGGTAGCCGGTGGTGTCGGTGGAATACGCCAGGTAACGGTCGTCGGGACTGACAGAAAAACTCTCGACGTGGAAAAATTCCTTGCCCTTGGCGAGCCGGTTTTCATCGAGCAGGATTTCTTCGCTGGCGCTGGCGTCATAGGCAAAACCAGCGTCGGCCTTGGCCAGGCGGCGGCAGATAATCGGATACTGCTGGCCTGCTTCAGTGCGGCTGTAATAGTAATAATTGCCGCGCCGGGTCGGCACCGACAAGTCGGTTTCCTTCATGCGGCCCTTCATTTCGCCGTACAGCTTTTTCGACAGCGGCGCCAGGTCCTTGGTCATGGCCTGGGTGTAGCTGTTCTCCGCCTTAAGGTAGGCGATCACCTTGGGATTGGTCTTTTCGCGCAGCCAGTGGTAGTCGTCGGTGACGGTTTCTCCGTGGCGGATTTCCTGCCAAGCCTGCTTGGCGGCTATCGGCGGTGTCGGGGTGATGCGGCGAGAGTGGAAGTGGAGGTCATCAGAGCCAGGAATAATGCGCCCAGGGTATGGGTGCGTTGCTGAAGAAAAGACATATAGTACAGATCCCTTGTATGGATAGACAATGCGCCTGGATATGCCCAGGTAAGGGCAATCCTTGATATGCAACTCTGTTGCAATCCGCTAAGTTACCCGTAATTCGGCGGAAACACAATATGCCGGCTCTCGGCGATTGCGGTTCGCAGCTTAATTCGCGGCTAAAATATCGGGCAGACGGTTGCGCCCGCCACGGCCAGCTGCATCCTCCAATCCGAAAGCCGCCATGCCGCAAACCCAGCAAGCCTTGTCCGACGCCGCAACCATCCTGGCGACACGCCGCAAAACCGGCGTCCAGGGAGCACGCCTGCCACTGAGCTTGCGGCCGCCGGATGCCACGACGGCGTTGGCGATACAGGCGCTTGTCAGTGCCCAGATCGGCGACGCGATAGCTGCCTGGAAGTGCGGCATGCCCGCCGCTGGCCAGCCGGTGGCGGCGCCCATCTATGGCGCTACGGTCTTCAGCGGCGGCGCATGCACGGCATGGGTGCGCGACAGCCAGGTAAGGATCGAGCCGGAGCTGGCTTTCATTCTCGGCCATGATTTGCCGCCGCGCCCTTTACCCTATTCCGAGGCAGAGGTCGACGCCGCCATCGCCCGCACCCACCTTGCACTTGAACTGATAGACAGCCGTTACAGCACTCCGGATGACGCGGATTTTCTTGAAAACCTGGCAGACGGACTGCTCAACCAGGGGCTGTACCTGGGGCCGCAGGTAGATGCAGAACGCGCGCGCAATGCCGTCGAACTGGCGATAGAGATCGACAGTGGCAACGGAAAAACCAAGCAGCTGCACGGCCGCCATCCCGCCATCAATCCGCGCGCTCCGCTATATTGGCTGGCTGAATTCCTGCGTGCCGCGGGACAGGGCTTGCAAGCCGGCCAAGCCATCATCACCGGATCTTATGCCGGCAGCTTCGGCTGGCCGGCGGCGCAGGAAATCGCCATCCGATATGGCGACCTGGGCCAGCTGAGCGTCCGCTTCGTCCCGAGATGAATTCTGCCGCAAGCGCCGTCGGCCGTTTCCGGCCGCGCCTGACATTAAAAACCCTGGGCCGCGGCGACGGCCTGCTGGGCATGCGGCCTTCCGGTCCGTTCGGGCCGCGCGGGCCGAATGTGACGGTGGTCCAGATCAGCTGGACTTATGTCACCGATGACGGCTTGCAATGGGAAACCGCCGCCCCTACTGCCTTGCTGAACCGCCGCCCGGCATCGTCGCAAACGGTGGAAGACGATAAAGGCCGGCGCCTGTTGCTGCGCGACCTGGGCGCCGAAGCCGATGCCCTCGACCTGGTGTGGGAACTGGGCCTGTATCCGCTGCCGGCCGACACTTTGCAATGGCGCACGGACAGCGCCGCGCAGGACGCGGCGCAAACGCTGGACTCGCTCTGGACCCTGGTGCAGGAAGATTTCTTCGGCGATTTCTGGGCCGAGCAGTTGCCCGGCCTGCAGGCCAAAGGCTGGGCGATCGTGGTGCGTCCCGGTTTTGCGCACGAGAGCGTGCCGGTGGATGCCTGGCGCCTGATCGTCAATCCTGCAACCGGCGAACTGCTGGGCAAGGAAGTCGCGGCTCGCATGCGTGGCCGCGAACAGGCCGTGACGGCCCTCGGACTGCCAGCCGGCGAAGGTTCCTGGCTGCTGACCCTGGGCATCGAAATCGATGGCGAGCTGGTGGACCTGGTGCCGCTGCTGGCGCACCTGCTGCAACGCGACGGCCGCTGGCTGGACGCCAAGCAGATTGCCCTGATCGACGACCATGCCTTGATCATGCTGCGCGCCCCCGGCGGCAAGCGGATCGAAGCCTTGGCGGCGCCGCTCAAGGCAATCGTCGGCAGCATGCTGGAACTGCTGACCGATCCCTTGCGCAAGGAAGGCCCGCTGCTGCTTTCCTCATGGGATGCCTATCGCCTTGAAACGATGCGCCTGAGCTTGCTCGACACACAGCGCCAACGCGCCGGCGCCCACGGCGCCTGGCAGTTGCAGGGCGACGTCGGCCTGCGCGCGCTGGCGCAACGACTGCAAGGCGCCGGCACACCGCAAACCGTGAGTCCGCCGGCCGGCCTCGGCGTTACCCTGCGCCCCTATCAATTGCATGGCGTCGCCTGGCTGCAATACCTGCGCGAGCATCACCTGGCCGGCATCCTGGCGGATGACATGGGCCTGGGAAAAACCGCGCAGGCGCTGGCCCACCTGCTGATAGAAAAACAGGCAGGCCGCCTCGACCTGCCGGCGCTGGCCGTACTGCCGACTTCGCTGATATTCAACTGGCAGGCCGAGGCCAGGCGCATGGCGCCCGGCTTGCGCGTGCTTGCCTTGCAGGGGCCGGAACGCCATCGGGATTTCCCGCGCATGGCAGAATACGACCTGATCCTCACCACCTATCCGCTGCTGTGGCGCGACCGCGCAGCGCTGGAAGCCCAGCCCTTCCATATGCTGATCCTGGATGAAGCGCAGACCGTGAAAAACGCTACCGCCCGCAGCGCAGGGGCCGTGCGGCGCCTGCGCGCTCGGCACCGGCTGTGCATCACCGGCACGCCGCTGGAAAACCATCTGGGAGAACTGTGGACGCAATTCGATTTCCTGATGCCCGGCTTCCTCGGCGACATGCGCAGTTTCACGCGCTTGTGGCGCAAGCCGATAGAAATCGGCGGCCAGACCTTGCGTGCGCAGTTGCTGGCGCAGCGGGTCAGGCCGTTCATCCTGAGGCGGCGCAAGGACGAAGTGGCAAGCGAACTGCCGCCGCGCACCGAAACCGTCAAGCTGGTGCAATTGCAAGGACAGCAGCGCGACCTATACGAAAGCGTCAGGCTGGCCGCCGATGAACAGGTGCGCCGCGTCCTCAAGCGCAAAGGCTTCAGCGGCGGCCAGATCACGATCCTCGATGCCTTGCTCAAGCTGAGGCAAGTATGCTGCGATCCGTTCCTGCTGAAAGGCATGGAGCATCCGGCCACCATCGAACGCGCCAAACTGGAGCTGCTGCGCGACATGCTGCCGGCTTTGGTGGCGGAAGGCCGGCGCATCCTGGTGTTTTCCCAGTTCACTGAAATGCTGGACCTGGTCGCCGTCGAACTCGATACCATGCAACTGCCGTGGCTTGCGCTGACCGGCAAGACGCCGCCGGCAAAACGCGGCGCACTGGTGGCGGAGTTCCAAAGCAAGACAGTGCCCTTGCTGCTGATCAGCCTCAAAGCCGGCGGCGTCGGCCTCAACCTGACCGCCGCCGACACCGTGATCCACATCGATCCGTGGTGGAACCCGGCAGTACAAGAACAAGCCACAGCGCGCGCCCACCGCATCGGCCAGGACCAGACCGTGTTCGTCTATAAAGTAGTGGTTGAAGGCAGCATAGAAGAACGCATCATCGAACTACAGGCGCGCAAGGCGGCGCTGGCTGAAGGTGTACTCGGCAGCGATGCGGCATTAGCGACCAAGTTCAGCAGCGAAGATTTGCAGCTGTTGCTGGCGCCGCTGGCCTGAGCAGTTAATTAGGGTCAGAGTCGAATATTTTTTTATTCGACTCTGACCCTAATTAACTGCCTGGGATTGCCGGCCGGCGCAAATGGTAAGATGGCAGCCTTACAAGCTGTCAAGGCCCGTTGTCATGTCATTTTCCTCCCTGGGCCTGTCCCCCGTCATCCTGCAAGCCGTTGCCGAACGTGGCTACGTCACGCCAACTCCTGTCCAGGTGGCGGCGATTCCCGCAATCCTGCGCGGCGGCGATGTACTGGCGGCGGCGCAAACCGGCTCCGGCAAGACTGCGGCGTTCGCGCTGCCGCTACTGCAGTTGATGCAAGACAGCCCCGGCGAGAAACCACGCCGGCTGCGCGTGCTGGTGCTGGTCCCTACCCGCGAACTGGCGCAGCAGACTGCCGAAGCTATCCGCCTCCTGGCGCAAGCCGCTCCGCAATCGCTGAAGATCGCCGCCCTGTTCGGCGGCGTCTCGATCAACCCGCAAATGATGGACCTGCGCGGCGGCGCCGATATCGTGGTGGCGACGCCTGGCCGTCTGCTCGACCTGATCGAGCACAACGCCCTCAGCATTGCGGCGGTATCGTCGCTGGTGCTGGATGAAGCCGATCGCCTGCTCGACATGGGATTTGCAGATGAAATCGGCCGCATCCTGGCGCTGTTGCCCAAACAACGCCAGAACCTGTTTTTCTCGGCTACGTTTCCAAGCGCGGTGCACGCATTCGCCGCCAGGATGCTGCATGAGCCGGCCCGTATCGCCGTCCCGGCATTGGCGCAGAACCAGCCGGACATCGAGCAGCGCGCAATCATGGTCGACGCCGGCCGCCGCACGCAACTGCTGCGGCACCTGCTGAAAGAGAACAACTGGGGCCGGGTGCTGGTTTTTGTCGCCACCAAATACGCGGCGGAGCATATTGCGGACAAGCTGCATCGCGCAGGAATCAAGGCAGCCGCCTTCCACGGCGAATTCAGCCAGGGCGCGCGCGATGAAGTGCTGGCGGATTTCAAGGCCAGCAAGCTGCAAGTGCTGGTCGCCACCGATGTCGCCGCGCGCGGGATCGACATTGCGCAACTGCCGGTGGTCCTGAACTACGATTTGCCGCGCTCCGCGGTGGACTATACGCACCGCATCGGCCGCACAGGGCGCGCCGGCAAGAGCGGCATCGCCATCAGTTTTGTCAGCGCCGAGACGGAGGCGCATTTCCACCTGATTGAAAAACGTCACCAGCTGAAATGCAAACGCGAACAGATTGCTGGTTTCGAGCCTGTCGTCAGCGCTATATTGGCGAGCGTGGAATCGTCAGCCGATGGCGGCATCAAAGGCAAGCGCAAGAGCAAAAAGGACAAGCTGCGTGAGGCGGCGGCACGTGGCAAGACCGATTAGGCAAGACTACCGTTCGCCCATGGATGACAATTTCCTGAACAACAGTCATTTAAACAAGACGCCGCCAGCCCCTTGCATTGCTGCCGCGAGCTTTCCGTCAAACGTTGCCAGGACAGCTCCCATTCGCAGCGCCAGATCCAGGTAAGTAGCGTCATAAGCGCTCAGGCTATATGCCCGCGCAATCGCCATTACCTGATCCTGGCGAGCAGCGGGCATTACATTGTCGGTTGCGATTGGCAACCTGGCTAGTCGTGCCAGGTAGTCAAACGCCTGAGCTTCCGTAATGATCTTGCGTCGTTCGCCAACCAGCAGCGCGTTTGCAATTTCGGTATGCCAAAGCGACGGCACCACAACCTCCATCTCTGCCGTAGCTTGCAATACCCGTTCCGCACATGCCGCCTCATCCGGTTTTTCGCGCGCATATATCCATGCCAGCGCGGTCGAAGCATCAAGTACCAGAATCATCGGCGGCCTTCAGAAATCATTTCGCTGATATCTTCGGCACCAAGCCCCAGGACTTTCTTGAATGCCTGCATGGAAGCAACAGCGGCTATGGCGTCATTCTGCGCAGAAGTTTCGCTTGGGACGAGATCAGCAACGGGCTTCCCCCTGACGGTAATGGTATAGCGCTGTCCGTGCCCCACTCCACGCAGCAGTTCAGATAATTTGGCTTTGGCGTCGAAAGCGCCGATTTCCTGGAACATGGCAATTCTCCATCAAACTAGTTCATTGACCTAGTTTATTACAGATCACGAAAATCCGCATTTCCCTGTCATCTATATTGCCATTACGATCAAGATAAATTATTCTTTTAATAATTATTTAGATCTTATCTTAGATAGAAATGCGAACCCAATTGAGTTTCACATAGCGATAAATTACACTCTCGCCTGCGTGACACAATCACGGCCATACCCGTTTCCGGCACCAACCCGCCGCAAACACGCGCATTACTGTCCTTAACCCTAGAACACCGGAAAACCATAACCCGCCCTATCCGGACGAGTGAATGCTATCCGCACGGAGCCAAAAGCATGAGCACCTTCATTTTTAACGAACTGAATTTCGACAACCACGAGCAAGTGGTCTTCGTCGCAGAAGAAAAATCCGGCCTCAGAGGCATCATCGCTGTCCACAACACCAACCTCGGCCCGGCCATGGGCGGTTGCCGCATGTGGGACTACGCCAGCGAAGCCGTCGCCGTCAACGATGTGCTGCGCCTGTCGCGCGGCATGACCTACAAGAATGCAGTTGCCGGCCTGCCTATCGGCGGCGGCAAGAGCGTGATCATCGGCAATCCGAAGAGCGCCAAGACCCCTGCCTTGTTCGAAGCCATGGGCGAAGCCCTGGAACGCCTGGGCGGCCGCTACATCACGGCGGAAGACGTCGGCACCAGTCCGGCCGACATGGCGCATATCGCCGCCAGGACAAAATATGTCGCAGGCCTTGGCGCCAGCGGCGATCCGTCGCCGTTCACCGCGCTCGGCTGTTTTGTCGGCGCGCAAGCCGCGGTCAAGCACTACCTGGGACGCGATTCGCTGGAAGGCCTGACGGTCGCCGTGCAAGGACTGGGCAATGTCGGCTACGACTACGCACGCCGCCTGCATGCCGCCGGCGCCAAGCTGATCGTCACCGATATCGACCAGGCTGCGCTGGAACGCGCGCACGCTGAATTCGGCGCCGAAATCGTCGAAACCGACGCCATCTATGACGTGCAAGCCGACATCTACGCGCCGTGCGCGCTGGGCGCCACACTCAACCCCGCGACCCTGTCGCGCCTGAAAGCCAAGATTGTCGCCGGCGCCGCCAACAACCAGCTGGCCACGGCCGAAGTCGGCGAACTGCTGCGCCGCAAGGAAGTGCTGTATGTGCCGGATTTCGTGATCAACGCCGGCGGCATCATCAAGGTCTGCTACGAGTATTACGACAAACCGGAAGCCGACGTCGAAGCGCACGTGCGTGAAATCGGCGTGACATTGTCTGAAATCTTCAAACGCGCCGATGCCGAAGGCCTGCCTACCAGCGTGGTGGCAGATAAGCTGGCAGAGGCACGTTTCAAGCCGCATTTCAAGCATTAAGAGGCAATTCTGAAATGCAGGGCAGGCACAGCGTACCTGCCCACCTGTTCCATCATGGCGCCCTCCGGCGCCATTTTTACATTCCAGTCAGGCCGTGATGGCAGCGAACGGCAGCTTGCGCAAACGCTTGCCGGTCAAGGCGGCGATGGCATTGGCGATGGCCGGCGCGATCGGCGGCACCGGCGGCTCGCCGACCCCGGTCGGTGCATCGGCGCTGGGCACCACATGGACGTCGACCTGCGGACAGCTGGCCATGTAGGCCGGCGTGTAATCGGAAAAATTGGATTGCTGCACCACGCCGTTTTTCAAGGTGATTTCATTGCCGGGCAAGGTAGTAGAGATGCCGAACACCACGCCGCCCTGGATCTGCGCTTCGATGGTGCGCGGATTGATCGCCATGTTGCAATGGACGCCGGCGGTCACCCGATGCACTTGCGGCTTGCCGTCTTTCAGCGACACTTCCACCACGTAGGCAATCGAGGTATTGAAGCCGTGATGGACGGCGACTCCCCAGGCCTGGCCGGCCGGCAGCTTGCGCTTGCCGTAGCCGGAGCGGGCCACCGCCAGTTCCAGCGCCTGCTTGCTGCGCTTGGCCGACTTGTCGAACAGGCTGGCCCGGTATTCGACCGGATCGCGGCCGACTGACCTGGCGATTTCGTCGACCAGGGTTTCCATCACAAACGCGTTGTGGCTATGGCCCACCGAGCGGTACCACAGCACCGGCACATTGGCCTTCATGTTGTGCACAGACAGCGCCAGGTTCGGGATCGCATAGTGCGATTCCAGCACGCCTTCGGTCATGGTGCCGTCGACGCCATCCTTGACCATGGACGATTCAAACGGACTGCCGGCCAGGATCGACTGGCCGGCGATCACGTGCTCCCAGGCGGCGATCTTGCCACGTGCGTCGTAACCGATGCGGACCCGGTGCACATGCATCGGCCGGTAATAACCGCTCTTGATGTCGTCTTCGCGCGAATACATGATCTTGACCGGCGTGCCGCGCATGACCTTGGCCACATACGCAGCCTCCACTGCATTCTCCGATTCCGGCAAGGCGCGCCGGCCAAACGCGCCGCCCGACATCATGGTGTTGAACTCAACCTTCGTCAGCGCCAGGCCCAGCACCTTGGCGATCGCCTGCCGGTCCATCGACTGGAACTGCGAACCGGCCCATACCGTGCAGGCGTCGCCGGTGAAATGCAGCGTCATGTTGAGCGGCTCCATCGGCGTATGCGCCAGATAGGGAAACTCGAAGATGGCGTCGATGACCTTGGGCGCAGCGGCCAGCGCCGACACATCGGCCTGATTGACCTTATTTGCCGGCGTGCCGGGTTTCATCACCGCTTCCCGGTAGCTGGCGAACAATTGTTCCGAACTGGGCTGCTCGACGCCGCTCGCATCCCATTCGATGTTCAGCGCATCGCGCGCTTTCTTGGCGATCCAGTAGCCGTCGGCCACCACCACCACGCTCTGGCCGCCGCGGATGCCAGGAATCGTGAAGATCTTGCGCACTCCGGGGATCGCCTTGGCCGCGCTGTCATCGAGCTTGCCAATCTTGGCGCCCCACGGCACGGCCCGCGCCAGCATCGCCACTTTCATGCCCGGCAGGTCGAGATCGATGCCGAATTTCTGCTGGCCGCTGGATTTGGCGGCCGTATCCAGCCGCGGCGTCGCCTTGCCGATGATGGTGAATTGCTTTGGATCTTTCAGCTGCACCTTGTCCGGCACCGGCAACAGCATCGCCGCATTGGCCACCGAACCGTAGCTCGCGCGCTGGCCACGCGGGCCGGTGATCACGCCTTTCGCCGTCTTGCAGCTGGCCGGATCGACCTTCCATTCGCTGGCGGCGGCTGCCACCAGCATGCTGCGCGCGCGGGCGCCAACCTCGCGGTATTGCTGGAAACTGTGGGCGACGCTGGTAGAGCCTCCCACCATCTGGATACCGAATGCCGGATCGCGGAAAACATCTTCACCCTTGGCCAGTTCGGCCCGCACATTGCTCCAGTCGCAATCGAGCTCTTCTGCCAGCAGCATCGGCAGCGCGGTCAGGGTGCCCTGGCCGATATCGGCCTTGGAAACCTGCACCACCACGCTATTGTCGGCGCCGACCCGCAGGAAGGCGTTAGGCTGGTAAATCTTGGGAGCGACAGCCTGGGCCTCGGCGATGCGGCCCAGGCCCGGGATAAAAAACCCGAGCACCAGGCCGGCGCCGCCGGCGGCGGATGCTTTGAGGAATTTGCGGCGCGAGTGCTTCAGCGGCAGCGGATTCGCTACGAGAGATTCTGCGGTCATGGTGGACTCCTTATGCCAAAGATCTGGAAGCGTCCAGCACCGCCGCCTTGATGCGCTGGTAGGCGCCGCAGCGGCACAGGTTGCCGCCCATGGCGGCGACCACTTCAGCCTCGCTCGGATGGCGTTTCTTCTTGAGGAAATCGACCGCAGTCATCACCTGCCCGCTTTGGCAGTAGCCGCATTGCGGCACGTCATGCTTGATCCAGGCCACTTGCACTGCCTTGCCGACCGGATCGGCGGCGACTGCTTCTATGGTCGTCACCGCCTGCTGGCCGACCGCGGAGACAGGATAGGAGCAGGAGCGCACCGCATTGCCGCCGACATGCACGGTGCAAGCGCCGCAGGCAGCGATGCCGCAGCCGAATTTGCTGCCGGTCAGCTTGAGATTTTCACGCAGCACCCACAGCAAGGGGGTATCCGCGGCGACGTCGACTTCCACGGTAAGGCCGTTCACCTGAAGACTCATCATTGCGATTTCTCCAAAAGGGTTGGGGCGGGATTGCGTGTGTCATGCAGCCATGCAGTTGTTTCACTAAGCTACTTCACTAAGCTGCTTCACTACTATAAACAGCGAAATATGAAAAATAAAGCCACTTCGCCGTTACACTGATATCTACCGAATTTGAAAGCAAGCAGCGGGGTGCGCAGACCCGCAGCTACGGCTAAACTATGCCATACCATCTGACGAGATTATCACCATGAACTTATTCCTGCACCGGATCGCATCGCCCATCGGCGTCATCCTGCTGGTCACCGATAGCCAGGACCGCGTACGCGCGCTGGATTTCGAAGACTATGAGCCGCGCATGCGCAGCTTGCTGGCTACCCACTACGGCCATTACGACTTGCAAGCCGCCACCGCGCCGTCCAGCGCGGAACCGGCGTTGCAGCGGTATTTCGGCGGCGAGCTGGACGCGTTGAAAGATATCGAGGTAGCCACCAACGGCACCGATTTCCAGCACCGCGTATGGGCCGCATTGCGCCAGATCCCGCCGGCCCGGATGACCACTTACGGCAAGCTCGCCTTGCAGCTGGGCGAGCACAACGGCGCCGCCCGCGCGGTGGGCAGCGCCAACGCCACCAACCCGATCGCCATCATCGTGCCCTGCCACCGGGTGGTGGGCGCCGACGGCAAGCTGACCGGTTTTGCCGGCGGCCTGGAACGCAAGGCCTGGCTGCTAGGCCATGAACGCGCCGAAGCCGGCGATCCGGAAAGCCTGCGCCTGCCTGGCTTTTAAAATCTAATGCGGCTTGTCAAACGGATCGGCGCCTTGATATCGACCGGCACCGGCCTGTTCAATTGATTCAACGGGAATGGTCGGCGGCGCTGCCGGGCGCCTTGCTCGGCAGCAGCCAGCGCGGCAAGCCGAGCGCGGTTTTCAGCAGGCAATGGCGGTAGCCCATCTGGCCGCTGATCAGGCCGGAAAAATCGTGATTGATCTGCTGGTTGAGCACCAGGTGCGAAAAGGCAAGCTTCGGGAAACGGTAGATCAGGCGTGCCATCCACGCAGCGGCGCGCAGTTCGGGCAGCAACTCGCGGCGCAGCAGGCGGCTGTATAGCGCCGATTCGGCGCGCAGCCCATCGGCGGCAATCGCCTTGGCGGCGATGGTCGCGCTCTTCAGTGCAAAATAAATGCCTTCGCCAAACAAGGCTTCGGCCAGGCCGGCCGCATCTCCCAGCAGCCAGACCCGGCCGCGCTGGTACAGCTGGCGGCGATTTTGCAGCGGGATGACATAACCCTGGTATTCGACCCGCAATGGCTGCTGCAAGCTGGCATATGCCGCGATGAAACGGTCCAGGTGCTGGCGCAACGCCGTACCGCCGAACGGTGAGTACACACCCACATTAAAATGATCGCGCTTGGGGAAAATCCAGCCGTAGCCGCGCGGCATGCCGTCGAAATCGAACAGGGCGCGGTCGCCGAATCGCTCCAGCGTTCCTGCCGCCGGCCACACCATGGCTTCCATGGCCGGCACGTAAGCCACCAGGTCCTTGCCGAACAGCTTGTTTCGCACCGCGCTGGCGGCGCCGTCGGCGGCCAGCAGCAAGCGGCAGCGCAATATGCCGCGGCTGGTGCTCACGCTGACTGCGTCGGCCCCCTCGGAGGCATCGACAAACGCAGTTTCAGCCAGAAAGCGCACGCCTTTGGCGCAGGCGCGGTCCAGCAGCATTTGATCGAATTCGCTGCGCACCACGGTGCAAGCCGCCATCGGTTCCACTTCCTTGACGATGGCGTCGCGGTTGCGGTAATTGAGGATGGCGCCGCCTATCGCCCGGTGCATCGCAGGCCCCAGGTCGAAGCCAAGCAAGTCCATCGCTTTGCGCGACAGGCCGCCGCCGCATACTTTGGCGCGCGGAAAAGCCTGCTTGTCGATAATGGTCACCTGCAAACCCTGCTCCGCCAGCAGGTAAGCCAGATGCGAACCAGCCGGCCCGGCGCCGACCACCAGCACGTCGGCCACGGTGTCGTCAAAAGACATGGCAGCGCCGCCCCAGGCCATCCGGTCCGACAAATCCGGGGCAATGATTTGCGGCCCGATTCGCAGTTCGACTTACAGCTCGACTTCTTGACGATTTCATCAGCAGCGCCTCGTGTCTGGATCGACGACCGGCCATGGCAATTCCTCCTGTCCGGCGGAATCGCCAGCATAGCTGAAAACGGCAATCCCGGTGAATGCAGGCATGCCTCTTGCGAGCGGCGGATAGAGCTTTTCTTTTATCTTTTATATACGTTTCCGATTAGAAACATGCTAGTGTATTCGGCTGCTCAAGCGGCAGATAAAAAAACGTATGGAACAGGGACAATATTTCAACCGGTACAGGGAGTATCCATGAAAAGCGTTAAAAAAACAGAAGACAACACCATGCTGCAAAAACGCCGCGCGCTGCTGACCGGCGGCCTGGTGGCGGGGCTGGCGGCGACGGCGCTGCCGTCGGAACTGCTGGCCAAGGACAGCAAGGCCGCAGGCCTGGCCCTGGACCGCGCCAAATGGGGCACGCGCAACCATCAGCAGCTGCAAGCCCTGCTGGCGCGCAACGGCAACAGCAGCGCCGGCTACAATCCCAAGCGCCGGCCTTACGCGGTATTCGACTGGGACAACACCAGCATCATGAACGATACCGAAGAGGCATTGCTCATGTACCAGATCAACACCCTGTCGTTCAAGCTGAGCCCGCAGGAAATGGGCGCCATCATCCGCCAGAACGTGCCGGCCGGACCGTTCGCCGCCGACTTCAAGAACGCCGCCGGCAAGGCGGTCGAACTGGAAGCCATCTGCAGCGATATCGATGACGATTACCAGTACCTGTATGACAACTATGAAAAACTGAAGGGCAGCAGGAAGCTGGAAGAAATCCGCGAGACCGCCCAGTTCCAGGATTTCCGCGCCAAGCTGTATTACCTGTACGAAGCCGTCAACGAGACTTATGGCGTGAATGTCGGTTACCCCTGGGTGATTTATTTCTTCACCAATATGTCGGTAGCCGAAGTGCAGCAACTGGCCGAAGCCTCCAACGACCACAACCTCGGCCTGGGGCTGGTCAAGACCAAGTACACCAGCCCGGCAGCGCAGCCGGGCCAGGCTGGCGTCGTCAGCGTGACGCACTTCCACGGCATCCGCCTGTGCACCGAGATTGCAACCTTGATGAATGCGTTCGAGCAAAGCGGGATCGACGTCTATGTCAGCTCCGCCTCGCTGGAAGACGTGGTGGCAGTGTTTGCGACGACGCCAAAATACGGCTACAACGTCAAGCGCGAACACGTGCTCGGGCTGCGCCTGGAAACCGCCAACGGCGTATTCGTCAACCGCTACAAAACCGGCTGGCCGCTCAACTGGGGTCCGGGGAAAACCGAAGTCATCAAGAAAGAACTGGTCGCGGCCAAGGGCTACGGTCCGGTGTTTGTCGCCGGCGACAGCGACGGCGACTATGACATGCTGCGCGATTTTGCCGATACCCAGCTGGGCATGATCGTCAACCGCATGAAGAAGGGCAAGATCGGCGACCTCTCCAAACTGGCCGCCGACCAGATCCCCGCCAAATCGCCGCGCTTCCTGCTGCAAGGCCGCAATGAGCTGACCGGCAACTGGATGCCGTCGGAAGCCAGCATCAAGTACGGCAAGACCGGCGAAACGCTGCTCGGTTAAATCCGTTGCACGCCGGCTGCCAGCAAGCAGGCAGCCGGCTCCTGCCCTCACTCCCCATATCGAATCACTCGGCCACCGCCTTGGCGCAGCCGATGCAGCCGTTTTCCATCACCACCCGCACTAAGCAGATAGGCATTTATGAAGAGATTACTGAAAACCGCACTTGTATTGTGTTCCATGCTCGCGTCCTGCGCTTTTGCCAAGGATGACGACGCTCCCCGCAAAATCACCATCGGCCTGATCGCCACCACCACCGCGGAAGATACCCAGAAGCGCTGGCAGCCGGTGATCGACGATTTTGCCAAATATACGAAAATGGAAGTGCGCACGGTAGTTTCCACCAACTACAGCGACATCCTGGCCGGTTTGAAATCGAACACCATCCAGGTCGCCTGGCTGAGCAGCAAGATCGCGCTGGAAGCGGTGGAAGACAACCAGTCGACCATCTTTGCGCAGATGGTGAAGAAAGACGGTTCGCACGGCTACAACTCGGTACTGATCACGCCGGCCAAGAGCCCGATCAAATCGTTCGAGGACATCCTGGCCAACAAGGGCGTCTACAGTTTCTACGACGGCGACAAGAGTTCGACTTCGGGTTACCTGGTGCCGGCCTACTATGCCTTCGCCAAGAACAAGGTGGAGCCGGAGCGGCTGTTCCGGAATATTACGGTAGGCAACCACAAGAAGAACCTGCAGGCGGTGATCGCCGGCCAGGTCGACGTCGCGACCAACAATACCGAAGAGCTGGACCGCCTGAAAAAAGAATCGCCCGAGCAGTTCAGCAAATTGCGGGTGGTCTGGTCGTCGCCCTTGATCCCGAATGATCCGCTGCTGTACCGCAAGGACCTGCCGGCCGCTTCCAAAGCCAGGATCGAGGACTTCTTCGTCACCTACGGCAAGCCGAAAAATCCTGCCAGCCAGCCCGACGTGCTGCAAAAGATCCTCGACCTGTCCGGTTTCCAGCACTCCACCGACGCCCAGCTGAAACCGATCGCCGACCTCACCATGTTCGGCCTGCTGCGCAACAACATGTACGACAGCAAACTGAGCACGGCGCAAAAACAAAAAGCTTTTGAAGAAATTACGGCGCGCTTCGGCAAGCTGAGCATGGCGCTGGAAATGGCGCGCATCCGGTAATTGATCCGAGAATGTAAGGTGGGCACCCGTGCCCACGCGGATGCATTACGATACCGCGTGGGCAAAAAAACCTGCCCACCCTACCCGGGCTCCGGGAAATACAAGCTGAAGCGGATCAGCCCTTCGCGCGAACAGGCAACCTCGGCGCTGCCGCCATGCACCAGCATGATGGCACGCACGATGGCCAGCCCCAGGCCATTCGATTCGGTATACTCGCTGCGCGACTGGTCGCCGCGGTAAAAGCGGTCGAACAGGCGTTCCAGCTGCTCCGCGGGAATCGGATCGCCCTGGTTCTCCACCGCGACATCTATCCCTTTCTCCTGCGGCCGGCCGCTGAGCCGCACCGTGCTGCCAGGCGCGGCATAACGCACCGCATTCACCACCAGGTTGCTGACCGCGCGCCGCCACATCACCGGGCTGGCTTGCACCTTGCCGCTGGCGTCGACTTCCAGCCGGATGCCGCGCTCTTCGGCCACGCCTTCAAAATAATCGGCGATCTTGTGCAGCTCGTCGGCCAGCACCAGCGGCGTTTTTTCCACTGCCAGCCCGGCATGGTCGGCATGCGCCAGGAACAGGATATTTTCGACGATCCGGCTCAGGCGCTGCAGCTCTTCCAGGTTCGATTCCAGCACCTGCTGGTATTCGGCGGCGCTGCGCACCTGGCCGAGGGTGACCTGGGTCTGCCCCATCAACGCCCCGATCGGGGTACGTATCTCGTGCGCCAGGTCGGCGGAAAACTGCGACAAATGCTCGTAGCCGTCGGCCAGCCGGTCCAGCATCGCATTGAATGACGCCGCCAGCCGCCGCAGTTCCTGCGGCGCGTCTTCTTCCCGCAAGCGTATCGCGATATTGGTCGGGCTGACTTCGGCGGCGCGGCCGGCCATCGCCGTCAGCGGCAGGAAACCGCGCTTGAGCACGAGGAAGCCCAGCAGCGCCGCCAGCAGCACCGCTACCGCCGCCGCCGCGATCACCTGCCAGTAATAACGCGCCAGGATATGCGACTCCTGGGTCATCACGTGGGCGCCGGTAATCACTACCCTGGTGCCGTCGCCGCCGACATCGGCCACTGCCGATACCCAGCGCACCCGCACGCCGTCGGCGCGTTCGCCCGCGTGCAGCTGCGCCAGCGTCAGCGGCTGGTCCAGGCTCTGCGGCGTCATTTGCGGCGGTATCATGTTGTCGGGATTGACGCGCACGAATGGCGCCTGGCCGGGGTAAGCGAACATCAGCACATCCTGCTCGCTGCCCAGCATGGTTTCAAACAAGGTCGGCCGGTCTTCCATCTGCTTGACGTTGTACAGGTCATGCAGCAGATGGCGAAAATGCTCTACCTTGCCGATCAGGGAATAGTCGGCGCGGGTTTCCAGCGCCTGCCGGGTCGACGAATACAGGTACATGCCGAGGGTGGTGACGATCGCGCAAGCGATCAACGCGAACAGGAAAGTCACGCGCGCCGTCAGCGATTGGCTGCGCCAGATGTTCATGGATCTTCCGCAAACATGTAGCCGATGCTGCGTACCGTGTGTATCAGTTTATGCTCGAAGGGATTGTCGATCTTGGCGCGCAGGCGCTTGATGGCGACATCGACCACATTGGTGTCGCTGTCGAAATTCATGTCCCACACTTCCGAAGCGATGACGGTGCGCGACAGCGGCTCGCCCTTGCGCTTGACCAGCAGGTGCAGCAGCAGGAATTCCTTGTTGGTGAGCACGATGTCGATGCCCTGGCGCGTGACCTTGCGGCGCAGCAGGTCGAGCTGAAGGTCGGCCACCTGGAAAAAATCCAGCTCGTGCGACTCGCGCACCACGCCGCGCCGCAACAGGGTGCGGATGCGCAACAGAAGTTCGGTAAACGAAAACGGCTTGACCAGGTAATCGTCGGCGCCCAGTTCGAGGCCGCGTATGCGGTCGTTGACATGGTCGCGCGCGGTCAGGAAGATCACCGGCAAGTCGCGTTTTGCGCGCAGCGCGCCCATGATTTTCCAGCCGTCGGTGCCGGGCAGCATGACGTCCAGCACCACCAGGTCGTAGCTGTTTTCCAGCGCCATGTGCAAGCCGTCGCTACCGTTGCGGACCAGGTCGACCGCATAGCCGGATTCGCGCAAACCTTTCTTGAGGTAGGCGCCGGTCTTGGGATCGTCTTCGATGACGAGGATGGACATGCTGGACCTGGGTTGGAACCGGTGATGGAAATACGGTCCATTCTATCAATTCGCCTGCCGCGAATAATGACAATATTGTCATTCATATGTCACCGATAAGACACTGCGCCGGTCCTAGACTGGGATTCCCAGCAACCACCGAGACCGTTTTCATGAAAACCACACAACTTCTGCGCCGGCTTGTTCCTGTATTGGCAGCATCCGCATTCCTGGCCTATGGCAGCATCGCCGCCGCCCAAACCGCTGCGCCGGTGGTACGGGTGCGCGCCACCATCGACAAGGTGAATCCCGACAGCCTCGAAGTCAGCACCAAGGCGGGCAAGAAACAGACCCTGAAACTGGCGCCCGACCTGATGCTGTTCTCGGTCAGCCACGCAGCGATTACCGATATCAAGTCCGACAGCTTCATCGGTAGCGCCGCCGTGCCTTTGCCGGACGGCAGCCTGAAGGCGCTGGAAGTGCACGTGTTCCCGGCCGGGATGAAGGCCGGCGAAGGCCATTACGCCTGGGACCTGGGCAAGAAGAGCAGCATGACCAACGGCACCGTGGGCGACGTGGTGGTGACCAGCGGCCGCACCATCACGGTCAAGTATCCGGATGGCGAAAAGAAAATCGTGGTGCCGGCCGATGTCCCTATCGTCAGCCTCAACAAGGGTGACCGCAGCCTGCTGGTGGCTGGCGCGCATGGCGTGTTTTTCGTCAGCAAGGCTGCCGACGGCAGCGATGTTGTCGGCCGCGCCACGGTAGGTATCAATGGCGTAGTCCCGCCGATGTAATGCTGTTTGCGGGCGGCCCGGCCGTCCGCGGCGATTTCTACAAGATTTTTGACAAGGTGCATTCATGGCCACTGCTGAGCAACCTCGCGTCCGTGCGCGCATCATCCATCCGCTGCTGGTGCGCATAGTCCACTGGATCAATGCCTTCGCCATCGTCTGCATGGTAATGAGCGGCTGGGCGATCTACAATGCCTCGCCGCTGTTCGGCTTCGATTTCCCGCGCTGGGCCACGCTCGGCGGCTGGCTCGGCGGCGCGATCGCCTGGCACCTGGCGGCGATGTGGCTGCTGGTGGCGAACGGCTTGATCTATATCGGCTACGGTTTCCTGGCCGGCCATTTCCGCCGCCATTTCCTGCCGCTGCGGCCGCGCAACCTGCTGCGCGACACCAAGGATGCGTTGACTTTCAAGCTGGCGCACCAGCCCGGCATCTACAATGCCGTGCAACGCCTGATGTACATAGCCGTGCTGCTGCTCGGGGTACTGGTAGTGGCGTCCGGCCTGTCGATCTGGAAACCGGTGCAGCTGGATGCCCTGGCTGACCTGTTCGGCGGTTACGATACCGCGCGCCGCGTGCACTTTGTCGCGATGGCCGGCATCGTCGCATTTGTGGTGGTGCACCTGGCGCTGGTATTGATCGTGCCGAGCACCCTGCTGCCGATGCTGACCGGGAGGGCGCCGCGCCATGCCCATGGCAAGACTTCGAAACAGGAGCAGCAGGCATGAGCGACAAGAAAAAGGATGTTCCGAAAAACAGTGAGCTGCAGCCTGAACTGGTGCAGCTGCAGCGCCGCCTGTTCCTGCGTTCGGGGCTGTCGCTGGGAGCGTTATCGCTGCTGTCGGGCTGCAACCTGCAAGATGGCGACCAGGTCGACAAGGTATTGTGGGCAATGTCGCGCTGGAACGACCGCGTGCAGAGCATGCTGTTCCGCCCCAGCCACCTGGCCCCGACTTATCCGGCCAGCATGATCACCAAGCCATTCCCGTTCAACGCTTTCTATGACGCCGATTCGGCGCCGGAAATCGACGGCGACACTTACAAACTGGAAGTCTCGGGCCTGGTGCGCGACAAGCGCAGCTGGAACCTGGCGCAGCTGCGCGCCTTGCCTCAGGCGTCGCAGATCACCCGCCATATCTGCATCGAAGGCTGGAGCGCCATCGGCCAGTGGAGCGGCGTGCCGTTCCGCACCTTCCTCGCCCATATCGGCGCGGACACGACTGCAAAATATGTCGGCTTCAAATGTGCCGACCGCTATTACTCCAGCATCGACATGGCCACCGCCTTGCATCCGCAAACCATACTGGCGCTGGACTTCGGCCAGGAGCCGCTGCCGACCGAATACGGCTATCCGCTGAAACTGCGGGTGCCGACCAAGCTGGGATTCAAGAATCCCAAGCACATCGCCGCCATCTTCGTCACCAATGAAAACCCGGGCGGTTATTGGGAAGACCAGGGATACAACTGGTTCAGCGGATCTTAAGCTAGCTGCTTGGGCCAGCTCATTCACCCCGTTCGGTACAGCAGGGGCAGCCGCGATGCTGGCCCATCAGGTGCGGCGTGCCGGCTTCTTCATCCCGATCCAGCGTTTGCATGAATGCGGCCAGCAGTTTTTCCATGCTGGCCAGCCGGTCGGCCGCGGTCAGGGAAGCTGGCTTGTTTTGCGGATCCGCCGTCCCCGCCAGCCATGGCTCGGCAGCCGTCTTGGCGCCGGCGCTCATTGCTCTTCCGCCTGGCCGTAAAACTTCTCGCAGATCTTGATCCGTTCGCGTCCCTGTTCCTTGCGCCAGCGGTTAGTGTCGCGCAGCGAATAAACGCAGCCGCAATATTCCTGCTGGTAGAAATTCTCGCGCTTGGAGATTTCGATCATGCGCGCCGATCCGCCCTGCTTGCGCCAGTTGTGGTCCCAGTAGGTGATGCCGGGATAATGCGCTGCCGCGCGCGCGCCGCAATCGTTGATCTGATCCATGTTCTTCCAGCGTGAAATGCCGAGCGAACTGCTGATCACCGGGAATCCGTGTTCATGGGCATACAGCGCGCTGCGTTCAAACCGCATGTCGAAGCACATGGTGCAGCGCTTGCCGCGTTCCGGCTCGTGTTCCATGCCCTGGGCGCGCTCAAACCAGTTGTCCAGGTCGTAATCGGCATCGATGAACGGTATGCCGTGCTGTTCGGCGAAGCGGATGTTTTCATTCTTGCGCAACTCGTATTCGCGTTGCGGATGGATGTTCGGATTGTAGAAATAAATCGAAAAATCGATTTCGCTGACGATCAGGGCTTCCATCACCTCGCCCGAACAGGGCGCGCAACAGGAATGCAATAGCAGTTTATTGTGCCCGCCCGGCAGGACGAGTTTCTGGCGTTGGGTCATGGTCGGCATCAGGAAATGCGGCTGCCAAAGGCAAGGCTCCGCTTATAACCGAGTGTCTCGATTCGGGCATGTCAAGTCAAGCGACAAACTCTCAAGTTTGCATGAGCGAAATTCATACAGCTGCCAACTGTCCGTCTTGACAGGTGCTTCTGACATGCCGCGGTCATAAATGCGGCATATATTCGGGCGGCAAACGGTGCATGAATTGCACTAACGGAAACTTTTTCCTTCCTGAATGGGGTCGCCATGAAACTGCATCGTCAACTGTGCATTGCCTTTATAAGCGGTATGGCTTGCGCCGCCCCCTTGCTGCTGGCAACACCGGATGCCCTGGCCTGGGGCGACGAGGGCCACATGGTGGTCGGCCTGATCGCCGATCATTACCTGACAGCCAATGCCCGTGCTCAAGTCGAAACCATACTCGCGGCCGACAGCAGCGGCCTGACCGCCACCGACATTGCATCTGAAGCAACCTGGGCCGACAAATACCGCAATTCGCACCGGGAAACCGCATCCTGGCATTTTGTCGATACCGAGATCAGCGACGGCGACATCGACGCCGCCTGCTTCGGCCATCCGAGCTTGCCGGCCAATACACCTGCATCCGGCGGCGTGGCGCAGGATTGCGTGGTCGACAAGGTCGACCAGTTCAGCGTCGAACTGCGCGATCCCGCCACGACGCCGGCGGAACGCCTGCTGGCGCTGCAGTTCCTGCTGCACTTCGTCGGCGACCTGCACCAGCCGCTGCATTCCAGCGATTCGCACGACCGCGGCGGCAACGACGAGACTGTATCGGCCACCGGCATCGCAGCCGGCAAGCTGCACGCGTACTGGGATACCGCTTTCGTCAACAAACTGGGGACCGACCAGAACAAGGTCGCGACGGCATTGATCGCCAAGATCAGCAGCGCCCAGGTCAAGCAATGGCAGAATCAGACGCCGCGCGACTGGTCGCTGGAAGCCTTCGATATCGCCCGCACCGATGTCTACGGCAAGCTGCCGACGCCGGACTCGAGCGGAAAATACAAGCTGCCGGCGACTTACGTCAGCAACGCCGGCAGCGTGGTCGCCACCCAGTTGAGCCGGGCCGGCGTGCGTCTGGCCAAGGTTCTCAACGATGCCTTGGGCGGCAGCGCGTCAGCAACCTCGGCTTCCGCTGTCCTGGCGTCGCCGTTTGCCGGAAAAGAATGAATACGCACCTTGGTTGCCATCCGGCGAGTAGGGTGGGCACCTGTGCCCACGCGGATTTATCGCAACACGAATGTCCGCGGCACCGCGTGGGCAGAAAAACTTGCCCACCCTACGCAATCAAGCCGCGTTTCGCCAACATCGGCTCCACCTTTGGATCGCGGCCGCGGAAGGCGCGGAACGCCAGCGCCGGATCCTCCTTGTTGCCTGAGCTGTAGATGTAGCGCCGCAGGCGCTCGGCGACTTTCTGCTCGAACGGATCGCCGGCTTCGATGAAGGCGTCGTAGGCATCGGCATCCAGCACCTCTGCCCACATGTACACGTAATAACCGGCCGCATAATCCGAACCGCTGAACAGATGCTGGAAGTGCGACAGGTGATGGCGCTGGCCGATATCCTGCGGCACGCCCAGCAGTTCGCACTGCTGCGCTTCGAAGGCGGCGATATCGACCTTGCTGCCGTTCGGCAGCGAGTGCAAAGCCATGTCGATCAGGGCCGGGCCGGCATACATGATGGTGGCCCAGGCCTGGTCGAACTGGCGCGCCCGTTTCAGCTTTTCCAGCAAGGCCGGCGGCATTGCTTCACCGCTCTGGTAATGACGGGCATGGCGTTGCAATACGATTTCTTCCTCGGCCCAGTTCTCGAAAATCTGCGACGGCAGTTCGACATAATCCTGCAGCACCTGAGTCCCGGCCAGGCGCTCGTATTTCACCTGCGACAGCAAGCCGTGCAAGCCGTGGCCGAACTCATGGAACAAGGTGCGCACGTCGTCGAAACTCAGCAGGCTCACGTCAGCCTTGGCGAAATTATTGTTGTTGATGACCACCGGCAGCGTGCCGCCGCCGTGACCCGACTGGCTGCGGAAGATATGCATCCAGGCGCCGCTGCGCTTGCTGGCGCGTGCGTAATTGTCGCCGATGAAGAGGCCGATCAGCGCATTGTCGCGGTTGCGCACTTCCCACAGTCGAGCGTCGGCATGATGCAGGGCGACGCCGTGCTGTTCGACAAAACTGAGGCCGAACAGCCGCTGGGCGCAGTCGAACATGGCGGTGATCATGTTTTCCAGCGCAAAGTACGGCTTCAGTTCGGCGTCGTCCAGGTCGTAGCGCGCCTGCCGGACCTTCTCCGCCAGGTAGCGCCAGTCCCAGGCCGCGATCGGCGTCGGCTGGCCCAGGCTGCGCGCCATCTCGGTCAGCGCGGCGCGATCGTCCTCGGCCTTCTTCTTGGCCGGTTCCCATACCTTGCCAAGCAAGGCAGACACCGCTTCCGGCTTGCCGGCCATGCGGTCGACCAGCTGGTAGTCGGCGTATGTCGGATAACCGTGCAGCTGTGCCTGTTCCTGGCGCAAGGCCATGATTTCAGCGGCGACCGGACGGTTGTCGTGGGCGCCGGCATGGGCGCCGCGCGCGATCCGGCCGCGCCAGACCGCTTCGCGCAGGTCGCGCCGGTCCGAGAAGGTCAGGAACGGTTCGGCCAGCGAAGGCGACAGCGTGATCACATGGCTGCCCGGCGGCAGGCCGTGCTGCTGCGCCGCCGCCGCGGCCGAAGCGCGCAGGAATTCAGGCATGCCGGCCAGCGCCGCTTCGTCTTCCAGCTGCAAGGAAAAACCGGATTCGTCGGCCAGCACGTTTTGCGTGAACGCTGTGCTCAAGGCTGCCAGCCGTTCGGTCAAGGCGCTGTAGCGGGCCCGCGATTGCGGCGGCAGGTTGGCGCCGGCGCGCACGAAATCCAGGTGCACGCGCTCCAGCAAACGCAGCTGTTCCGGATCCAGGTCCAGTTCGGCGCGGCGTCCGTACAGCGCAGCGATGCGCGCGAACAAACCTGCATGCAGGTAAATCGCATTCCTGTGCGCAGCCAGGCGTGGCGCCAGCTCGACTTCCACTGCCTGCAAGGCAGGCGAAGTTTCGCTTGCGGTCAGGTTTTCGAACAGCAGGCTGATACGGCTGTTCAGGCGGCCAGAAGCGTCGAAAGCGGCCAGCGTATTGGCGAAATTCGGCGCAGCCGATTGAGCGGCGATGGCATCGATCTCAGCCAGGTGGGCCGGCAGCGCGACTTCAAACGCGGGGACGAAATGTTCAGCCTTGACCAGATCGAAAGGCGGCAGTCCGTAAGGGGTATTCCAGTCTTGCAACAGCGGATTGATGGCGGTCATGGCAACAGTGTCCTGAGTTAGAAATTCGTTGAACAAGAAAAGTGATGAAATCGGTGCCAGGCTAGACGCAAAACGGAGCAAGGGTGTAACCCTTGCGAGTATTTGCAACGACGCATGGCGCCGATTTCATCGCTTTTCTTCGACGAATTTCTAACTTAGGACACTCACATCCTGGCTAATGGAGAGAACGCTATTGTATAGCGCCGCGCGGATTCTCAACGGAACGCTGCAATAGCTGGGCGGTATCGATTGGGTATTTCCGCAGCTTGAATTATACTGTACATATATACAGTATAATTTGCGTGGAGAGATGTGATGATTGTTGTCAGAAGACCGGAGCTTGACGCCATGACTGCCAGACTGAAAGCCACCATCGCAGCCATCGTGACGCGCTATCGCAATGCCGACGCGCTGCTGACCTGGTCATTGATGCATCAGATCGAAAACGAAGCAATCGCAGCACTGGCGCAATTGGAAGATTTCGAGCTGGCGCAAATCAACATGCTGCGCGCCTATCCGGTGGCCTACCCGCGCACCGACGATCCGGTCAATTTCGGCAACGCCAACCGGGTGCCGGTAGTGCTCTCGCTGATTTATAACGAATACAGGCGATCGCACTAAACAGATCCTTTGCAAGCCCGATTTAGACTGTAATCCAGTTCTCTATTCTGACGCCGGGATAACTTGCGAAATCCCGCTCATTGCTGGTAACGAGGATGATATCGAGCGATACAGCATGCGCTGCAATCAATTTGTCGAGATGATCTTTCTTGCGCTCCCGAGTAGCCTCTCGAATCGGACCGTAGGCGCTTGCAGCGCCGCTACCAAACGCCGCCACAGGAATATCCTCTATCAAGGCGTGCAGGTTACGTCGCTCCCGCGCTTGGTTTGCGGATATCGTGACACCATACTCCAGCTCCGCAAAGGTGATGGCCGACATCACGACATCGCCGACAAAACATTCGGCGAATCGCTGCGCCACTTGCTGCGGCTGATTTTTCATCAGGTAGATGCACATATTGGTGTCGAGCATATAACGTGGCATTACAAAGCCTCGCGTTCGTCTTGCTCGTGATCATCCCGGCCCTTACTCATGAAATCCGGTCCGAATTTCGCGAATTTCTTTAAAACCCCGCCCAGGGTTCTTCCAACTGGACGAATCCGCAATTCGTCGCCGACACGCTCTATCTCCAACTCTATATCCGTGCGCTCATACGCCAGGTCAGCTGGAATACGGACCGCCTGAGAGTTGCCGTTTTTAAAAACTTTAGTGGTTTGCATGGTAAACGTCGCTTGCTGAACACATGATTCTTACACTCTAGTCCAAATCAAATACAATGTAAATACATGTGTGTACAAGCAATATCTTAATTTAAACCCTGATTACCAAGCTTACAGACCCAGGTCGCTCAACCCCGGATGATCGTCAGGACGACGCCCCAGCGGCCAGTGATATTTGCGCTCCGACTCCTTGATCGGCAAGTCGTTGATGCTGGCGAAGCGGCGATGCATCAGGCCATGTTCATCGAACTCCCAGTTCTCGTTGCCATAGGAACGGAACCAGTTGCCGGCGGCATCGTGGGACTCGTAGGCAAAACGCACGGCGATGCGGTTGCCGTCGAAGGCCCACAATTCCTTGATCAGGCGGTAATCCAGTTCGCGCTCCCATTTGCGGGTCAGGAATTGCACCACCTGATCGCGTCCTTGCGGGAATTCGTGGCGGTTGCGCCAGATGGTGTCGACGGTATACGCCAGCGATACACGCTGCGGATCGCGGCTGTTCCAGCCGTCTTCCGCCATCCTCACCTTCTGCGCCGCCGTCTCGCGGGTGAAGGGCGGAAACGGCGGACGGGCTTCGCTGGCTTGACTCATGGTAAGGCTCCTAGGTCGATGGATGAAAGGCTGCGGCGGTCGCTTGCTGCGGACAAGCCAGTACTTTACGCAATATTTCGCCAGCCTGCTGGCAGCCGGTTTACGGAGCGGCAAAGCGCCGCGTCGAGATAAGGGATAAAGTGTCGCCTTGTATTTTCAAAGGCATTTCAAGATGGAACAAGCACAACCCGGAAAACTCAGTCCCGGCCTGGTGATCATGATGTCGATCGCTACCGGCGTCGCGGTGGCCAGCAACTACTACGCGCAGCCGCTGCTGCATACCATTGCCGCGCGCTTCGGCATTTCCAACGGCAGCGCCGGCCTGATCGTCACCGTGGCCCAGCTCGGTTATGCGCTGGGACTGATGCTGCTGGTGCCGCTGGCCGACATCCTGGAACGGAAGAAACTGATCGTCATCATGACCCTGCTGTCCGCCTGCGGACTGCTGATCACTGCCACTGCGCAGAGCATGGCGTTCGTCCTGCTCGGGACCGCGCTGACCGGGCTGTTTTCCGTGGTGTCGCAAGTGCTGGTGCCGTTTGCCGCGACCCTGGCGGCGCCGCAGGAGCGCGGCAAGGTGGTCGGCCACGTGATGACCGGACTGCTGCTAGGCATCCTGCTGGCGCGCACCGTGGCCGGCTACCTGTCGGCGCTGGGCGGCTGGCAGACTGTGTACTGGTTCGGCGCGGCGCTGATGATCGTGACGGCAATCCTGCTGGGACGCGCCCTGCCGCGCCACCACCAGTCGCAAAGCCTGAGTTATCCGCGTTTGCTGGCGTCCATCCTCACCTTGTTCGTGGCGGAGCCGGTGCTGCGCATCCGCGCCCTGCTGGGCGGGATCATCTTTGCCGTGTTCAGCGTGCTGTGGACTTCGATTTCCTTTTTGCTGGCGGCTGAGCCTTTCCATTATTCCGACGGCACCATCGGCCTGTTCGGCCTGGTCGGCGCCGCCGGCGCCATGGCGGCCTCGCATGCCGGGCGGCTGGCCGACCGTGGCCATGCCGGCCGTTCGACCTCCATCGGCCTGGCGCTGCTGTTGCTGTCGTGGCTGCCGCTGCTGTTTGCCAAAAGTTCGCTGCTGGGCCTGATCATCGGCATCCTGCTGCTGGACCTGATGGTGCAAGCGATCCACGTCACCAACCTGAGCGTGATCAATCACCTGCATCCGGATTCCAGGAATCGCCTGACCGCCGGCTACATGACCTGCTACTTCATCGGTGGCGCCTGCGGCTCGGTGCTGTCGACCTCGATGTACGGCTATGCCGGCTGGTTCGGCGTGTCGATGACCGGCGCCGGATTGAGCGCCGCCGGCCTGGCCATCTGGCTGCTGGCCGAGCGCAAGGCCAGGCCGGCCGCGGTGCATTAAGGCCGCTTCAGCTCGGGATACAGCGTCATAAATTGCATCGCCACACCGTTGGTCCAGCCGAAGCCGTCTTGCAAGGCATATTCGCCGCCGCCGGCTTCGGCCCCGCTGCCGATGACATCGTATTTTTCCACCAGCTTGCCGCTGCCGGCGTAGACCTGCTGCACCTTGCCCATCCAGCGCGTGGCGATATCGCGCGCCTGGGCATGCAGGCCGTAACGGTTCAGGCCGTCGACGGCAATCCATTGCAGCGGCGCCCAGCCGTTGGGCATATCCCATTGCTGGCCGCTGCTGACCGGCGTGGTGACAATGCCGTAAGGTTTCAGCAATACCTTACCGGTCCATTGCGCCACGCGCGCGGCTTGCGCCGGTTCGGCCAAGCCGACGAACAACGGATATAGCGTGGCGGCGCTGGGGCGCGCGGTCGGCTGCCGCTTGACCCATTGGTAGTCGACGTAATGGCCCGCGCTCTCATCCCACAGGTATTTTTGTACGGCGATACTGCGGCGGTCGGCACGCTGCCTGAATTCGCTGCTGCAGGCCAGATCGCGCACGCGCTCGCAACCCAGGCGGATCGCATTTTCCAGCCCGTACAGCAGGCTGTTCAGGTCAACCGGTAAGATGGCTGTGGTTTCGATGGTGGCAAGCGTCTTGCCGTCGGCGAACCAACGGCTGCTGAAATCCCAGCCGCTTTCAGCGCCGGCGCGCTTGTCGCGGTAAACCTCGGCAGCGTTGCGCCCGCTCTGCCGGGCCACTTTGACATCCTCCGCATACGATTCGTCGCGCGGCACGGCGCGGTCGTCGTAATAGCGGTTCAGTACGCTGCCGTCGGCCAGCGCCACTACCCGTCTGTGCGCGCTGCCGGGTTTAAGCGCGTGCTCCCCATCCATCCAGAAGCCGTATTCGCGCCGCAGCTGCGGCAGGTAGCGTGCATAGGCGGCGGCTTCGTCCTGGGTCGACAGCAGGCCAACCATCTTGAAATAGAAGGGCGGCTGCGAACGGCTCAGGTAATAGCTGCGGTTGCCGTTCGGGATATGGCCGTAACGGTCGATCAGGCTGGCGAAATTATCCACCATGGCACGGATCAGCTGCGGCTTGCCGTTTTGCAGCAGGCCCAGCATGGTGAAGTAGGAATCCCAGTAATACACTTCGCGGAAGCGCCCGCCCGGCACCACATAAGGTTGCGGCAAAGGCAGCAGCGACGAGGCGGCGCCGGCCTTCGCCGGCTGCTGGGTCAGGTGCGGCCACAAGCCGGCTATGTGCTGCTGCAGCGATTGCGAGCGGTCGCTGACGTAAGCGTCCGGATTGTCTTGCGGCAGTTCGAAATGCTGCCGGACAAAATCCGCCAGCGCGAAACCGGGCCGCTCCCTGGTCCGCAGGTACTCGGCTTCGATGGCGGCAGGCCGGCCTTTCGGCAAGGCGTCGACAAAGGTCTTGCCGTCCTCGAAAACCTGGCCCATCTGCACTGCCGGGAACAGCTGCGGATACAGCTCGGACGGCGGCGCCGGATAGGCAGCGGTATCAAGGACAGCAGAGGTATCGGCGTACGCCGGTGCGGCGGCGGCAAGGCCGGCCGCGAGGATCAGCGCGGCCAGGCGGGAATAATGCCGGCGCGATGGCGCAAAGAAGAAAACCATGTTCGTCTCCATCATTTTCGTTTCAAGTAAAAATAATGGTAACTTAGTTAATCAGATTTCCCGGCCTATACCACTTCTACAATTGAAATTTCCGTCAACAGCTTTTTAATCTCCGGCACGCAAGAACCGCAGTTGCCTCCGGCCTTCAGGCAGGCAGTGACCTGCGCCACGGTGGTCATGCCCTGCTCGCGCACCGCGTCGCAAATGGTGTTGCGGCCGACTGAAAAGCACGAGCATACCGTGGGTCCGGTATCGGCGCCCTTGGCTATCGGCTGGCCCAGCAGCAGGCCGATGCGGTCGACATCTTCCAGCTGTTCCTTGACGAACAGGCTGGCCAGCCAGGCACGCGACGGCAGGTCCGGCCGCGGCGACAGGAACAGACAAGCATCGATACGGTCATCCACCACATGCACGGCGCGATAGATGCCGGCGCTGGCATCCTGGTACTCCAGCCAGTCGGCGTCGGCAATGTCGACACCCAGCAAGCCGGCGGCCCAGGCGCCATGGTCGGCGATCGGACTGCGGCCGGCCAGTTCGTAGCGGTTGAAACGCCGTCCCTGGATCCGGGTCCAGTGAGTGACGTCGTCGAGCACCGGCCGGCCGCGGCTCAGCAAAAACCCGTACCAGGCCACGCGGAATTCTTCGACCAGCACCGGCGTATGCTTGAATTCCGGCTCGCCGGAAACTGGATCGACCACCGGATTGACCAGTGCCCCCACCCGCGCATCCGACGCCGACTGGCCGTTCCAATGGATAGGCACAAAAATACTGCCGCGCGCGATGCCGCCGCCATGGTGCACCCGCGCCACCATCGCGCCCCAGCGACTGGACACGCGCGCCAGCATGCCTTCGCGCACGCCATACAGCAAAGCGTCCTGCGGATGCATGTCGACGAAAGATTCCGGCACATGGTCAGCGAGCTTGGGCGACTTGCCGGTGCGCGTCATGGTGTGCCACTGGTCGCGCACGCGGCCGGTATTCAGGCTCAATGGATATTCGCTGTCGGTTGCGTGCTGCGGCGCCCTTGGCGCGGTGGCGATAAATCGCGCCTTGCCGTCGGCATGAGCAAAACGGCCATCGGCGAACAGCCGCGCCGTGCCCTGTTTTTCACCGGAAGATGTGGCGACGATAGGCCATTGCACCGGCTGCAAGGCATCGAAGGCGGCTTGGTCCAGGCCGCTCAGGCCGGCCAGGTTGAATACCCGGCGCTGGCCGAAGGCGTCGCCGTTGCGGAAGGAGCTGAGTCGCGCGTGTTCGTCGAACACCTGGTGCGCCGCGCTGAAATCGAAACCGGCATAACCCATGCGCTGCGCCACCTGGCACAGGATCTGCCAGTCGGCGCGCGCTTCGCCCGGCGCCGGCAGGAAAGCACGCTGGCGCGAGATGCGGCGCTCCGAACTGGTGACCGTGCCATCCTTCTCGCCCCAGCCCAGGGCCGGCAGCACGACGTGGGCAAAAGCGCTGGTGTCGGTTTTTTCGACGATATCGGACATCACCACCAGCTCGCACTTGGCCAGCGCGCGCTGCACCTGGTCCGCATCCGGCAGGCTGACTACCGGGTTGGTGGCGATGATCCATACCGCCTTGACGCGGCCGGCTTCGATTGCCTGGAACAGGTCCACCGCCTTCAGCCCGGGCCGCTGCGCCATGCGCGGCGCCTGCCAGAAATCCTGCACCGTCTGCCGGTGGTGCGGATTGTCCAGGTCCATGTGGGCGGCCAGCATGTTCGCCATGCCGCCCACCTCGCGGCCGCCCATGGCGTTCGGCTGGCCGGTGATCGAGAATGGCCCCATGCCTTCTTTTCCGATGCGCCCGGTCAGCAAGTGGCAATTGATGATGCTGTTAACCTTGTCGGTGCCGGACGACGATTGATTGACGCCTTGCGAAAAAGCGGTCACCACTTTCTGATTCGCCGCAAACCATTCGTAGAAAGTCAGCAGATCTTGCGGATCGAGCTTGCAGGTTTTTGCTACCGCGGCCAGGTCTGCGCATTCGACTTCGGCGGTTTCCAGCGCCGCGTCCAGGCCGTTGGTATGCGCCTCAATGAAACTGGCATCGGCGGCATCGTGGCGCGCCAGGAAACTGAGCAGGCCGTTGAACAGCCAGACATCGCTGCCTGCCTTCAGCGGCAAGTGCAAGTCAGCCAGTTCGCAAGTCGCGGTGCGGCGCGGATCGATCACCACCAGTTTCATCTGCGGCCGCGTTTCCCTGATCCTGGCGATGCGCTGGAACAGGATCGGGTGGCACCACGCGGTGTTGGAGCCGACCAGCACCACCAGGTCGGCCAGCTCCAGGTCTTCATAACAGACCGGCACCAGGTCGGCGCCGAAAGCGCGTTTGTGGCCAGCGACGGCGGACGACATGCACAAGCGTGAATTGGTGTCGATGTTGGCGCTGCCGATGTAGCCCTTCATCAGTTTGTTGGCGATGTAATAGTCCTCGGTCAGCAGCTGGCCGGAAACATACAGCGCAACAGCGTCCGGGCCGTGTTGCTCGATGACCGAACGAAAACCAAGCGCGACCTTTTCCAGTGCGGCATCCCAGGACACGCGCTGCAATGAATCACCGTGCTGCACCCGCATCTGCGGATGCAGCAGGCGGCCGTCCAGGTCGACGGTTTCGCCCAGCGCCGAACCCTTGACGCACAGGCGGCCCGCATTCGAGGCATGTGTTTCATCGCCGGCGATGTCGACCTGGCCGTCGCCGCGCACGGTAGCGCGCACGCCGCAGCCGACGCCGCAATAGGGACAAGTGGTCAGCGTGCCGGCCAGCTGGCTGGCCGCAAGCAAGGGAAATGTCGGCACCGGATTCATGCGCGCTCCGGTTCAGGCGGCCTGGGCGCACAGCGCCTGGCCGAACAGCAACTGGCTGCGCAACGCCGAAATATCGGTGCGGCCCTGGATCATCTCGAAATACCAGGGGCCGTCCTTGACGTCGCCATACAATACCGCGCCGACGATATGCGGGCCTTTGATCACCAGCCGCTTGTAGATGCCGCGGCGCGGATCGCGCAGCACCAGGTCTTCGCTGCCTTCGCCGCCGATGAAATCGCCGGCGGAATACAGGTCGACGCCGGTGACCTTGAGCTTGGTGGCGGTGGCTTGCTGCACATAACGCCGATGGCCGGCGCCGGCCAGGTGCGCGCCGCATACACGCGCCTGGTCCCAGATCGGCGCCACCAGCCCGAAGGTCGCCATGCGATGCTGCACGCATTCGCCTACCGCATAAATGCGCGGATCGTAGGTCTGCAAGGTATCGTCGACCACGATTGCACGTTCGCAATGCAGGCCGGCCTGCTGCGCCAGTTCGATATTGGGACGGACGCCGGCGGTCATGACCACCAGGTCGGCAGGAATTTCCGTGCCATCCTTGAAGCGCACTGCGGCAACTTGTCCGGCGCCGATAATTTCAGCTGTCTGAGCGTTCAGTAAAAATCGCAGGCCTTTCTGTTCCAGCGCCTTCTTCAGCAGGATCGCCGCCGACTTGTCCAACTGCCTTTCCATCAGGCTGTCCATGACATGCACCACCGTCACATCCATGCCTTGCCGCAGCAGGCCGTTGGCGGCTTCCAGCCCGAGCAGGCCACCGCCGATGACCACCGCATGGCGGTGGCTGCGCGCCGCCGCCAGCATGGTTTCCACATCCTGGATATCGCGGAAAGCGATCACGCCCGGCAGCTGATGGCCGGGCACCGGGATGATGAAAGGCTTGGAGCCGGTCGCCAGCAACAGGCGGTCATAGTGCAGCTCGATGCCGGCGCGCGAGCGGACAATGCGGCGCTGGCGGTCTATGGCCATCACCGGATCGCCGGCATGCAGCGTGATCCCGTGCTGCTTGTACCACTCTGGCGTATTGAGCATGATGTCGTCCATGCTCTTGTCGCCCGCCAGCAGCGGCGACAGCAGGATGCGGTTGTAGTTGCCATGCGGCTCGGCGCCGAACACGGTGATGTCATACAGGTCCGGCGCCAGCTTGAGCAGTTCTTCGACCGTGCGCATGCCGGCCATGCCGTTGCCGATCACTGCCAGCGCCGGCTTCCTGACTGTTGATGGTGTGTCGGTTGCGACTTTCATGTGCATGCGGCGACCCAGACCTTGCCCTCGCTGATGCGGGCCGGATAGGCGTTCACGGAATGTTCCGGCGCCTCCAGGCATTCGCCGGTCTGCAAATCGAAGTGATGTTTATAGATGGGCGAAGCGACTACGATGCGCTCGCCCAGGCTGCCGACCAGGCCGCGCGACAATACCGCCGCCTCCGCGTTCGGATCGTAGTTGCCGATGGCGAAGACGCGATGTTCGCCGTCGATCACATGGAACACCGCAACCTGTTCGCCGTTGACCAGCGCGCAGACGCCGGTATCCGGCAAGATATCGTCCAGCTGACAAACGGCGATCCAGTTGCTGCTTTGATAGTCGTTGTGCATGGTGTTCCTTTAAACGGTTTCCACGACAATCGGGATGTTGATGCGTTTGCGTTCTTCCACGGTGGCCGGACGGATCTGGCCGCGCTCTTCCATGAACACCACGTTATTGTCGACCCGGTCGCTGTTGACGAAATGCTGGAAGCGCTTGCGCGTTTCGGCATCGGTCACTGCATGCTTCCATTCGCACTCGTAAGTGTCGACCACGTGCTGCATGTCGGCTTCCAGTTCGGCTGCGATGTGCAGCTTGTCGTCCACCACCACCTGTTTCAGGTAATCGAGCCCGCCTTCCAGGTTGTCGCGCCAGACGCTGGTGCGCTGCAGGCGGTCGGCGGTGCGGATGTAGAACATCAGGAAACGGTCTATGGTCTGGATCAAGGTCGCCTTGTCCAGGTCCGACGCCAGCAGTTCCGCATGGCGCGGTTTCATGCCGCCGTTGCCGCACACGTACAGGTTCCAGCCTTTTTCAGTAGCGATGATGCCGACGTCCTTGCCCTGCGCCTCGGCGCATTCGCGGGTGCAGCCGGAGACGCCGAACTTGATCTTGTGCGGCGCGCGCAAACCCTTGTAGCGGTTTTCCAGCGCTATCGCCAGGCCGACACTGTCGTCAACGCCGTAGCGGCACCAGGTCGAGCCGACGCAGGATTTGACGGTGCGCAGCGACTTGCCATAGGCGTGGCCGGATTCGAAACCGGCGGCGATCAGCTCTTCCCATATAAGAGGCAGCTGCTCGACGCGGGCGCCGAACAGGTCGACCCGCTGGCCGCCGGTGATCTTGGTATACAAGCCGTATTTCTTGGCGACCTGGCCGACCGCGATCAAGCCGTCCGGCGTGACTTCGCCGCCGGCCATGCGCGGCACCACCGAATACGTGCCGTCTTTCTGGATATTGCCGAGGAAATAATCGTTGGAATCCTGCAGGCTGGCGTGTTCCTTTTTCAGCACAAAATCGTTCCAGCAGGAAGCCAGGATACTGGCCGCGACCGGTTTGCAGATATCGCAGCCAAGGCCCTTGCCATGCTGTTCCAGCAGGGTACCGAAAGTCTTGATCTGGCCCACCTTCACCAGATGGAACAGCTCCTGGCGCGAATACGGAAAATGCTCGCAGACATGGTTGTTGACAGCCATGCCCTGTTTCTTCATCTCAGACTTCATGATCTGCGTCACCAGCGCCACGCAGCCGCCGCAGGAAGTGCCGGCCTTGGTGCAGCTTTTCAGGGCGCCTATGCTGGTGGCGCCGCCGCTCACGGCTGCGCACAGATCGCCTTTCGACACATTATTGCAAGAACAGATCTGCGCCGTCTCCGGCAAGGCATCGACGCCAAGACCCACCCTGGCCTGGCCGTCTGCCTGCGGCAGGATCAGGAATTCCGGCGCGGCCGGCAGCTCGATTCGGTTGAGCATCATCTGCAGCAGCGTGCCGTATTCGCTGGCGTCGCCCACCATCACGCCGCCCAGCAAATATTTTCCGCATTCCGACACCACGATCTTCTTGTAGATCTGCTTGCGCTCGTCGGTGAACTGGTAGGAACGGCTGCCGGCTTCCTTGCCGTGCGGATCGCCGATGCTGGCGACATCGACGCCCATCAGCTTGAGCTTGGTGCTCATGTCGGCGCCGGTGAATTCAGGCGCTGCCGTGCTGCTGTCAATCGTGAGCATATGCTTGGCAGCGATGCGCGCCATATCGTATCCGGGCGCCACCAGGCCGAATATGCGGCCATTCCACAGGGCGCATTCACCAATCGCATAGATGTCCGGATCGGAGCTGCGGCAGCCGTTGTCGATCACGATGCCGCCGCGTTCGCCGACCTTGAGGCCGCTGTCGCGCGCCAGCTCGTCGCGCGGGCGGATGCCGGCGGAGAATACGATCATGTCGGCATCGAGATGGGTGCCGTCGTCGAAATTCATGCGATGCGTGCCGCTTTTGCCGTCGACGATTTCCAAGGTGTTCTTTTGCGTATGCGCGGTGACGCCCAGTTCTTCGATTTTCTGGCGCAGGATGCGGCCGCCGCTTTCATCCACCTGCACCGCCATCAGGCGCGGCGCGAACTCGACCACATGGGTTTCCAGCTGCATGTCGCGCAAAGCCTTGGCGCATTCCAGCCCGAGCAGGCCGCCGCCGATCACGACGCCGCTGCGCGACCGTTTGCCGCATTCCAGCATCGCTTCCAGGTCCTCGATGGTGCGGTAGACGAAACAATCCTTGCGCTGGTTGCCGGCCAGGGTCGGCACAAAAGGATAGGAGCCGGTAGCGATCACCAGCTTGTCGTACGGCAGGATTTCGATGGCGCCGCCGACATTCACCGTGACGGTCTTGGCGATGCTGTCGATCAGTTGCGCCTTGGCGTTCAGCTTCAGTTCGATATGGCTGTTGCTTTCGAAAAAGCCGGGCGCCACCAGCGACAGGTCTTGCGCCGATTTTCCCGAAAAAAATTCCGAAAGGTGGACGCGGTCGTAAGCCGGGCGCGGTTCTTCGCACAGCACGGTGACTGCCATCTCTGGCGTGCCAGCGTCAGCCAGGCATTCCAGGAACTTGTGGCCGACCATGCCGTGGCCGATGACGATGATTTTCATGGTGCTGTCCTTTATGCGCTTCTAGCGGCTAAGTCGTACAACTCTTGTTCCTGCGCCTTGTGCTCCGGGCTGAAGCGCACGGCGATGGCGCACAGGGCCGAAATCGTCACCAGCGCGCCGAGCATGGTCAGCGTCTGCTGGGTGTCGCCCAGGCCTTTCATCAGGAAACCGGCAGCCACCGCACCGACATTGCCGCCGGCGCCGATGATGCCGGCCACGCCGCCGAGCGCCTTGCGGTCGATGAACGGCACCAGCGCATAGGTAGCGCCGCAAGCCATGTGGGTGAACAAACCGAAGGTCAGCATCGCTGCCACCGCCAGCACAACGCTGCCGGCATGGGCGAACCACAGCAAGCCCAGGCCTTCGCCCAGCATCAGCACGAACAGCAGGACCGCTCGGCTGTCCAGGTTGCCGCGCAACGCCGCCTTGTCGGACAGCCAGCCGCCCAGCGCGCGCGCAAACAAGGCCAGCAAACCGAAACTGGCGGCCGCCATGCCGGCGCCCTTCAGCGACAGGCCGAAATGATCGACGTAATAGATGGCGGCAATGTTGTGGATGAATATCTCGACGCCGAAACAGGCGCCGTAGGTAACGAACAGCAGCCACACCCGGTAGTTGCCGCTGGCGGCGCGGAAGCTGGCCCAGCCACCCTTCTTTCCGCCGTCGATCGTCACGCCGCGCGCGCGCAGCTCGGCATAGTTGCCCTGCGGGCAGTCCTGCGTATAGCGCCAGTACAGCATCGCCATGAGCAGCATGAACACGCCGGGCACCAGCAGCGCCAGGCGCCAGCCCATGGTTTCGCTGACGCCCAGCATCAGCAAGGCAGCCACCAGCAACGGCATCAAGGCCTGCGCCGCGCCGCCGCCGGTATTTCCCCAGCCGGCCGAAGCGGCATTGGCGGTGCCGACCACATTGGGCGCAAACATGACCGAGGTATGGTACTGGGTGATGACAAAACTGGCGCCGACCGCACCGATGCACAGGCGGAAGAACAGGAAACTCTCGTAACTCTGCACCAGCGCCACGCCGAATACCGGCAGCGCGCCGACCAGCAGCAGCCCGGTATAGGTCTTGCGCGGACCGTAGCGGTCGCACAGCGGCCCGACCAGCAGCCGCACCAGTATCGTCACGGCGACAGCGGCGATATTGATGTTGGCTATCTGCGCCATGCTCAGCCCGAGCTGGCCCTTGATCAGCGGCATCAGCGGCGCACAGGCGAACCAGGCGAAGAAACAGACGAAGAACGCCATCCAGGTCAGGTGGAAAGCGCGCATCTGCGGCGTGCGCAGGCTGAAGAGTTCGATGCTGGTTGCCTTGTTTGCCATTTTTTGTCTTTAAAAACAAAAAGGCGTCCTCTCGACCCAACCAAGGAGTGGTTGAGCCAAGAGGACGCCGTTGTCCAACAGATCCATCGTTGGACCTGCATCAGAAGAGGTCGGATCGTCGTTGATCCTGTGACCTGATTCAGAGCAAACGCCGTGCCATCAAGCTAAGTTATTGATTAAAAACAGTTTCTTTATATTTAAACCGAGGAGACAAGCTGCCTGCCGCGCCGTTGCGGCGCGTAGCGCAGGGTTTTTGCCTGAAGATGGTGCACCGCACGCTATTTCGGTGCGGTAGCCGGGGCGGCGGCTACATCGCCTGCCAGCCTTCGATCCCGGTAAAGATTCCGGCCGCTATCAGCAATGCACCGACTACCCGCGCCGTAACCAGGCTGCCGCGCGGATTGGCGTCGAACCAGCTGCGGGTGCGGCTGGACAGGATTGCAATGAAGCCGTACACGCCAGCCTGGGTAAGCGCCGTGATGATCCACAGCACCAGCGCCTGGCTCCAGATCGGGCCGGCATCGATTTTCAGGAACTGCGGGAATATCGCCAGCATGAAGACGTAGGCTTTCGGATTGAGCAAGCTGGTCAGCATGCCTTGGTAAAAGGTGGTTGCAGGCGCTTTGGCCGAGGCCGACTCAGGCGACGCCGATGCAAAACGGAAGCCGCTCTCGCTGCGCAGCAGCGACCAGCCGATCCAGGCGATATAAGCAGCGCCGGCCAGCAGCACCAGGTTGAACAGACTCGGCCACAGCTTGAGCACCACCGCCAGGCCCAGCGCGCCCATGGTCATGTGGCAGACGCCGCCGGCGACAATCCCGGCCACCGCCGCCAGGCCGGAGCGCCGGCCGCCGACCAGCGAGCTTGCCAGCACGAAAGCCATGTCCAGCCCGGGCAGGATGATGACGCCGAATACGATCATGAAGTACAGCCAGAGGTTGACGGATTGGTTCATGTTGAGGTCTCCTGAAAGTAAAAAATTTGCACGAAGGATCCGCGGCGACGCGGTTATTCCGCCAGCCAGCGCAGACGCGAGCGCCTGGCCGGATCGAGGATCACCAGCTCCGGCGCCGACCTGAGCAGGCCGTCCCCCGCCAGCTGCCTGGCAGCACGGTCGGCCAGCGGATAAAAATCGGTTTCCAGCTGCCGGTCGTCCCTGGCGATCCCCAGCCATACCAGGTAGAGGCCGTCGGTCCTGACCGGCAGCTGCGGGAAATTGTTTTTCGCGTCGAGCGTTACCAGCAACCCGGCCTGGCGCATGCCGGCCGCCTGGTAAGCATCGAAGGCCGACGCCGCCTGGCGCGCAAACAGTTCGACATCGCCCGCCTTGAGCGCGAAGATTTGCGCTACCACCACGCCCTGTGCGCCGCCTGTTTCGCACACCGGGTCAACCGCCGGCAGCACGCTGACGCCGCTATCCCGGCGCAGCGGCCGCAGCAGCAGCACGTTGTCGCTGTCGACGATCAGGTCGTTGAGCCTGGTCCGATGCTCTTTCCACACCGGTCCGTAGTAGAACGCGCTGTTGACGATGGCGCGCTCGTCCATGCTCATGAACCCGCGCAGCCAGGTAAAGCCGTCCTGGTTCCCGCGTTCGGAAAACTGGCCGAGAGCCAGCGCGCCGAGTTGCTGGAAGGCTTCCGGGAAAAAACTTTCGAAATAGGCGACGAAGCGGGACCGGCCGCCGCTCTTGATCTGGTAGCGGCGAAATTCGATCACCTGGAAATCGCCGGGATGGCTGATGTTTTGCATGGCTGGCCGCTGGTTGGTTGAAGGAGCCGGGCAACCTAGGGCAGGCGGCGCGCCGAGCATTGCCGACAGCAGAAAAACTCCGGCGATGAATCGATACATGGCGGTCCTCCAGCATTGGTTGGCTTGGATTTTTTGTTGCTGGAATCGAAGATAAAGTCTATATAGGACATAATCCGTCCTATATATAAAATATCCTGCAAAGCATGTACCACCCAACCACACGCGTGCTGGCAGTGCTGGAACTGCTGCAAACCCATGGCCGGATGAGCGGAGCCGAGATGGCCTCGCGCCTGGGGGTCGACGGCCGCACGCTGCGCCGCTACATCGTGACCCTGGAAGAAATGGGAATCCCGATCACCACCGACCGCGGACGCCACGGCGGTTATGCGCTGATCGCCGGCTTCAAGCTGCCGCCGATGATGTTTACCGAAGACGAGGCGCTGGCCCTGTCGATCGGCTTGCTGGCGGCGCGCGGCCTGGGCCTGGCCGAAGCGGCGCCGGCGGTGGCGAGCGCCCAGGCCAAGCTGGAACGGATCATGCCGGCCAACCTGAAGCGCCGTGTCAGCGCTGTCGACGAAACGGTCAAGCTCGACCTGTCGCAAGCTGTTTCGCCGGCCGACAATGCCGCCCTGGTTGCGCTAAGCGCGGCGGCGCAAAACAGGCAGCGCGTGCATCTGCATTACCGCAGCGCCGGCGGCGACGACAGCGAGCGCGATTTCGACGCCTATGGCCTGGTGTATCGCGACGGCCGCTGGTACGCGGCTGGCATGTGCCACCTGCGCAAGGACTTGCGCTCATTCCGGCTGGACCGGATCGGCCAGGTGCAGTTGCTGGAACAAAATTTTATCCGCCCGGCGGGTTTCGACGCCCTGGCCCACCTGGCGTTTTCGGTCGCCACCATGCCGCGCGCGTTTGCGATAGAGGTATTGCTCAAGACCGATCTCAAGTCGGCTCGCGAGCACCTGTCCGACGCCATAGGCATCTTCGAGCAGACCGCCGATGGCGTACTGGTCCATAACCAGTCGGACGATCTTGACTGGTTCGCCAGGCAGCTGGCGCAGCTGCCGTTCGCATTCGAGATCCGCCATCCGCCGCAATTGCGCGATGCCGTCAGGATTTGCGCGCAAAGGTTATTGGCGTTGGCAGGGAATTAGCGCCTTTAGAGTATTGCCTCGCACTATTGACAGTATGTCGATGAAACAATGCACGATAGACTGGTTGTGATGTAAATTCGCGGCTGCGCGCTTCTCCGCAGAACAACAAGCGGCAGAAAAACAGCGCTTGAGCCCGGAAAACACGGCCCCGGCAAGAGTTTCAGGGCATCTCCGTGATATCCTGAGCGTTCTAAAACATACTGCTTTTGTTGTCAATGAATACACCTGCTGTCGCATCCACTCCCAACCCTGTTCAAACCGCCCGCGTTCTGCTCAAGGAACTCCAGGAAAAATTCGCGGTATTCCGCGATTACCAGCCGCTCGCGATCGGCATCGACAAGCAGCTCATCGCCCTGTCGCCGGAACTCAACCGCAAGACTTTGCGCATCGCGCTCGGCATGCACACCAACTCGCTGCGCTATCTCAAGGGCATGGAAAAAGCGACGCACCGGTTCGACCTCGAAGGCAACAGCACGGATGAAGTGACGGAAGTCCATCGCACCCACGCCACGGAGACGCTGCGTGAACGTTTCAAGAAAAACGCCGAACAGCGCAAAGCCCAGCGCGCCGCCGAAGCGGCCCAGGAAGCCGCCGAAAAAGCAGCGCGCCAGCATGCGGAAAAGCTGAACCAGCTGACCGCAAAATTCTCGCGCAACCGCGGCTGAGAAATTAACTAGCTACGTGACCAACTGCGCGGCCGGCTCATCTGCGGTTCAGCAGCCATACCCAGTTGGAACCGGCGCCGGCTATCGTATTTTCTTCGATTGAAGCACAGGATTTTTGCCGGGCCGCTTTTCCCAGCATCGAACTGTAGGCATCCCTGTTGCTCTTGTTCGTCAGCCTTTGGCTTGCGCGCCGCGTGTATTCGTCGCCAAACGCGACAATCGCTTCCAGCATCCTTTGCAGTTCGCTGTCGTCGCTCAGGCAGTTCGCCAGCTGGCGCCAGATATCAGCCTGGTTCCAGCGCATGAAACGCACATAGGCGGTCTGCCAGCGGCCGAATTCCGGCGGCAGCGCCGACCATTTGGCGCGGCTCGCCACAACCCACAGGATGGCTTGCAGGAACAAGCGGTTGTCGCGGCCGGTGGCGCCGGGATCAGCGTCTCCCCCCAGCAGCAGCGGTTTCAGTTTTTGCCAATGCTCTTCTCGAAGATCCATATCGTCCATCCCATGTTTTGATGGTGGTTATCAAACCGTTCGATATATTTTTGATCATTTTGCTTGAAAAATACATAAGGGATGGCTGAATCCAGAGGCAGGAAATGCCTGTGTTTTTCCCGCACCGGACATCGTGCACGACGACCGCTTGCCGGGCTACTTGATCAGCTTGAGTATTTTGCGGAATTCCGGATGGTCGCTATTGCCCATCCATTCGAACATCAGCATTTCGCTACTGACGATTTCAGCGCCGGCGGCACGGGCGCGCTCGATGGCAGCTTGTTTGTCGCTGCTGCGGCGCGAGCCGATCGCATCGCTGACCAGCTTTACCCGGCGCTGCCGGTGCAGCAAACCCAGTACCGTTTGCAGCACACAGACATGGGCCTCGCAGCCCAGCACCACCAGCTCTTCGCGGCCATTGCTCAGCGCCGCCATGAATGCGGGCTGGGCGCAGGCATCGAAGCTGGTTTTTTCTATGGTCCGGCCCAGCAGCGCATGGATGGGCGCGACGGTCCGCCCAGCCGCAACGGCTGCTGCGCGGTGCCGATTACGGGAATGCCCAGTAATCCGGCGGCCTGGGCCAGCAGCACCGCGCGCTGCAGGACTAGCGCACCCTGATCGATCACCGGCATCAGTTTTTCCTGCAAGTCGACAATGATCAGGGTTGCGCGCGAGGCGTCGCAGAGATAGCTCATGGGCGGGTAAGATATTTAGGACATATCCTGCTTATATGTCCTATTTATACCACGCGCCGCACTCGTTTTCCCGGCCGTTCGCAATCAGACCCGTTCCAGCACCACCGCAATCCCCTGGCCGACGCCGATGCACATCGTGCACAGTGCATAGCGGCCCTGGATGCGCTGCAGCTGGTTGACCGCGGTGGCAGCCAGGCGCGCTCCGGATGCGCCCAGCGGATGGCCCAGCGCGATGGCGCCACCGTTCGGATTGACGCGCGGGTCGTCGTCCTGCAAACCGAGCTGACGCAATACCGCCAGTCCCTGGGCGGCAAACGCCTCATTCAGCTCGATCACGTCGAACTGGTCCAGGGTCAAACCTGTCATCGCCAGCACTTTCAGCGTCGCCGGCGCCGGACCCATGCCCATGACGCGTGGCGCAACGCCGGCGGTGGCCATGGCGACGATCCTGGCCCTCGGCACCAGGCCGTGTTTCGCGGCGTTGGCTTCGTCGGCCAGCAGCAATGCGCAAGCACCATCGTTGACGCCAGAGGCATTACCTGCCGTGACACTGCCGTCCGGCCTGACTACAGGTTTCAGCTTGGCCAGCGCTTCCAGGCTGGTGGCGCGCGGATGTTCATCTTTATCGACGACGATGGTTTCGCCTTTTTTTTGCGGGACTGCAACCGGCGTGATTTCGCTGTCGAAGTAGCCGGCGTGTTGCGCCGCCACCGTTTTCATCTGGCTGGCCAGCGCCATCTTGTCCTGGTCGGCGCGGCTGATGCCGTATTCCGCCGCGACGTTTTCCGCGGTCTCGGGCATGGAATCGACGCCATACTGCTGCTTCATCAGGGCGTTGACGAAGCGCCAGCCGATGGTGCTGTCTTCGATCCTGGCGCTGCGCGAAAACGCGCTCTCGGCCTTGGCCATCACGAACGGCGCCCGGCTCATGCTTTCGACGCCGCCGGCGATCATCAGGCCGGCCTCGCCGCTCTTGATGGCGCGCGCCGCCGTGCCCAGCGCGTCAAGGCCGGATCCGCACAGGCGGTTCAGCGTCGCCCCGGGCACTTCCAGCGGCAGGCCGGCCAGCAGCGCCGACATGCGCGCCACGTTGCGGTTGTCTTCGCCGGCCTGGTTGGCGCAACCGTAGATGACGTCGGCCACTGCTTGCCAGTCGACCTGGGGATTGCGCGCCATCAGGGCACGGATGGGAATCGCGCCGAGATCGTCGGCGCGCACGCTGGCCAGCGCGCCGCCATATCGGCCGAAGGGCGTGCGCTGGGCATCGCAGATGAAAGCGTGGGACATGGGTTTCTCCTGAATCAGTTAATCAGTAAGCCATGACGAGCGGCACCGAGGTCAGCTTCTGCAGCTCCTCGAACGACAAGCCGTCGACGATGGCGATTACCCTGGCGCCGTCGGCGGCAAGGTCGATCACCGCCAGGTCGGTATAAACCCGGCTCACGCAAGCGATCCCGGTGAGCGGATAAGTGCAGGTTGCGACCAGCTTGCTTTCGCCCGCCTTGGTGAGATGCTCCATCATCACATAGGTTTTTTTGGCGCCTATGGCCAGGTCCATGGCGCCGCCGACGGCCGGGATCGCATCCGCGGCGCCGGTGTGCCAGTTGGCCAGGTCGCCGCTGGCTGACACCTGGAACGCGCCAAGCACGCAGACATCCAGGTGGCCGCCACGCATCATGGCGAAGCTGTCGGCATGGTGGAAATAACAGCCGCCCGGCAGCAGCGTCACCGCCTGCTTGCCGGCGTTGATCAGGTCGTAGTCTTCCTCGCCGGCGGCCGGCGCCGGGCCCATGCCGATCACGCCGTTCTCGCTGTGCAGGATCACTTCGCGGTCGCTCGGCAGCTGGTTCGCCACCAGCGTCGGCAAGCCGATTCCCAGGTTGACCACGGCGCCGTCAGGTATGTCCTGCGCCACGCGCGCCGCCATTTGTTCTCTGCTCCACTTATTCATCTTGTCCTCTTCTCTTTGTTCTCGTCTTTTTCATGCGGCCTTGAAACCGGCCGGACCGGTTGCGCTGCGCGGCACCTGCACCACCCGCTGGACGTACAGGCCGGGCGTAATCACGCTTTCGGGATCGAGGCTGCCGAGCTCGACGATCTCGTGCACCGAGGCGATCGTGACCTTGGCGGCGCTGGCCATGACAGGGCCGAAATTGCGCGCGGTCTTGCGGTAGGTCAGGTTGCCCCAACGGTCGCCGCACTCAGCCTTGATCAGGGCGAAATCGGCGTGAATCGGATGTTCCAGCACATGCATCTTGCCGTTGATTTCGCGGGTCTCCTTGCCCTTGGCCAGCTCCGTGCCGTACCCGGTGGGCGTGAAGAATGCGCCGATGCCGGCGCCGGCGGCGCGGATCCGTTCCGCCAGGTTGCCTTGCGGGACCAGCTCCAGTTCCAGTTCGCCGGCGCGGTACAGGCCGTCGAAGACTTGCGAATCGGCCTGGCGCGGAAAGGAGCAGATGATCTTGCGTACCCGCCTCGCCTTCAGCAGCGCCGCCAAACCGGTTTCGCCGTTGCCGGCGTTGTTGTTGACGATCACCAGGTCGCGTGCGCCCTGCGCGATCAGGGCGTCTATCAGTTCTGCCGGCTGTCCGGCGCCGCCGAAACCGCCGATCATGACCGTGGCGCCGTCATGAATATTGGCAAGCGCTTGTTCGACCGAAGGGATAATTTTATTAATCATGGCTTTTACGAACTTTTCAGTTGAAAAATATAATAAAGTTCTTATAATGAACAAATATTCATATAAAGAACTTATTTCAAAAGAATAGTCACCCAGCTGGCGAATGTCAACTGCTGCATATTTACGCATCCTCGCGCCTGGGCCGTTTTACTCTTGCGTATTACATCCCGCGCATTACATTCTGCGCATTACATTCTGATTAATGAAAACCTGACCATGCCAAATCCGTCCGATGCCAGCGATCCCAAACCTGGCGACAGCTACGTCCAGTCCTTTGCCCGCGGACTGGCGGTGCTGCGCAGCTTCGGCGCCCGGGCGCCGGCGCAGACGCTGACCGAAGTCGCGGCCGGCGCCGGGCTGACCCGCGCCGGAGCGCGCCGCATCCTGCTGACCTTGCTGCACCTGGGATATGTCGAGATGGATGGCCGCCTGTTCCGCCTGACGCCGAAAGTGCTGGAACTGGGTTTTGCCTACCTGTCGTCGCTACCGGTCTGGACCCAGGCCCAGCCGGTAATGGAAGACCTGGTGCAAAGCCTGCGCCAGTCCTGTTCCGCCGCCGTGCTGGACGGCGACGACATCGTGTATGTGCTGCGGGTGCCCGCGCACAAGATCATGTCGATCAACCTCGGCGTCGGCAGCCGCTTGCCGGCCTATGCCACTTCGCTGGGCCGTGTGCTGCTGGCCGGTTTGCCGGACGAAACCCTCGCGCAGCGCCTGGCCGCCGCCTCGTTGCCGGCGCATACAGCACACACGGTGGTCGATCCGCAGCGCCTGCTGGAAATCATCCGCCAGGTGCGGATCCAGGGCTGGTGCATGGTCAATGAAGAACTGGAGCCGGGCCTGGTCTCGCTGGCCGCGCCGGTATTCGACCGCAATGGCCGGGTGGTCGCCGCCATCAACCTCAGCGGCCAGGTGAATAATCCGACCCCGGCGCACCTGCTTGAACATTGCCTGCCCATGCTGCTGGCTGCCGCGGCAAAGATCAATTTGCTGGTGCGGGCGCAAAAATGACGGCGGCCGGCAAACCCGGTGGCGTGAAATACGCTGCCTTTTTCCGCAACCTCAACCTGGGGCGGCCCAACTGTCCCGACAAGGCACAGCTGGAAGCGGCTTTCATCAGCGCCGGCGCCGATGCCGCAGCTTCATTCCTGACCAATGGCACCGTGGTCTTCACCACCAAGAGCGACGCCAGGGCGCTCAAGGTTTTGGCGCAGGCGCGTCAGATCCTGCAGGCAGAATGCGGACTCCAGGAGCCGGCATACATCCGCCGCATCGACTATCTGGCCGAGCTGGTGGCGCTGGATCCGTTCGCCGCTATCGAGCGCGACAATGTCTACGAATGCTGCGTCTCTTTCCTGCACGCGGACAGCGTCATGCCGGCCGCGCTGCCGCTGGAGTCGAAGCGGCGCGACCTTGAAATATTCCATTGCACCGGTTCGGAAGCGCTGAGCGTCAGCAGGAAAATCGGCAACAGTCCGGGCAGCCCCAACGCTTTCCTGGAAAAACTGCTCGGCTTGCCGGCCACCACCAGGAGCTGGAACACAGTGCGGCGCCTGGTCCTGAAACATGGCTGAGGTCTTCCCGAAGACCGCAGGCCCCGGGAAGCCAGCCGGCGAGGTTAGCTGAGAGCGGCGGCAGCCATGCGCTTGCTGGATGACCAGTCGGCCAGCTGCACTTTGTCGCGAATCGCCGCACAGGCTTGCAAAATCTGGCGGATTTCCACTTCGGTCAGGCCGGAGTTGAGCGTCAGCCGGACCAGCGAGCGGTTCTTGGGTGTCGCCGGGGCGCAAAAAACCGCGCCGAAAATGCCCTCCGCTTCCAGCGCCTTGCGCAGCACCTGCGTCTTCGGCTCGGTTCCGGCTTCCAGCGCAATGATCTGCTCCGTGCCGTCGCTGACGTTGTAGCCCAACTTGGTCAAGCCGTCGCGTATGCGGCGTGCATTGCGATGCAAGGCAAGGCGCCGCTCATCCGCGTTGCGGATGAAATCCAGCGCAGCGTCGAACCAGGCAAGCTCATGCCGCAGCATGCAGGAACTGAAAATGGCGGGACGCGAGGTGGACAGGAAGTAGCCTTTGAATTTACTGGAACAGGTGATGAATCCAGCCCTTCCGCCGAAAGCCTTGGCCAGCGACGCAGTACGAAAATGGACACGATCGGACAAGCCCATCTGCACCACCAGGCCGGCCCCCGCAGGACCGTGCGTGCCGAGCGAATGCGATTCGTCCACCACCAGGATGCTGCCGCTTTCTTCGGCGACCGCCAGCACTTCACGCAGCGGAGCCACGCTGCCGCTGACGCTGTAGACCGAATCGATCACGATCACGCCGGCGCCGTGCTTGAGCACCTGGCGCCGCAGATGTTCAACCTCATTGTGCAAGAACGGCACCGGCCGCGCCTGGGCCGCATGCACGCCCTCCCACAAGGAAGCATGCGCCTGCATGTCCAGGTAGACCGGCACGCCGGGACCGGCTATGGTTTGCAGCAGGCCGACATTGGCGCTCCAGCCGGACTGTGTGATCAAGCCGTCTTCCGCCCCCATGAAATTTGCCATTTTTTTTTCCAGGCACGGCTGGGCGCTGCCTTCCCGCACGAACACCGTCGACATCAGCAGGCCGGCTTCGCCGCGTAACAGGCACGCCGCCTGCGCCTCGATCAGCCGCGGTTCCGCGGCAATGCACAGATAATCGTTGCTAGATAAATAAATGGCGTTCGGTCCAGGCGAACTCCAGTGCAGCAAGTGTTCGCCACCCCACAATTTTTCCATGCGATCCGTGTAATACTCGTCCAGACGGGTGGATACGAAGGCTGGCAGGCGCTGCTCTGCTGCCAAAATCAAAGGTTCGTGGTAGCTTTCTGTTAATGGCATGATTTTCTCCCCTATACTTTCAGATGAAAAACCAAACAGAGCCGCCATGTCCCTGTCTGGAACGTGGAATCAGGTTATGCAATTGGACTTAGCACATCGCTAACTTAGCGTCGCCTCGCAACGACCCCGCATCAAATCCAATAGGCCTAATATCTGATACATCATGATTGAAAACATTAGCAGCTGGAAAAGCAAGCGCTGGCGGGCCTGGGAGCGCGCGGCAAGCCGCTGGTGGCTGAGCATCAACACTCAATTCAATGACATGGCCAACCGAGTAGCGATCCTGGCGTGGGTCGCCGTGATCGGCATGCCGCTGTATTACGTGGTCTGGGCATACTGGTTTCCGCAGCCATACGAAAACCTCAGCTTGCGCCTGTTTTGCGTCGCGCTCTGCGGGCCGATCATATTGATTCGCCACCTGCGCCAGAAAAAATGGCTGGCAGCTTATTTTTTCGTTTGCCTGACCTTCGGCCTGCCGTTTTTTTTCACGTTCATGTTCCTCATGAATGACGGTTCAGCGGTATGGGGCCAGTCGCTGCTGATCGGCCTGATCCTGCTGTTCCACTTCGACACCACCCTGGCCTTCCTGTCATATGTCATAGGAACCCTGCTGGCTTACGTTGTTTATTCAATAGTCCATGGCAGCCTCATGCCGCTCAGTCCTGAGATGCTGGAACAAGTGCCGATCCAGCTGTTCGCCGTGTTCACGGTGTCGCTCGCCAAGGTCGGCAGAAAGGTCCTGGCGCGGGAAAAGCTGGCCGGCATGGCGACCGCGCTGGCGACTGTATCGCACGAATTGCGCACGCCTTTGCGCAGCATCAACGCCAATGCGCGCGGCTTGAGCCGGCTGCTTCAGGAGAACGCGCCGCAGGCGACGCCAAGCCAGGTGCCGATGGAAAAGGCGCTGGCCCGGATCGAACTCGAAGTCCGCCACATGAACAACGTAATCGACCTGTTCCTGCTGAGCGCCTCGACCGGCAGGGAAAACCTGGTGCCGAAGGACATCGTGTCGATGGCGGCGGTAGTCGACCTGATGATGCAGCGCTATCCGTTCGTCAACCAGGAACAGCGCGAACTGGTGGCCATCACGATCCGCTCCGATTTTCGCCTGCTGGGACAGGTCGAGCTGTGTTCTATGGTCCTGATCAATTTGCTGCGCAATGCGTTGACTTCGGTCCAGCGCGTCGGCAAGGGCCGGATCCGAATCGTGCTGGACGGCGCCCGGCCGAGGCCGAGGCTGCTGTTCATCGATACCGGCTGCGGCATCGAGGCCGGCCGCACGTCGCAGATTTTCGAACGCTTTTACGCCTATCCCGAATCCAGCGGCACCGGCATCGGACTGGCTTTTTGCAAGGATGTGCTGGAAGCCTGGGGCGCGCGCATACGCGTGGTTTCACGTCCGCTTCGCTACACCATTTTTGTGCTGGATTTTCCGCCTATAGTGCAACAAAAAGCAGCAGACATGCGCTCTCTGTTAAATTAACTGTCTTTCCAGACCAAGCGCAAACGCCATCCTTGCGCCGGCAATGCCCCTGATATGAACATTTCATTACCTGTTTATCAACATCCGACCCTGACTATCCTCATCGACGATAGCCAGAGCTTCCTCGACAGCCTGGCTTTCCAGCTGCCGCCGCACATGGCGCGCAAGGTTTTCCACGATACCCAGGCCGCCCTCGAGTGGCTGCGCGACGCTTATCGCCATTCACCCAGCAAGAGCCAGTCGATCCGGGTCAATTATGACGAACAGGCGTTCTCGTTCGAGCGGCGCACGGTGGCGGTCGACATCGAGCAGATTTACCGGCAATCGATGAACCGCCGCCGTTTCCTGTTGCCGTCGGTGCTAGTGATCGACTACGCCATGCCGCAAATGAACGGCCTGGCGTTTTGCCAGGCGGTGCAAGACCTGCCTTGCAAAAAAATCCTGTTCACCGGCCAGGCCGATGAAAAGATTGCAATCGATGCCTTCAACCGCGGCCTGATCGACCGCTTCATCAAGAAAAGCGACCACGATGCGCTCGACCACCTGGAACTGGAAATCCGCAGCCTGCAAAAGGAATTCTTCCACGCCCAGTCGCTGACGCTGAAAGACCTGTTGTCGCGCCATTCCTATACCTTCCTGTCGGACCCGGCGCTGGAAACGCTGGTCGAACAGCTGTGCAAGCGGCACGGTTTTGTCGAGTATTACCTGTTCCCCAACCCGACCGGCATCCTGTTCTTCGACATGCAGGGCAAGGCGACGCTGATGGTGGTGGAAACCGAAGCCAGCCTGATGTCGCAGCTGGAGGTAGCGCAGGACTACGGCGCGCCGCTGGAACTGCTGACCGGCTTGCGCGAAATGCGGCTGGTGCCGTTCTTTTCCGACAGCGGCGGCATGTATACCGACGCGTTGCGCCACGATTGGCTATCATACTGCCTGCCGGCGCAGATTTGTTTCGGCGCTCAGGACTACTACTGGGCGCTGTTTGATTTCCCGACCCACTTTTTACGCGAACCCTTTTATTCCTTGGCGGATTTCTTGCGTGACCAGTCTGCCGATATAAAATCATAGAGTCATAAAAACCCCATGCTGCGAAGCGAAACTGCTGCCCGATTATCCGCTCCCGACCTGCTGCAGGTCGTGCAGGCCCCTGACTGGGAGCAGCTGCGTGCGTGCATGCAACGTCTGCTGGCGCAGCTTGGCATTTGCGATTTCATGCTGCGGATGGAGATCGCCAGCGTCAACGGCGCTTCGCAAGTGCAATTGTTCGGCAGCCTGCCAAACGCCATGCTGCAGCAGTTCAGCCAGCCGGCGGACGACAAGACCGATCCGGTCCGCCAGCATCTCGCGCGTTCCTGCCTGCCGCTGAACTGGCAGGTCGACCAATTGTGTCTGCTGCATGGCGGACAGATCTATCCCTTGTTGAAGACCAAAGGCGTCACGCAAGGCATTAGCCTGGCGCTGCACAGCAAGCATACGGTGAGCCGCCTCGATTTCTATAGCAATGCGGCAGGTCAGGCGCTGTCTACCGGCGTCCAGGCCGACGCCCTGCTGCTCGGCGTCTATCTGCAGGAAGCCGCTGAACGCTTGTGGCGCAAAGTCGCGCCGAACCAGGAACCGATCTTGTCGGCGCGCGAACTCGAATGCCTGCGCTGGAGCGCCGACGGCAAGACCAGCAGCGAAATCGGCCTGATCCTGGGCATATCGCAGCGCACCGTGTATTTCCACATGAAGAATGTGGCGATGAAGCTGGGCGTCTACAGCACCCGCCATGCAATTAGCAGAGCGGTCATGAAGGGTATCATCAAACCCAATACCTGAACGGCAAGGCGTCGGCTATGCTGGCTGTGCGGCTGATTGCCGCGCATTGCGTTCTCCCACTCAACAAAAACCGTCCATGGATCGTCGTATCTATCTGCTCGCGCTGGTGGCTTTCATCGCCGGCCTCGACGAAAACATTGTCGGCGGCATCCTGCTGCCGATCGCCCGCGACCTGTCGGTGTCGGTCAGCGTCGCCGGCCAACTGACCAGCGTGTTTTCCCTGTCGTTTGCAGTTTGCGCAGCGCTGCTGCTGTCGCTGACTGCACGCTTTGAGCGGCGCGCCCTGCTGCAGGCGGCGCTGGCCGTATTCGCCCTCAGCAACCTGGCAGCCGCGCTGGCGCCGAACTATGCGGCGCTGTTTGTGCTCCGGATCGTTTCCGCCGCGAGCTGTTCGCTGATCGTGGTGCTGAGCACCACTTTCGCCTCGGCGCTGGTGGCGCCCAGCCACCGGGGCCGGGCCATCGGCGTCATCTTCATGGGCATCAGCGGCTCGCTGGTGCTGGGCATACCGTTCGGCATCGTCCTCAGCGGCCATTTCGGCTGGCGCCTGCCGTTTGCCGCGATGGCCTTGCTTGCCACCGCGCTGATCTTCTGGCTGCAAGCCAGCCTGCCGCGCATGACCGCGCAGCAGCCCTTGCCCGTGCCCTTCCCTTTGCAGCGCTACTGGCAACAGCTGGCGATCCCGAGCCTGAGTTGCGCCCAGCTGGTGTCGATCCTGATGATCGCCGGCCATTTCACCCTGTTTGCCTACCTGGCGCCCTACCTCGGCGCCACGCTCGGTTTGCATGGCAACAGCCTGAGCCTGATGTATGCGCTGTTCGGCGCATCGGCAGTCAGCGGCGGTTATCTCGGCGGCTGGCTGTCGGACCGGCTGGGCGCACGCCGCACACTGTGGCTGGTGCCTGCCATGTTCACTGTGGTGCTGGCCAGCCTGCCGCTGTTTGCCGGATCCCTCTGGCTGTTCCTGCCGGCGATGATGATATGGAGCAGCCTGAGCTGGAGCATCTCGCCAACCGTGCAGAGCTACCTGATCGGTTCGGCGCCGGCTGACAGCGAAGTCAATATCGGCCTCAACACCTCAGCCATGCATCTTGGCGTGGCGCTGGGAGCGGCCTGCGGCGGCGTCGTGATTGCCTGGCAGTCGCTGGCGGCCACGCCCTGGTTCGGCGCCGCCTTGTCAGCTGCGGCCTTGTCATGCGCCTGTTTTTCACTGCATCTGAGCCGTGGCCATGTCCCGCTTTCCCGCGCGGCGGCGCCCGGCGCCACGTCGCAACTGGCGGAATAAGCAGGTCTGCCGCAACTCAGGGCGCCATGCCGGAACAGGAGGACAGCGCCGCCACCAACTCTGACTGGCGGCTGACGTCGCTGCTCAGTTGCTGCGTGGTGAGGCCATAGTCGGCCGCATGCGCCGCCAGGCAAGCGCCCTGGTTATCCAGCAGGCCTGGCTCGGCAAACAACAGATACAAGATGATTCCAGTGGCTGCGGCGGCAACTGCAAGCGCCGCCAGAATGGCGCGGAGTCCTGCGGTTTTCCGCATATTGCTTGAGATTGCTGGCATGGCGATTCCTTCGCAAAATAAGTTAGCTAAACAACTAATTGAATGAAAATTTAGGCAGGCTTGCCTGCCTTGCATGGTCACGCCAGCATTTAGCCGATTTTTTCCCTGACCCCGCGCAGGGCGCTGATCGAATCGTCAAAACGCTCGCCGCCCATCTGCCCGCGCAAACGCTGGTCCAATTCCGCGCTGACGGCATTGATCGGTCCGTCCAGCGCCAGCGCCGCCGCTGTCGGAAAGATATTCCATTCGCGGCCGTCGGCGGCAGAAGGACGACGTTCGATAAGGTTCTTGGCCAGCAGCGCGTCCAGCAAACGAGTCGCCGTCGGCCTGGCAATGCCGAAGATGCCGGCCAGTTCGCTATTGAGCAGCCCGGGCTGCCTCAGCACTGCGCGCAGCACGAAACCCTGCGGCGCAGTCAGATCGAACGGCTGGTAGGCAGCATTCCACTCGCGCTCGACGATGCGCGCCAAGGCCGTGGTGTTGAAATAAAGGCAGTGATCAAACATGGCTTTATTCTAGATCGATATAGTTAGCTATGCAACTATTATTCTGCAGCTGCCAGAACCAACGCTGATTTTGCAGGGATGTCCTTGCTGTTTTGGTATTTCACCTCTACATTGATAACAACGAACATTCGGTACACTCACCAGGCCCAATACCATGCCAACAGCTACCCTCTCCCGCGACCAGGTCATCGATCGCATCCTGGCCGCCTTTCGCCGCTACGGTTATGAAGGCAGCAGCCTGTCGCGCCTGTCTGACGCTACCGGCCTCGGGCGGTCAAGTCTTTACCATTATTTTCCAAACGGCAAGGAAGACATGGCGAGCGCAGCCATGGCCGCGGTCGGCACCTGGTTCACCCAGCACGTGCTGTCCACCCTGGATAGCCGCGAGGCATCCGCCATCCGCCTGCAGCGCTTCGCCGGCAAGCTGACCGAGTACTACTCCAATGGCATGGCGCCCTGCCTGATGGATGTATTCACCATCGGCGAAGCCGGTTCGCTGTTCCAGCAGCACCTGGGCGGGCGCATGCGGGCCCTGATGGCCTTGCTGGCCGGGGTAGCCGAGGAGGCTGGCGTGGATAAGGTGGAGGCCGCCGTCCGCGCGGAAAATGCCGTGGTGGCGATCCAGGGATCGCTGATCGTGTCTCGCGCTTTGGACAGCAACGGCCCCTTTTTGCGCATGATAGAAAATTTTCCCGCCATCCTGCTTGGCCCTCAGCCAGCCAGGTAAGGCATTTTTGACTTTCTGTTTTTACTTGACAGTCTGGTTTTGCTTTTGTATTGTACCGATTGTTCGGTACAGACCATGCAGTTTTTGCCACGCATCGCTCACGATGCTTCACTGAGCTTTTATCCCAGCCATCCAGGAGATCCTCCATGCCAGCCGCCCGCCCAGCCCAACCGATCCGCCTTTATCGCGCACCCTTGTCCGGCCACGCCCACCGCGTCCAGCTATTTCTGTCCCTGCTGGATCTGCCGTTTGAAATGATCGACGTCAACCTCGGCGCCGGCGAACAGAAAAAGCCTGAGTTCCTGGCGAAAAATCCGTTCGGCCAAGTGCCCGTGATTGAAGACGGTGAGGTTACGCTAGCCGATTCGAATGCGATCCTGGTCTATCTGGCAAGCAAATACGGCGATGCCAGCTGGCTGCCGCGCGACCCTTTGGGGGCGGCCACCGTGCAGCGCTTCCTGTCGCTGGCGGCGGGCGAGATTTTCCGCGGCCCGGCTAGCGCCCGCCTGGCCACCTTGTTCGGCATGCCGCTCGACCACGGCGCGGCCTGCGCCACCGCCAAGCGACTGTTCACGCTGCTGGAACCGCATCTGGCCGATCGCGTGTTCCTGGCCGGCGCCCAAGTGACGATCGCCGATGTAGCGGCTTACAGCTATATAGCGCATGCGCCTGAGGGCGGCGTGGCGCTGGACGACTATCCGCATATCCGCGCATGGCTGGGCCGGGTTGAAGCCTTGCCCGGTTTTGTCGCCATGCAAGCCACTCCGCCGGCGTTGGCAGCTTGAGACTGCGCGCCCCGGTCGCAAGCGATCGAGGCGCTCCACCAAGGAGGCAAGACATGTCCCATCCTGAAACAGTAGCAACCATTCCAGAAAATACGCCTTTCCATAGCGGCGAACAGGCAGTGCAGCAGCGTGTCGGCGTGCTGGAAAAGATGGCGAGCCGCGGCCATCTGCTGCGCAGCTTCATGCCGGACCAGCATCGCGAGTTCTTCCAGCAGCTGCCGTTCATGATCGTCGGCAGCATCGACCGCGAACAGCAGCCGTGGGCCTCGATAGTGACTGGCGCACCCGGTTTCGTGACCTCGCCCGACGCTGAACACCTGGAGTTGCATCCGCACATGCTGGCAGCCGACCCGCTGCGGCAAAACCTGGTCCATAACGCCGCGATCGGCATCCTCGGCATAGAACCGCATACCCGCCGCCGCAACCGCATGAACGGCAAGGTCGAGGACATCAGCGCCGCGGGGTGGACGCTGAAGGTGGACCAGAGCTTCGGCAACTGCCCCAAATACATACAGGCGCGCCGTCCCACCCTGATTGAGGACGACGGCGCAGCGGCGCCTGTGGTCCACCGGACGGAACAGCTCGACGCCGCGATGCAAAACCTGATCGCCGGCGCCGACACTTTCTTCATTGCCTCTGCTTTCATGGGTAAACCCGCAGCAGCCGACGATCGCCAGCACGGAGTTGACGTTTCACACCGCGGCGGCAAGCCCGGCTTCGTCCGCATCGACGATGCAAAGACACTGACAGTGCCTGATTTTGTCGGCAATTTTTACTTCAACACTATCGGCAACCTGGTTGAACATCCCCGCGCCGGCTTGCTGTTCATCGATTTCGCCAGCGGCGATTTGCTGTACCTGGCAGTCAGCGCCGAGCTGATCTGGGACGGTCCCGAAGTCGCGGCATTCACAGGCGCCGAGCGCTTGCTGCGTTTCCATCTGGAGCAGGCGATACGGGTCGAGGCCTCGTTGCCGCTGCGTTGGGGTGAAGCTGAACTGTCGCCGGCGCTGGCGCCCATGGGATCCTGGCAATAAAAAAGCCGGCTGCCTTTTTCAAGGCAGCCGGCTTTATGGTTTTGCTAACCGGGTTTCGGCCAGATTACTCTTGCGGGACCGGTGTCAATGCAGCGCTCAGGTCGCCCATCGGCTTGGCGCCATTCGCCACCAGCGCCTTGTCGCGGGCGGTGATACCAGGCAGTACCGGCAGCGCATAGCGGTTGGTGATGAAACGCAGGATGGAAGCGGTGTCGTACTGGGTGTGGTCGACGAAACCCTTCTTCGCATACGGCGACACCAGCAGAGTCGGCAAGCGCGTGCCCGGACCCCAGCGGTCGCCCTTGGGCGGCGCCACGTGATCCCAGAAACCGCCGTTTTCATCGTAGGTCACCACGATCAGCATGTTCTTCCATTGCGGGCTGGCTTGCAGCTTGGCGATGACGTCGGCGATATGGGCGTCGCCGTCAGCCACGTTGGCATAACCGGCATGCTGGTTCAAGTTCCCTTGCGGTTTGTAGAACGCCACCGCAGGCAGTTTGCCGGCGGCTGCATCCTGCAGGAAGGAAGCATCGAAATCCTTCAGGTGGCTGGCCCGCTCGGCAGCGCCGGTGGCGGTGGCCGGATCGAAGCGGCTGTAGTAGTTGAACGGCTGGTGATGCGGCTGGAACTGGACCTTGCCGCCGTAGATCACGCTGCGGGTGGCGTTCGGCGCATCGGCCAAGGCGGCATTCCAGGCGCCGGCATACCAGGCCCAGTCGATGCCCTTGGTCGTCAGCTCGTCGCCGATATTGGTCTGGGTCTGGACCGGCAGGGTAGTGGCCTTGCTCGGATCGGCGTAGGCAGCGACCGCGGCGGCGTTGTTGCCGCTAGGCTGGTATGGCGGCTGCATGGTGTTGACCGCATAGAACATGCCGGCGGCATCTTTCGGCGTGATGGTGCTGTCCTTCTGGTAGACCGGTGCGCCGTTCAATACCGAAGTCGGATTGCCGGTGCCTGGGGTCAGGCCGACCAGGTTGCCGCTGGCGTCGAGCGTGACCGCCGAGATGCTGCCCTTGGCAGGCGAAGTGGCGGCGTCGGCATTCGGGTAAGTCGGCGCGCAGGCGCAGATCAGGTACTGATGGGTCAGGAAGGAGCCGCCGAAGGCGCCCATGAAGAAATTGTCGGCCAGCGTGTACTGCTTGGCGATATTCCACAGCTTCATCTTGCTGCCGTCGTAATAACCCATGCTGAGGCCGCCGGCATCCGAGTAAGCGGCGAATTTGTCGTTCTTGCCGCCGTTGATCTGCATCTGGTTATTGAAGAAGCGATGCACCAGGTCGCGCGTAATCACGCTCGACGACATGGCGATCGGGCTGTTGACATCGTCGATCTGGAACGGCTTGTTCGGCAGGTTGGCCGACTGCGCTTGCGTGATGACGGTGCTCTGGCCGGCCAGGGTCATGCCGCCCCAGGTAGGCGGCAGGACCGGCAGGGTGCTGCCGTCGAAATCCTTTTGCGGCACGTAGCTGGAAGCCGAGGTCGGATTGACGCCGGGAATACCGTTGGCGCCCGGGAACAGGCCGTACAGGTTATCGAAGCCGCGGTTTTCGGCAAAGATCACCACCACGTTCTGGATATTGTTCATGGCCAGCGCGCTGCCCAGTGCCTGGCCCAGGTCGACATTGCCGCCTTGCGCGATAGCCGCTGCGATGGCGGCGTTGACGGCTGCTGCTTCGGCTTTCAGCTTGGCCAGGTCATTGCCGCCCAGCTTGTTGATGTCGGCCAGCAGGTTGGCTTCGGCAGTGCCGATCTTGGCGGCCAGCTTCTTGCTGGCGTCGGCGAAATCGCCGCCGTTGGCATCCATGGCCGCGGCCAGTTCGGTCGAGATGGCGCTGACGAAAGCGCTGTGGCCGGTTGGTGCGCGAAACACCAGCTTCTGCGTGACGGCGCTGCCTTTGTCGCCCAGCGCTTCATGGCGGATGGCGCCAGTATCGACAGTGGCCACCACCGCGCCCTGGCCTTTGAGGGAATAGGAACCGTCAGCGGCCGTAGTAGTTACCGGCGAGGCGGCGTCGCAGGTTGCTTTCTTTACCTTGTCTTCGAAGCAGACTTTGGCTTTTTCATAATAGCTGCCGGTTACCTGGCCGCTGGTCACAGCGCCGCCGGAATCGCCGATCGAGCCGCCGCCGCCACCGCCGCATGCGCTCAAGCCCGCCGCTAGTGTCACCGTTGCCACCGCTGCCACCGTCTCTGGCAGCCATTGTTTGGTCCGCTTCATAAACCCTCCCCGGGGTGATAAAAAGCGCAATCCTATGCCCCGAATATGTCAGCTGTGTGAAATGCCGTGCCGGCCGCCATTTATTTTTAGGGTGTGGATGTGTCATCGTTCTGTCACACAACGCTGCTAGGCTTGCCTCCCATTCGATGCGGCGCTCCGCTCGTCCCCCAAGGCTTGCCAAACATTTCTATGAAACCAGCGGTCATTGCAATCCTGAGCGGCGTCGCCGCGTTTCTCCTGAACGCCTGCGGCCAGCAGCATGCTGACGCCGAAGCCGCCAAGCCTGCTACGCCAGCCTACGTGGGCGCCACCTATGCGCCGACGCTGAAAAAACAGCCTTCGGTAGCCGACATGACCGCGCTCGGCCGCACCATGTTCTCCGATCCTTCCCTGTCGGCCTCGGGCAAGATGTCTTGCGCTACTTGCCACAGCCCCGACCATGCATTCGGCCCGCCCAACAACCTGGCGGTGCAGCTGGGCGGCAAGGAAATGAAAACGCTGGGCACGCGCGCCGTGCCTTCGCTGCGTTATATACAGAATGTGCCGGCTTTCACCGAACACTTCTTCGACGACGACGGCGATGACAGCATCGACGCCGGCCCCACCGGCGGCCACAACTGGGACGGCCGCGCGCCATCCACCCACGACCAGGCGCGGATTCCGCTGTTGTCGGCGCACGAAATGGGCAATGCGAACGCAGCCGAAGTGGTGGAGAAACTGAAGAAGGCAAGCTACGTAGCGCAATTCCGCGCCACCTTCGGCGAAGATATTTTCGACAGCCGGGAACAGGCTTTCAAGTGGGCGCTGATGGCGCTGGAAGTATTCCAGGAAAGCCCGACCGAGTTTTATCCGTACAACAGCAAGTACGACGCCTTCCTGCGCCAGCAAACCCAGCTCAGCAAACAGGAATTGAATGGCTTGCGGCTGTTCAACGATGCGTCCAAAGGCAACTGCGCCTCATGCCATATCAGCGAAATCACCGCCAGCGGCGCGTTTCCGCAATTTACCGACTACGGCCTGATCGCCATCGGCGTGCCGCGCAACAAGAACATCCCGGCCAACGCCGATCCAAAATATTTCGACATGGGCTTGTGCGGCCCGGACCGTACCGACCTCAAGGACAAGACCGAATATTGCGGCCTGTTCAAGACGCCGTCCTTGCGCAACGTCGCCACGCGCCAGGTGTTTTTCCACAACGGCGCTTTCACCAGCCTGGAGCAGGTGATGAAATTCTACGTGCAGCGCGACACCCAGCCGCAGAAATGGTATCCGCGCGACAAGGAAGGCAAGGTACGCAAATTCGACGACCTGCCTGAGGCCTACCATGGCAACGTCAATGTCGAAGCGCCGTTCGACCGCAAGCCCGGCGACCGGCCGGCATTGACGGATGGCGAAATCAAGGACGTCATCGCCTTCCTGAAAACCCTGAACGACGGATTCCATCCTTAAATCCCAGCTTTGCAGGGTGGGCACAAGTGCCCACCCTGCGGCGTTATTTTTTGGCTTTCTTTCCGGCCTTCGCCACTTTCGATTTTCCGCCCGCACCTTTTTCGAACTGCACATGGAACTCCAGCGCCAGCTTGCGGATCGCCGTGCCGATGTTGGTGTAGTCGTATTCGTTAAGATTGGCCAGCGACACCCGCGCCGACGCATGCGCCGTACCAAAACCGCGCCCAGGCAGCAGTATCACGCCGGTCTCTTCCGCCAGCCGGAACAGCGCCTCGTTCGGCTTCAGGCGTTTCACCATCCACTTGGCAAAATCGGCGCCGTACATTTCCGTGGCCAGCGTTTCCAGGTCGAGCAGATGGTAGTAGTGCACCGAATCGGCGTCGACCGGCAGCGGCAAGGCCAGCGCCCGGTACAGCGCTTCCTTGCGCCGCAAGACGATGCGTTTCATCGATTTCTTGTAATTCTGCGGTTCATCCAGCAGCGAATACAAGGAAAACAAGGTCATCTGCGCCTGCACCGGAGTCGACAGGCCGGCGGTGTGGTTGAGCGCCACGGTGCGGCTGTCAGCCACCAGCCGGTCGATGAATTTCAGCGCGCGCGGTTCGGTGGTGATCGAGTTGTAGCGCAGGTCCAGTTCCTTGCGCCGTGCTTCGGGCAACGCCGCGATCTTGTCGTCCAGGATATTGTTTTCGTGGGTGGCCACCACTCCCATGCGCCAGCCGGTGGCGCCGAAATACTTGGAGAACGAGTACACCAGGATGGTGTTGTAGGGACAGATCGCAAACAGCGATATGAAATCGTCGGCGAAAGTACCGTACACATCGTCGGTAAGGATGATCAGGTCGGGACGCTGCCTGACGATCTCGCCGATATACGCCAGCGTCTCATCGTTGATCCTGACCGAAGGCGGGTTGCTGGGATTGACCAGGAAGAACGCCTTGACCTTGGGATCGAGCAGCTTGTCGAGTTCCTTCTTGGTGAACTGCCAGTTGTTCTCAGGCGGCGCATCGATCAGCAGCTCGACCAGCTGGTAGTCGTTGAGGTGAGGGATTTCGATATACGGCGTAAAGATCGGCATGCCCAAGGCGATGGTGTCGCCGGCCTTGAGGATATGGTTTTCGCGCAGGCTGTTGAAAATGTAGGTCATGGCGGCAGTGCCGCCTTCCACCGCGTACATGTCGAAATTGCCGATGAACGGCTGCTCGCCGATCATCTCCTGGCGGATGTACTGGCCGACGATCTTCTCGCTCAGGCTCAGCATGCGGTCCGGCACCGGATAGTTGCAGCCAAGGATGGCGACGCACATCTCGTAGAGGAAAGCGCCGGCCGACAGGCCCAGCTGGTCGCGCACATAAGACACGGCGGCTTCGATGAAACGCACGCCGTCGACGCCGGCGTGGGCCTTGGTGAAAATCTCGAAACGCGCCTCGATGCCGTCGCGCTGCGGGAATCCGCCGACGCCGTCCATGTAGACATAGGAGCGCTCGGCTTCGCTCATGGCGAACAGGCCGAACTGGAAAAACCCGTGGCGCGGCGTGGTCGCCAGGAAATTCGGGTTGCCGCGGCCGGCGTTGAGCATGGCGCGGTCGGTGCCCGAGGCCACCTGGATCAATGCATCTTTCAATTCAAAGGGGCTGAGCAGGGCGAGTTTATCCGGGTTGCTGAAATCCATTCTGACACTCCTTATTCGATAGATTGAATCCGCCGCAGCGGACCGAGAGGCGCAAACAAGCTCAGACCAGCGCCACGATCAGCGGTCCCAATAACGTCAGGAACACATTGGCCAAGGCGTAGGTAATGGCGAAAGGCACGGTGGGAATCGCATTTTCCGCTTTGTCGAGCACCTCGCCGAACGCCGGATTGGCGCTGCGCGAGCCACTCAGGGCGCCGGCGAATACAGCGGTATTGTCATAGCGCAGGATGTAGCGCCCGATCAGCATGGTCAGGATCATCGGCAGGATGGTCACCACCACGCCGACGCCGAAGATGGTGAAACCCTGCTGCCGCACGGTCTGCACTGCCTGCAGCCCGGACGACAGGCCGACCACCACCACGAAACCGGCCAGGCCGAGGTCTTTCAGTATCTGCACGGCACCGGCCGGCATGGCGCCGAACGACTGGTGGCGGGAGCGGAACCAGCCGAACAGCAGGCCCGAAAGCAGGGCGCCGCCGCCGCTGCCCAGCGTCAACGGAATCGAGCCGACCTTGGCCACCAGCAGGCCCACCAGCAAACCCACCACCAGGCCGGCGCCGAGATAGACAAAATCGGTCTTGGCGCTCGGCACGATTACATAACCGACAATATCGGCAACGCGCTTGACGTCTTGTTCGGCGCCATAGATCGACACCACGTCGCCCACCTGGACGATGGTTTCAGGCAGGATAGGCAGCACCTGTCCCATGCGGCTGATCTGCACCACGTAAATGCCGTGACGTACATCGCCGGCGGTCTGGGTGCGGATTTCCGCCACGCTTTTATTGTGGAACTCCTTGTTGGTCAGGACCACTTCCCGGTGCTGCATGGTCAGCTCCATGCCTTCCACCGCATATACTTCCTTGCCGAGGAAACCGGAAGTGCTGACCACCGCTTCACGGCGGCCGACCACCAGCACGATGTCGTGCGGCTGCAGCAGCAGCTGCGGACTGACCTCGATCACCTGGCCGGCGCGCTTGACTCTTTCAATCGTGATGGCGGTGGCAGGATCGAGATTTTCCACTTCCTCGACCGAGATCTTGCCCTGGGTGATTTCATACAGGCGGCCCACCAGTTCCGGCAGCGCCGCATGCTGCTCCGGCCCCAGTACCTTGACCCCGGCCTGCATCGCCGTCTCGGCCTTGATCGCATCTTCGCGGATGCTGCGCCCCATCAGTTTCGGCAAGATATTCACGCAGACGATGATGGCGCCGAAAGAGCCGAACACGTAAGTCACCGCGTAACCCACCGCGACATTGCCCTGCAGGCGCGCCACCTCGGCGGCGTCGAGTCCCAGCTTGGTGATGGCGTCGCCGGCGGTACCGATGATCGCCGACTGCGTCAGGCCGCCGGCGGCGACGCCCGCAGCCAGTCCCTTGTCGAGGCCGAACAGCTTGGCCATCACGACTACTGTCGCCAGGCCGGTCAGCGCCAGGATCGCTGCCAGGATGATTTCCCGGATCGACTGTTTGCCCAGCGAGTTGAAGAATTGCGGGCCGCTCTCGTAGCCGACCGCATAAATGAAAAGGGCGAACAGCACCGCCTTGACGCCCGGATCGACCTGCACCCCGGCCTGGCTGACCAGCACCGCCACCAGCAGCGAGCCAGCAACGCCGCCGAGCTGGAACTTGCCGAATTTGATCTTGCCGACGGCATAACCGACCGCCAGCGATAAGAACAGCGCTATCTCCGGGGATTTCTTGAATAACTCATGCAGCCACTCCATAAGGGACGTCCTTTCCTTTTGAGAAATGCAGTTTGTTCAATAAGCCGGTGCCGCGTCCTGAATGGTCAGTGCAGAAGAAGCCTTGAGAAGTTGCATAAAAGCATCCCAATAATAGCAGAATCGATATTTCCCAAAAGAAATAGCGATCGGTTTACCGGGCAAAAAGAGGGAGATGATGCAGGCGGGCGGCATATGCCGCCGAAGAAAGGCTGGCTTGAAGCAGCGGTATGACGGGAGATCCGCTGCAGTTGCCTGGAGGCCGCGCTCAGGCCATCAGCGGCGCTTCCTCAAGCGTGGTCTGGCGCCAGGCGTCGAGCTCTTGCACGCGGCAGAACCAGGCTTGCAGGTTGGTGTATGGCTGCAGCGGCACACGCCCCGCCGCGGCCACCATCAGCGGCGCCGCGATCGCCAGGTCGGCCAGGGTCAGGTCCGGTCCCGATACCCATTGCCGCCGAGCCAGGTGGCGGTCCAGCACGCCGGCATAGGTCTCCAGGTCGGTCAGTCCTCGCTGCAGTTCGAGCGGATCAGGCCGGCCGGCGCCAACCAATCCCTTGATGAAATTTTCCCAATGAAAAATCCCTATCGCCGGCGCAAAATGCTGGGCCGACCAGAACATCCAGCGGTTGACGTCGGCCCTGGCTCGCAGTTCGGTCGGGTATACCGTCTGCCCTGGCGTCTGGTCGGCCAGGTATTGCATGATCGCGCAGGATTCCCACAGGATGAAATCGCCGTCCACCAGCACCGGGACCTTTTCATTGGGATTGATCGCCAGCAGATGCTTGCGCTGCTCGGTGCTGAACAGGTCAAGCAGCACCAGCTCGAGCGGCAGGCCAAGATGGTGCGCGGTCATGACGACACGCTGCGCATTGGACGAAAGGGGGTGATGATAGAGGCGCATGACGACGATCTCCCGGAATTGTTGATGCGATATCTGCATCTTAGTCCCGGGGTGCTGACAGGCTATGTCAGTAGCGTTCCGACAAGCAAGCGCTACTCGCCTTCACCAAAAGGATTTTCACGGCGCCAGGCTTGCAGCAGCATGCTGCGCTGCTGCGGATAACGCACCTTGGTCAGCGTCAGGACACTGATCCTGTCGTTGCGGAAGTGGCGGAAGCCGTTGCGCAGCTCGCACCAGGCGATGACCAGCCGCTTGCCCTCGAAGAACGCCAGTGCAATCGGCCAGACCAGTCTTTCGGTAGCGCTGCCGTTCTCGTCGCGATAGCTGATATTGATCTTGTGCTGGCGCCGGATCGCTTCACGGATCGGCCCCAGCGTATTGTTGCCGGGCGCTTCTTCGAGGAAGCTGGCAGCCAGCAAACCCGTGTTCGCCATGCTGTCGCGCAGGTCCAGCGGCGAAGCGGCGGCGATCTTGCTGAGTGCGCTCTTGGCGGCCTGCGCCAGGCCGTCGTCGCCTTGCTGCTTGACCCAGCTCGCCCCCAGCACCAGCGCTTCCAGTTCGTCCTCGCTGAACATCAGCGGCGGCAGGAAGAAGCCGGCGCGCAAGACGTAGCCGAGGCCGGCTTCGCCCTCGACCGGCGCGCCCAGTTCGATCAGGGTCTGCATGTCGCGGTAGATGGTGCGCACCGAGACCGACATCTGCTCCGCCAGGCAGGCAGCGGTAACCGGCCGCCGGTGGCTGCGCAAGGCATCCATCAGCATGAACAATCGTCCGGTACGGCTTGCTGCCTGTGCCAATGCGCCTCCCTCTGCTTGTCTACTTGCTCATCTACTTGCTCAATGTCAGCAAGGTTTGCTGGCCGTTCCTGAAGGTGTAGATCGACAGTGTGCCGTTCTTGATATCGCCTTTGCCGTCAAAGGCGATCTTGCCGGTGACGCCGGTGTACTGGATCTTGCCCAGCGTCGCCAGATATTTCTTGGGATCGACCGAATCGGCCTGCTGCATGGCTTTGGCGATGATCATCACGGCGTCGTAGGTATATGGCGCGTACTGGACGATGTCGGCATTGTATTTTTTCTTGTAAGCGGCCTTGAAAGCATCCAGCGGCGCAGGGTTTTCGACCCCGCCCGCGATCGCGCAATACACCTTGTCGTCGATCAAACCTTCACCGGCCAGGCGCGGCAGGGCGCCGGTGCAGATGGCATCGCCACCCATGAAATTGGCGGTAATGCCGAGTTGCCGCATCTGGCGCAGCATGGTGCCGGCGCTGGCGTCGATGCCGCCGAAGAAAATCAGGTCCGGCTGCTTGGCCTTGACCGCGGTCAGGATGGCGCTGAAATCGGTGGCTCTGTCGTTCGTGTATTGCGTCGACACTACCTTGACACCATTGGCCTTGGCATCTTTGAGAAATTCCGTAGCCAGTCCTTGACCATAGGCAGTGCGATCGTCAATCACCGCGATCTTTTTTGCGTGCAGGGTTTTTGCCGCATACCGGCCCATCGCGGCGCCAAGCTGGGAATCGTTGGCCACTACGCGGAAAGTGGTGTTGAATCCTTGTTCGGTATATTTGGCGCTGGTCGCAGAAGGCGAAATTTGCGGGATACCGGCGTCGAAATAAATCTTCGATGCAGGGATCGAAGTGCCCGACTGCAAATGCCCGACTACTCCCGCCACTTTGGCGTCGACCAGTTTCTGGGCGACGCTGGTGGCCTGTTTCGGATCGCTGGCGTCGTCTTCAGCCTGCAATACGAACTGGATCTTCTTGCCGCCGATGACCAGGTGCCTGGCGTTCAAATCGTCGATCGCCATGCGCGCGCCGTTTTCATTGTCCTTGCCGACATGCGCCACCGGACCGGTAATCGGGCCGACGTGCGCAATCTTCACGACTTGCTCCTGGGCCTGCACGGCGGCGCTGAAGCTCAAGGCAACGGCGGCGGCCAGCAAGGTTGTTTTGGCATGATTTTGCATGTTTTCTCCCCGGGGTTTGAATTTTGTTGAAGTGCTGCGATTATCCCAGCCTCCTGGCAACTGTTCCAGCGGCGTTTATTCTACACGCCATGCTTGTGGCTATAATGATCCTCAGCCCGCTATTTTCTGCTGCCACCCTTTATCCGCCGCCACCGTCATGAACCATAATCCATACGAGTGCAACAAGGTCCCGGAAACCACCCGCTGCAAATGCTGCGGCCAGAACTCGACGCTGGCCGGGCTGGTCGATTTTTCCAGATGCGGCGCTGACGTCCACGCCGGCAAGAAGGTCGATCCTTATGCCGGCTGGCCGGTATATTTTTACCGCTGCGGCAGTTGCGGTTTCACGTTTACCCGGGCGCTCGATCATTGGCAAAACCAGGATTTCGCCACTTATATCTATAACGACGACTATGCCCGCCACGATCCGGATTACCTGGGAGCCAGGCCGCAATCGAATGCCGACATGATCCTCAAGAGCCTGGGCGGCATGAAGGACCAGATCAGCTTGCTCGATTATGGTTCAGGACTAGGCATGATGGCCGATATCCTGGGACGCAACGGCTTTGCGTCGGTGGCCAGCTTCGACCCATTTTCCTCGGCGCAGCGGCCGGACCGCCAGTTCAATATGGTGACCTGTTTCGAAGTGTTCGAACATGTGAACGATCCGGTGGCGCTGGTCAAAGACATCAGCAGCTTCCTCAGCGCCGACGGCGCCTTGCTGTTCAGCACCTTGTTCTGTCCGCAGCAGGCCGTCGACGAGGGATTGCACAACTGGTGGTATTGCGCGCCGCGCAACGGCCACATTTCGTTTTATACCGCGGAGGCGCTGACTGCCCTGGCAGCGCCTTTCGATCTGCGGCTGCACAGTTTCACCGACGGCTTGCATGCGTTGTACCGGCCCACTGCGGCCGGCTGGCTGCAGCCGCTGATCACGCCCGCCGGGCGATCTTAGGCCGGCGGCTTGCCGGCAGACAGAGCCGCCGCCATTTCCGCAATCACCGGCTGCCAGTCGCCCAGCCGGGCCTGGCGATACAGGCGCATGGAAGAATACCAAGGGGTATGACGCTGGCAGTCGTACCAGCGGTAGTCGCTCGCTTGCGGCAGCATGAGCCACACCGGCCGGTTGCGCGCACCGGCCAGGTGCGCCGGCGCCGAATCGATGGAGATCACAAGGTCCAGGCGCTCCATCACATGCGCGGTATCTTCGAACGAACGCAAGTGTGCGCCCAGATCGGCTATCCGATGACGTTCCATCATGACTTTTTCCGACTCGCTCAGGTCGCCCACCTGCAGCGAGAAAAATTCCGCGGAAGTATTTTCCAGCAGCGGCAGCAAGGCATTCAATTCGATGGAGCGGAACGGTTCGTGGCGCACGCCGCTATCGCTGCGCCAGGCTAGCCCTATCCTTTGCCTGCCGCTTGTTTGCAGCGGAAGTTTTTCTTCAACCAGGTCCGGCAGCGCGTAACCCGCGGCCAGCGCCAGGTAGGCGCCTGCCGTGCAAGGAAAATAGGGGCTGTGCTGGTAACGAGTAAACAGGGCGAACGGCCAGGTGATGAAATCACAGTCGCGCATCAGGTCCGCGGTATCCCCGACCACCACAATGTCGAGACCGCTGTTTTTCATCAAGCCCTGGAGCGATTGCGGCACCTGGCAATACACAACCGTAGCGCCTTCTTGCCGCAGCTTCTCCATGTAACGGCATAGCTGCAGCAGGTCGCCGGCGCCGCCTTCACCCGATACCAAGATGCTCTTGCCGGCCACCGGCTGCTTATGGAGCACCTTGTCCTTGAACGGCAAAAACCAGTTGTTGTCGCGGCCGGGCGAGGCCAGCCGGGTCCATACCTCGCACCACTCCGGCTCGTGCAGCGCCTTCAGCAGCGGATGAGCCTGGTGATATTTCCCAAGGCAATATTTGACTATTGCCAGTTCCAGTTGCAGCTGGTAAAAGGCCTCGGCATTGGCCGCCAGCTGCGGCAGCGTCTCTTCCAGCAGGGGTTCGGCATGCTCGAACATGCCGAGATAACTCATGTCGATGCCGAGCTGGGCGCGCTGCATCGGCGTTTCAGTCCTTGCCGGCCACTGGCTGACGAGGGCAATCGCGTCGTCAACCCTGCAGGCGCCACGCAACCGCCGCACAAGCTGCAGCGCGGAGTCGAAATTTTCCTCGGCCTGGTAAGCGACGTAAGCGGCAGCCAGATTGTTGTTGAAACTAGTCATGTTGGCGTCAAAGGCCTTGTCAGAGAATTATTGGCTTTTCGCGCCAGCAGCGATGCCGTTCCATGATACACCACCGCATTTGCCAGTCTGGCTCAACAGCCAGCCTTGCAGCTGCCTGCCGATCACCAGCGGGCTGCTGCTGAAACACTCGCCCTGCGGCGGCGCCGGCATCTGCCTGACCGACACGAACAGCGGCCCCTTCGGTTCGACAATCGGTTCGCTGCCGCGTACTTTCCCGCTGCCCAGTTCGGCATTGCAATCGTAGCGGCGCCCGGAAGCATCTGCCGTGACGACGCCCACCATGCCGTGATTCATCGGATAAACGTTTTCGACAAACACATTGGCGCCTTTCGGATGCTTCAGCAGGCAGGCATTGGCGGCCTGCATCACATCCTTGTCTGTCAGCATGTCGCCGATGGACATCGACAGATCATCCGCCATCACCATATCGGACACCAACAGAGCGCTAAACAGCAAGGGGATCAGGGACAATTTCATAACTTACCTTTTGTTTTCCAGACACAGCGCGCTGGCTCATCCCGCGCGCCGCACGGCCACTCTAAACGGTTTGCCGTTTTTCGCAAACCGAAAATTCCTGGCGTCGATTGTTACGTTTCAACTTAACAATCGAAGGCCAAGCGGACACTTGGTGTCAATTTATTTGAGTGGCGGCAGCGGCATGGCGTTCGGCTCCAGCGGATAGGGCGGCTTGCTGTCGCCCGTCGTGCGCAGGTTAACAATCACTCGTTCGATATCCGGTTCAGTGCGGACAAAAATTTCCAGCGCGGCCGCATCGATGGCAGGATCGGCGCTGCAGCCCTCGATCCAGACGAAGCGACGTTGAAATGTCAGCCACAGGCTGCTGTTGCGGGCGAATCCCGGTTCGGCTGCAAAATGCGCTTGCACCGAGCGCGCGATCGGCGCGTCGTACAGGTAGGAATTCGGCTTGTCGCATTTTCCGGCCAGCCAGCAGCTGGTGCCGCGTTCGCTGCGCCAGTGCGTTTCCTTGCGCATCTCTTCTTCGCTCGCCAGCGGCCCCAGCGGCTGCGGACAATCGGCGACGGCGCTGCGCACCTGGATGAATGGATCGTTGAACCAGTTTTTCAGGGTTTCACCGCAGGCCGGCGAAACCATTCCGGCTGCCGCCAGCAAGACTGGCAACAGATATCGCAAGCGAAGCGGTCGTGGCATACCGGATCTCCTGAATGATCAGCCATTGCGGCATTCTTCGGAGGGCAAGGGCCCTCCGCTTGCATCGTCGTCAGGCTCAGTTCCTGCTCGGTTCCCTATTCAAGCAGCAAACTTGTCGGTCGCCAGGATCAGCTGATGCAAGATGCCCGGCTCGCTATACGCGTGTCCGGCATCGGCGACGATGTGCAGTTCCGCTTCAGGCCAGGCCTTGTGCAAGGCCCATGCGGTTTTCGGCGTGCAGCAGACGTCGTAGCGGCCTTGCACGATAACGCCGGGAATGTTGCGCAACTGGGCAACATCGCGCAGCAGCTGGCCATCTTCAAAAAAGCAGCCGTGGGTGAAATAATGATTTTCGATGCGGGCGAAAGCGATCGCAAATTCCGGTTCGTCGTGCGCTTCGGCCAGCGCAGGATCGGGGATCAGCTTGACCGTGCTGCCTTCCCACACGCTCCATGCTTTCGCCGCCGCCAGCTTGGCGGTTTCGTCGGCGCCCGTCAGGCGACGGCTGTAAGCTGCCACCATGTCGTGCCGCTCGGCCTCGGGAATCGGCGCCAGGAAATCTTCCCACTTGTCCGGGAACTGGCGCGACGCGCCGTCCTGGTAATACCATTGCACCTCTTCATGCGTGCCGGTGAATATGCCGCGCAGCACCAGCTCGCTGACATGCTGCGGATGTTTTTCGGCATACGCCAGGGCCAGGGTGCTGCCCCAGGAACCGCCGAACACCAGCCATTTTTCAGCGCCCGCCATCTCGCGCAGCCGTTCGATATCGGCCACCAGATGCCAGGTCGTATTGGCTTCCAGGTTAGCGTGCGGCGTCGACCGCCCGCAACCGCGCTGGTCGAACAGCATGACGCAATATTTTTCCGGATCGAACAGGCGCCGGTGATCGGCATTGCATCCCCCGCCAGGACCGCCATGCAGGAATACCGCAGGCTTGCCATCAGGATTGCCGCATAACTCCCAATACACCTGATGGCCGTCACCCACATCCAGCAAGCCGGATTTAAACGGTTCCAGCGGCGGATACAAGCCTCGTAATTGCGGAGTGGCGGTTTGCTGCACAGCGGGTTGGCTGGTTGTCATGAGATCGTTTCCTTGTGGGAGTCGGAGGATACGATCATAAGCAAGTATGGCGATGGCGTCCAGCGAGGGTGGTCCCGATTAACTACAGTGCGCTACAGTGCCGCGGCGAGCTCCGCGCCTTCGCGTATCGCACGTTTCGCATCCAGCTCGCTGGCAAACGACGCTCCGCCAATCACGTGGTAACGCAAGCCCGCCTGCCGGGTTCTGGTTTTGACCGCCTCGCCCGGCTTGCCGGCCGCAATGGCCTCAGCCGGAATCAAATCGTGCAAGGACTCCTGGCCGGCGCAGATCACCACGTTATCCACCGCCAGCAAGCGATCCACGCCGCCCACGCTGACATGCAAACCCTGATCGTCAATCCGCCGGTAATCGACCCCCGCCAGCATCTGCACGCCATTGCGCTGCATCACGCTGCGATGCACCCAGCCCGAGGTCTTGCCCAAGCCGGCACCCACCTTGCTCAGTTTACGTTGCAGCAGATGAATTTCCCGCACCGGCACAACCGCCGCCGGCGGCCGCAATCCACCCGATTCCGCCGCCAGGGGATCGACGCCCCATTCATCCATCCATTCCGCAATCGGCACCGGCAAAGGTACATGCGCATCGTGCAGCAGGAATTCGCACAAATCGAAACCGATGCCGCCGGCGCCGATCACCGCCACCCGCTTGCCGACCGGCGCCTTGCGCTGCAATACGTCGAGATAGGACAGCACCATGGGATGGTCGATCCCCGGGATGCGCAAATTGCGCGGCGTCACGCCGGTCGCCACGATGATATCGTCGAAACCAAGCGCCTCCAGCTGCTCGCGGCTGACGCGCCGGTTCAGCTGCAGCGCGACGCCGGTGCGTTTGAGGCGGTGATGGAAATAGCGGATGGTTTCGCTGAATTCTTCCTTGCCCGGAATCTGCATGGCGATATTGAACTGACCGCCGATCTGGGCCGCGGCCTCGAACAGCGTCACCTGGTGGCCGCGTTCGGCTGCCACGGTAGCCGCAGACAAACCGGCCGGGCCGGCGCCGATCACCGCCACCCGTCGCGCTTTCACGCTGCGCCGGTACACCAGTTCGGTTTCATGGCAAGCTTGCGGATTAACCAGGCAGGTTGCGCGCTGGCGCTTGAAAGTGTGATCGAGGCAAGCCTGGTTGCAGCCGATGCAGGTATTGATTTCATCGGCGCGGTTCTGCTGCGCCTTCAGTACAAATTCGGGATCGGCCAGGAACGGCCGCGCCATCGACACCATGTCGGCGTCGCCTTCGGCCAGGATCTGCTCCGCCACTTCCGGCGTATTGATGCGGTTGGAAGCGATCACCGGGATCTTGACCGCGCGCTTGAGGCGCGCCGTCGCTTCGCGGAACGCGCCGCGCGGCACCGAGGTGACGATGGTGGGAATGCGCGCTTCATGCCAGCCGACGCCGGTATTGATCAATGTCACGCCGGCCTGTTCCAGCGCCTGCGCTACCGCCACTACTTCGGCGCCGGTATTGCCGCCTTCCACCAGATCCAGCAAGGACAGGCGGTACATGATGATGAAGCGCTCGCCGACCGCCGCGCGCATGCGCCGCACGATTTCCAGCGCCAGCCGCATGCGGTTTTCAATGCTGCCGCCCCACTGGTCCTGGCGCCGGTTGGTACGCGGCGACAGGAACTGGTTGAGCAGGTAACCCTCGCTGCCCATGATTTCCACGCCGTCGTAGTCGGCGCGCTGGGCCAGCTCGGCGCAGCGCACGTATGCCGCGATGGTGGACTGGATGCCGCTTTCGCTCAGCGCACGCGGCTTGAACGGCGAAATCGGCGACTTGATGGCCGAAGCCGACACCACAAGCGGCTGGTAGCCGTAGCGTCCGGCATGCAGGATCTGCATCACGATCTTGCCGTCTTCTTCGTGCACGGCGCTGGTCAGGCGCTTGTGGTTGTGGATGTCGCCCATGCTGTTCATGGTGCCGCCGAACGGCAACAGCCAGCCCTGCCGGCTGGGGGAAATGCCGCCGGTCACGATCAGGCCGACGCCGCCCTTGGCGCGCGCCCGGAAATATTCCGCCAGCTTCCCATAGTGGAAAAAGCGGTCTTCCAGGCCGGTGTGCATGGAACCCATCACCACCCGGTTCTTCAAGGTGGTGAAACCGAGATCGAGCGGGGCGAGCAGGTGCGGGTAGACAGGATGGGACATAGATTTTTCCATGAGGCGGTGGCGCTGCAAAAGTCGGTGACAGGCCGGAATCTACCTGAAAAGCGCCGGCATATCGCTGAAACTGCCCTGTTTCGGCGGCGATTAGAGCCACTAACCTATTCCGAGGCATCCCGGCCAGTCAATGCGGACCCAATAATGTTGCCAGATCAATTGCATCCGCCATGGCGCGGTAACCGCGGTCGCCAGGATGCAAGTGGTCGCCGGAATCGAAGGCTGGCAGGAAGCGCCGCGGATGCTTCGGATCCCTCACCACCGCATCGAAATCGATGACCGCGTCGAATTCGCCGCTGCTGCGTATCCATTGGTTCACCGCCTGGCGGGTCTGCTCCTTGCTCGCGGAATAATAGCCTTTCAGCTCCGTATCCTGCAATGCACCTTCGAACGGCGTCAGGGTAGCGCCGACGATGCGTACATGGTGCAAGCGCGCCCGCGCTATCAGCTGGCGGTAGCCGTCGATCAGGCGCTCCGCCGCCAAGGCAGGGTCCTGCGGCGTGAAGCTGCTGCCGGGCCAGCCGATGTCGTTGATGCCCATCAGCAGGATCACGCTATCGAGGCCGGGTTGGCTCAGCACATCGCGCTCGAAGCGGGCGAGGGCGTTGACGCCCATCTTGTCGCTCAGCACCCTGGCGCCCGAAATGCCGGCGTTGATCACCGCAACGTTTTGCCCCGCCAGGCGCTGCGCCAGCTGGTCGGGCCAGCGCTGGTTGCGGTCCGGAGTGGAGCCGGCGCCGTCGGTGATCGAATCGCCGAAAGCCGCCACTACGCGTGCCGCAGGCACGGCTTCCACCAGGATCGTGCTGAGGAACAAGCGCGCCCCCAGGGTCTGGCCGGCCTTGATTACAGGAGCCGCCGCGAGGTTGCCTGGCACGATGTAGGCGGTCTGCTTGCCTTCCCAGTGGAAGGTGGCAAGCGGCGTTTTTTGCGGCAGGAAGATGCTGACTGCGACCTGGGCCAGCGGCGCCAGTTCGAGATCGACAGGATCGCTGACCGCCGGCGCGCCCGGCGCGATCGTCACCGTATCGCGACCGCCGAAGGTGAGGGCGCGGTCGCTGCCGGCCACGATGTCCGAACCGCTGCCGGCCAGCGCAGTCAAAGCGATATGCGCCGCGCCCACCGTCAGCGGTGTCGTGCCGTATTCGTTGGACAGCACGACCCTGGCGCGCTTGCCGCCCACGCTGATTCTGGCGATCTGCCGTACCGTCTGGTTCGACAGGCTGGCCGGGATATTGGTCGGCAAGGCGAACCCGGCCTCCCAGGTCGGCTGCGGACTTGCGCTCCAGCTGGCGCTCCAGCCGGACGTTGCGGAATTGCCGCTGGCCGGCAAGGCCAGGATCGACAGCAGGGCGAGCGCAGCAATGATTTTCGGATAGTGCATGAAGAGCTCCTTGGTTTTATCGGAAATGCGATAGCGCTAAGATAGGCTCTTCATATTGCACATGGTAGATGTTCGAATCGCATGATGCTCATTCCAATCAGGAATGAGCATCGCCAGCCTAACGCTTGGAACAGATTTGCGGTGCGCTATACATCTTGTTCATGCCAAGCAGGGTCAGGTAGGTCTGGCCCAGGGCGATGTCGCGGAAGGCTTTGTCGTTCAGAAATTCATTCATCGCACTCGAGTTCTTGAGCTCATCGGTGTAGTTATAACCTGGCTGCTTGTTCTTGTAAGCCACATAATCGCTTCCGGTAATGATGCGGCTGGAGTTGCGGTTGATGAAATTGACATAAGCCTGTCGATGCTTGCTGAAGTAATTGTCTTCCAGCACGCCCCAGGAAATATCAAGATACAGGTTAGGAAAATCATCCAGCATTCTCTGCAGCAGAATAATGTGGTTCAGGTGATCCATCGCCACCTGCTGGCTCGACATGCCAAGGTGCAGCCAGATGATCTTGTTGTCCGGATATTTTGTCAGCACATGTTCCATCAATGGCAGATACTTGGTTGGCTCTCCAGTGTCGTTGCCCAGGTCGGAATGCAAGGCCAGCGGCATATTGCGTTCACGCAGGATTGTCATGAAATCCGCCCACTGGTCGATCTGCGCCGTGGTGACCGGCACATGGCCATTGGGGAACAGGGCTTGCTTGACTACGTTGGCTTCGCCCATCAGCTTGAACAGCCCCGGATATTCCTTGTCGTACAGCGCAATCAGGGCGGGAATCTCGGCCGGCTTGGCGAGGTCCGGAAAGGTCATGGAAAACACCAGCTGGCGGCCGGGCGACTTGAACTCGGCAAAATTGGCGGCATTGACGAAATCGTTCTTGATGGTGGGATTGGCCGGCAAGTCCCGGCAATCCTGGTAGGAGTCGCAGCCGGGACGCGCATCCCACGGCAAGCGCTGGCCTATGCCCATCACGCCGCCAAACACCACGCCGTTGTCAGCCATGAGCTGCAGCATGTCCTGGTAAGAAACCGACTCGCCGCCGAACGGACGGAAGTGGATATGCGTATCGGCCACAGTCAGGTGCGGCTGGGTAGCGCGGTTGAAACAGGCTGGGCTGGGGGTCCTGTAATCCTCCAGCGTCAGGCCGATGGCGGCGCCGCTGAAAACCGTCGCCAGAGCCGCCGGCATGGCGGAACGTAATAAAAACCTGCAAATATTCATCGCAATCTCCTGGATTGGTATATCGACAAGGAAGTTGGAAATCTGGCATGCCTGCCTTGCGCTCAAGCTATGGTCTTTTCTTAAAATGCATGGCAAACCGCCAACGATGACTTTATATTAAATATTTCCATATGGAAATTAATAAATGCGCAAGCTCTTCCCGATATAACGGAAGAGGGCCGATAATCCGGTATCACCATTCCAGATCAGAATGACATGGACCAAATCAAGGCATGCCGCAGCTTCGTGCGGGCCGTCGAGCTCGGCAGCCTGTCGGCGGTGGCGCGCGAGCAGCACAGTACGCAACCGACCATCAGCAAGACCATCGCCGCGCTGGAAAAGCAACTCGGGGTGCGTCTGCTGGAACGCAGCACCACCAGCCTGACCACCACTGAACAAGGCAAGCGTTTTTACGAGCGCGCTAAACGCGTGCTGGAAGAATTCAGCGAGGCGGTCAGCGACGCCCGCGGCCTGACCGAGAAGCCGACCGGCTTGTTGCGCGTCAATGCGCCGCTCGGCTTGGGTCAGTTGCGGCTGAACGCGCTGGTGCTGGAGTTCCTGGAGTTGTATCCGGAGATCGAGGTCGAGCTGATCCTGAACGACCGCTTCGTCGACCTGGTGGAAGACGGCGTCGACGTGGCGCTGCGGCTGGCCGGCTCGCTGCCGCCGAACATGATTGCGCGCAAGATCGCCAGTGCCCAGCGTTACCTGGTGGCGGCGCCGGCCTACCTCGCGCGCCACCCGGAAATCCGGCGGCCCGAAGACCTGGCCAGCCATCGTTATATCGGCTTTGCGCGGCCGGCCAACGGCGAAGTGACGCAGCTCAGCGGCCCTGGCGGCACGGTACAGATTGCTACCCGCAGCGGCTACCTGGTCAACAGTTCGCTGGCGATACGTGAGAGTTTCCTGATGGGCGCCGGGCTTGGCATCTGTCCGTCATGGCTGGTGCACGACTTGCTCGAATCGGGCCAGCTGCAACGCATCCTGCCGGCGTGGAGCGCAGCGGGACAGGAAGCCTCGCTGCTGTATCCGTCGCGCCGCTACCAGTCATTGCGCACCACGATTTTCATGAACTTCATGACCGAACGGATCCCGCAGTTGCCGGGGTTCGCCGCGCCAGACTTCGGGCGCCCGGTCCGGCCCTAGCGCGATCTCATTTTTTTGCGGTGGTTGCGGCCGCCTTCTTGGCCTGGTTGAATACCGGGCCCCATAGCGGATGGCCCTTTTCGCCGGCAGTCAGGTCGAAGCCGGGATCGAGCTTCAATGCCTTGTCGAATTGCTGCCGGCACAGCTTCTTCCGGGAAGTCACGCAATAGCTGAAAGCCATGTATTTCAGGGCTTCGGTCTGGGTCGCGATATCCGCCGACCAGATCTCGGGGGTATTGGTAAAGCGCTTGATGGCGGCGCTGTAACTGCCCCTGTTGTAAAGGGCGATGCCGTCGGTCAAGGCGGCTGGCGGCGCCGGCGGTTCCGGGACGGCGGCGGCAGTCGCCGTTACCGTCGATCCGCCTGGCGTCGACGCTGCCGTTGCCGGTTTGGTGATGGTGTCGAGAGTGTCGCAAGCGCCAAGCATGACGGCTGCAGCCAGCATCGCAAAGCTGCTGATACGGGTAAAAGAGGGGGTCATGAAGCGTTCTGGGCTGAAATGCAATTAGTGGGATGAAAAATCGTAGTCGATATTACGCGATTTTTTCGGACTGACGTCAATTTCAAAAACCCGGTCAGGAAAACTCGGATTGAGCAGCTTGATCTGATGTTTGCCTTCCGGCAGAATCAGCTTTTTCAATGGCGGGCTGACGCCCTTCATGCTGCCGTCGACCAGCACGTTGCCCCACGGCTTGATGGTCAGCGAAATTACGCCGGTAGCATTGACCACTTTTGCATCGACCGCTTTTACCTCGGCCTCCTTAAGCCCGGCCGGCTTGGCTGCCGCAACGTTCTCCGCGCCTTTGTCTTGCCGCTGCGCCAGCCCGGACCGCGCCGTTCCCGCATGCTGACCGTTCGGATACTTCTCCAGGAAAGCCTCGATTTGCTGCGGCGGCGCGCCATTCTGCTGTTTCAATGTCTCCCAGGCGATGGTTTCTTCGTCAAGGACCTGTTCAGCCGGCGCGGCAGCCTGCTTGGACGCCGTCGGCGATGCAGCGGGAGCGGGCGCGGGAACAGAGGCGGGTGCGACCACCCGCGCCGCGGCCACCGGCGTCTTAGGCAAGCGGGCCGGCTTGAGCCACAGATAGGCTCCCAGCGCCAGCACGGCGACGGCAGCACCAATCCACCAGGCAGGAGCCCTCAGCGTTTTGTCCAGCACGCTTGGCGGTGTAACTGGCCGCTTGCGCGCATGTCTATCGTCGGCTATGGTTGGTTCGTCGCCGGGTTTCTTCCGGCTCGGCAGGCGAAATGCGATCGGGGCGGAAGCTTCATTGTCCGGCATCGGCATCGGCACCGACAGCTCCAGGTCCAGCAACTTGCGGAATTCTTCTATCGATTGCGGCCGGTCGTCCGGCTTGACTGCCAGGCCCTTGTCGATGGCAGCCAGGAACTCCTTGCTGAAGCCGCTGTACTCGCCGTCCTGCAAGGACAGGATCGGGTCCTTGATCATGCGCGCCACGGAGGTCGGCGGCGCGCTCTTGACGATGGCGAAATAGATCACTGCCGACAGCGAATAGATATCGGTCCATGGCCCCTGCTTCATCATGGCGTCGTCGGCGTACTGCTCGACCGGCGCATATCCCGGCTTCAGGATCACCGTCAGCGAATGGGTCATGTCGCCGATGATCTGGCGCGCCGCGCCGAAATCCAGCAGCACGGCTTCGCCGCTTTTCTGGATCATGATATTGTCGGGCGAGATATCGCGATGCAGTATCTGCACCCGGTACATGGCGTCGAGCGCTTCCAGCATCGGCTTGAGCATGCTTTTCAGCCAGGCTTCGGTCACCTGCGCCGGCGAATTCTGCACCACGCTTTTGAGGGTGCGGCCTTCGTAGTAGCGCATCGCCATGTAGGCGGTATTGTTCTGCTCCCAGAAGCGGTAGACCTTGATCAGCGCCGGATGGTCGAACTGCGCCAGCAGGCGCGCTTCCTTGATGAAACTCTTGAGGCCGATGGTGAAGGTTTCGCGGTGGCGCTGCGACCGCACCACTACTTTTTTATCCGGCCCGCGCCCGGCAAACGCGCCCGGCATGTATTCCTTGATCGCCACCATGCGCCGCAGCGAGCGGTCGAAGGCAAAGTAGACTATGCCAAAGCCGCCTTCGCCGATCACGCCGATGATTTCGAAATCGGCCAGCCGGGTGCCTTTGGGCAGGCAGTTTTCGACAGCCGTCGTTTCTTGCGGATCAAGCGGCTTGGCGTTTTGCATATTCTCTGGATTCGGCGTTTTAATATTATTCTGGACGGCTATCAGCACTAACGGCTCGCTGAAGATCGAGGCTCAGCAACACGAATTGTAAACGCAGTACAGTTATCCAGTGGAATATTGGAAGCGCTGCCGTTCTTTTTCACGACAGCGTGCATCAGGTCCAGCCACTCCTGGGCAGAACTGGCCTGATCCGCGGCCAAACTCGCGGCCTGCTCCATCTCCGCCTCGCTGATCCATTCCCAGAAACCGTCGGAGCAGATCAGGAAGGCGTCGCCATCTTGTATCCTGACCGCGTTCTGGATCACTTCGGCAGGCGCGCTGCCCTCGACGCCGACAGCGGCGCTCAGGATGCTGCGGCGCGGATGCCGGCGCAACTGCTCGGGCGAACAATGGCCGGCATCGACGAATTGCTGGATCAGGCTGTGATCCTTGGTAGCGCTCAGCAGCTTGTTGCGGCGGAACAGATAGACGCGAGTATCGCCCATGTGGCCCCACAGCGCGCAGCGGTTGGCTTGATCGACCAGCAGCACCGCCACCGTCGAACTCATGTCTTTCAGGCGCGGGATCTGCGCCTGGCGCCGGTTCAGCTGCGCCACCGCGTGTTCGATATAGGACTGCAGCGCGCGCGGGCCGAAAGAAGCTTCTTCGACAAACATTTCCATGATCGAATGGACCACGATATTCGAGGCGATCTCGCCGCCGTACTGGCCGCCGACGCCGTCAGCCACAATCACGCAAGCCAGGTCTTCCTGCAGCACGCTGCCCCAGGAATCCTGGTTGACCTGGCGGCCGCCGGCGTGGCTCAGCTGCGCCAGGCTCAGGGCAACCGGCACCGCCATCTCGGCCAGCAGCGATTGCTCAGGCATGCTGCGTCTCTCTTCTCTGTTTTTCCACTTTTCTTTCGTAAGCCTGTAAAAACGCCTTGCCGAACAAGGTCTGGAAATCGTCCTGCGAGGATTCCGCGATAATCCGCTGGTAACGCTCGGCATAGGCATCCCATAACTTTGCCTTGCGCTTCGCCGGCATCAGCGCATCGAGCACGCCGCCTTTTTTCGAGCGCCGCTCCATGACTTCAGGATTGAAACGCTGCAGCATCTCGTTCATGGTGGCGCGCATGCCGGAAACCACGCCCACCTGGTGCGCCTGCAAATCCTGGTAAGCGTCTTGCATGGCTTCGGTGGCGCCCATGAACCCTGGCATTTTCTTGCGCAGCATCTGGATCAGCACAGTCTGGCTGTCGGAAAAGAATTTCAGCGGATTATTATTCCTGACCACCACCTTGGTCACGTCCGCATGCGCTTCGCGTTTTACCAGTGCGCGCGAGGCGTTCAGGTCTATCGTGCCCTGCACCGCCGTCGCCAGCAACTTGCCGACGATTTCCATCATTTCCGGCGTCAGTTCCGGCGCCAGGGTGCCGGGCGGCAGACCGGCGCCTTTCATGAACGCCTGCACCAGCGCTTCGCCGGATGCGGACAGGGATGCAGATAGTTCAGCCGGGCTGTCTTCGCCGGGGTCGGCCGGCGCCGGATTCGCAGCCGCGCGCGGTATCGTGTTCAGCGGACGCACCGGCGAGGTCGGCAAGGCCGCATTGGCAGTTGCCGCCAGCTCCAGGTTCAATTGCGCGAGCGCCGCCAGGCGGGTCTCGGATACGCTCAGCAAAGGCTTGCCGCCGCTTACCCGTTTCACCGGATTGGCCGATGGCTGGCCGGACTGGTTGGTCATGTCAGGGTTATCTTTCATCAAGTTGAGCTGCGCCTCCGCGCGCAATAAGTACAGTCCGATCTGGATTTCATCGCCTATCTGTAAATCGTATTCTTGCTCGGCATCGATCTCGTGTCCGTTCAACAGTATCGGATTGGCGCGGCTGAGATTGGTGATGGATTGGCGGATGCCGTCGCTTTTGATCTCGGCCTGGATACGCGAGACGAAATTCCTGGGGTCGGCCAGCACGAAATAATTCTCTTCGCTGCGACCCAGGGTTTTAGGCTCGCGGCCAAACACGGCCGACAGGGGCGATTCAGGCGCCACATTGTTGTAAGAAATGACACTAATTTTAATCATTGATTCGTTCCATGCCGAGCTTTGCGGACACAGTACAAACATGCGCAGCGTTTGCGCAAATCGACCGGCCCATCGTTACTTGCCTGATCGCAAGTTTCATGCCCAAGAAATGCCGCCTCGAATTTGCAAAAAAGATGTGAAAACCCAGCTTTTATGTGGCTTTTCACAGGAAAACCTGCCCTCTCTTGTCAACCTTGGTGACACTTTCTGTCAGCTGGAGAAATTGACAGAAATTCGTTTATAAGTGAAAATATGACGTATAGAATCCGCCACTACCTTGATCCTGACAACAAGGACATTTATGTGAGCTGGCTAAGCAGGCTGCCGGATATCAAGGCTCGCATTGCGATCGATCGGCGCATCAACCGCATTGAACTGGGCAATTTCGGCGACCACAAATTTTGCCGTGACGGGGTGTGGGAATTGCGTGTCGACGTCGGTGCCGGATATCGCGTTTATTACGCCATGGCGGGTAGGGAAATCGTGTTGCTGCCATGCGGCGGCGCCAAGCAAACCCAGGAAGCAGATATCGGTCAAGCCTGCAGGTACTGGCGAGACTGGCAAAGGAGGACCAGCTGTGAAAGATAGAATGCATGACGACGCCATGGCCGAGGTGTACCGCGACGACCCCGCTTACGCCATCCAGATGCTCAACGGCATCCTTGCCGACGGCGACCAGAGCGACCTGCTGATCGCGCTGCGGCAAATGACCAAGGCTTTTGGCGGCATGCAAACCGTGGCGGAAACGGCGCAGCTGAATCCGACCCAGCTGTACCGTATCCTGTCGCCGGCCGGAAATCCCGCATTGAGCAGCCTTGCGGCCATCCTGAAGGCGATGGGACTGCGCCTTGCCGTGCAAGCCGTAGTCGCGCCGCCCGCACACACTTAGCATATGCGGACGGCACAGCTACGTTACGACTTGGGATCGCGCAACATGGCCTTGATGCCGCGGACCGCCTGACGGATCCGGGCTTCGTTTTCGATCAGCGCAAAGCGCACATATTCATCGCCGTATTCGCCGAAACCGATGCCGGGCGAGACGCATACCTTGGCTTTTTCCAGCAGCTGCTTGGAAAATTCCAGCGATCCGAGATGGCGGTAGGCTTCCGGAATGTGCGCCCAGATGTACATTGACGCTTTCGGCACATCCACCATCCAGCCGGCTTCATGCAGGCCTTTGGCCAGCACGTCGCGCCGGCTCTGGTACTTGGCGCAGATATCCTTGACGCATTGCTGGTCGCCTTCCAGCGCCGCGATCGCCGCTACCTGCACTGGCGTGAAACTGCCATAGTCGTGGTAACTCTTGATGCGCGCCAGCGCCGCCACCAGTTCCTTGTTGCCGACCATGAAGCCGATGCGCCAGCCGGCCATGTTGTAGCTTTTCGACAGCGTGAAAAACTCCACCGCGACATCGCGCGCACCCGGCACCTGCATGATGGACGGCGCCTGCCAGCCGTCGAACACGATGTCGGCATACGCCAGGTCGTGCACCACCAGGATGTTGTGTTCCTTGGCCAGCTTGACCACACGCTCGAAGAATTCCAGCTCGACGCATTGCGCGGTCGGATTCGACGGAAACCCGAGCACCATCATTTTCGGCTTGGGATAGCTTTCCCGTATCGCCCGCTCCAGCTCGGCGAAAAAATCCACGCCCGGGCTCATGCGCACCGAACGGATGTCGGCGCCGGCAATCACTGCGCCGTAGATGTGGATCGGATAACTCGGATTCGGCACCAGCACCGTATCGCCGCGATCCAGCGTCGCCAGCATCAGGTGCGCCAGTCCTTCCTTGGAACCGATGGTGACGATCGCTTCGCTATCGGGATCGAATTCGACGTCGTAGCGCTTCTTGTACCAATGGCTGATCGCCCGCCGCAGCCGAGGGATGCCCTTGGACGCGGAATAGCCATGGGTGTCGGGCCGCTGCGATACTTCAACCAGCTTGTCGACGATGTGCTGCGGCGTGGCGCCGTCAGGATTGCCCATCGACATGTCGACAATATCTTCGCCGCGCCGGCGCGCCGCCATTTTCAGCTCGGCGGTGATGTTGAAAACATAGGGAGGAAGGCGATCGATGCGCGAAAACCTGCGCGGAGTTGGGGATTCAGACATGTTTTCTTTCACGTTAGCGCCCGGAACCGTCCGAGCGACGTTGGAACATTCCATCTGGATGGAATGTTCCAGCGACGATTCTATTGAACATCCGGCGATTGCGCAATGAAGAAAATGTGTCCGGCCACGGGAAGGTGAGCAGCGAAGGTTTGAGGCAGCAACAAACGAAGGTCGTCGAATGCGGCCACGCTTACTCCGTAGTCCGTTAAACGGGGCAGAGTAACTTTCGCAAAGGAGGCGAAAAAACTCTGACCCCGTTTAACTGCTTTTGACTTTGATGTTGCAGTTCTCTCTCAGGAACTTCATGGCGCGCGCGTATTTGAGATCGTCATCGTCGACCAGGTATTCTTCCGCATCCGGCAGGAATTCATCCTCCCACAAAGACAACAGGTTGTCCTTGATCTCAAACGGCGCCGAACTACGGATAAACGCCGAGACCGCCTCGCTGTCGAAGCCATGCTCGCGCACCCGACGGATCATGGCGCGCGCTTCAGTCTCCGATACCGTCGTCTTCGGTTTCACACCCGAAGCGATACACATGAAGATGGTCAGCCGCGAATACGGATCTTCCTTGCCCTTGGTCACCTTGTGCCACTCTTTCGACACCAGGGCATCAAACCCGTCCACATCCTCCAGCCCGCCCTCGCGCACGAAATAACGCAACTCGACAAGATTGAGCAGGGAATCGAGCGCCACGCCGGCATCAGCCAGCGCATCCTGCTTCTCGATATCGCGCCGGACCTTGTCCGCAACATCGCGATGTTCCAGCGGCACCTCGTCCAGCAGCTTTTTTGAAATCTTCAATTTCCCGCCGCTGCTGCGCACCGCGGCGATCAGCCTGGCAAAACCCAGCCGGTCGGGGAATTCCTCGCCGCCGCCAAGACGCACCAGCAACGCCGTGCGAATCACCGTTTCGGCGCCGGCAAATTCAAGCTCTGAACGCTCCAGGCTCAGGTCCTCGGCAAACCACAGCGCCGCGGCAATCACTGCCGCGCATTCTTCGCGCGCCTTGCGTTCTTTACGATAGGCGTTGAGCGAAAACGGCTTGGCCAGCGTGCGCTCGTCCTGGAATTCCTTGAGTCCCTGGCCCTTGGTATCACCGAACACGGTAGAGTCAGGCAAGCCATGCAAGGCCTTGAGCATCTCGTTGCCGCCGCGCGAATGCGACAGGAAAGTATTGTCGCGCAGGGATTCCGCCGCTTTTTGCAGGTCGCCGCTGAAAGTATGTTCCAGGTAGAGACTGATCAGGTTGACGATGCGCTGGCGCGCATTCTCAAGATCGGTGTGCAGGTGGCTGGTGCCGAAGAAGGCGGCGACCTGCACCGTGCCCTTGGCGGCGTCGGCGATCATCGCGCGGCATTTTTCCTGGTCCAGGATGCGGCTCTTGAGGCCGAAAGCAAGCGCCTTTTCAAAGAAAGGACGCTTGTCGACGAGGTCGATATTCCGGTGTTTGTCGGACATGGGATACGTGGGTTTCTGCAACGGTAAAACAGCGAAAGCTTAGAGCGCGGACTCTTCGCCTGGATCGACAACAGCGGCGGGCTGCGCCGCCGCCGGGCGCTCCTGCGATTCGAGTTTTTCCTGCTCCTGCAATTCCAGTTCCGCTTCGCGCCGCAGGCGTTCTTTCATGCGTTTTTTCAGGACCGGCCAGATCTGCTCGAACATATCGGGATGCTCGTGCTTGAGCAGCCAGGTCAGCTCTTTCCAGTCGCGGTCGCTGACTTCCGACTTGTCGACTTCGTCGCCCTCTTCGGTGCGGTTGACGTTGAACGTGTCATAGGTGACGAAATGCACTACCTCTTCATCGCGGTCCGACAGGTAATCGATCAGCGCTTCGCAGCCGCCGTCGACATCGCCGATCGCTTCGAGGAATTCACCGGCCTGGCTGTCGTCGCGGAACAGCACCGCATTCACCATGCCGCGCAGGCGTACATGGCTATGGTCGCCATACAGCCGTTCCATGACCACTGCGCGTGCAAACTGTTCCGGCGTCACCAGCAGGTTGACCACCGATTCTTTCGACGTGTCGTATTCGCGGATGACCGCCAGCAGGTCCTTCGGCGGCAGCGTATCGAGCGCCGCCACCAGCGCATAATCGCCCTCGGTCTCAGCCAGGCTGACCAGGGCGAATTCGGCGCCGGCGATATCGCCGCTGCGGATCAGGTTTGCTGCTTTTACTACTAGCGCGTTTGTCATGATGTCACTATGTCAAAAATATCTAAAACTGTTTAGCCCAACCGTTCGAAGCCCTGCTGCTCCAGCCAGTCGGCGCCTTCGATTTCGAGGTCGCGGCCGTCTTCTTCGTCGTCGCTCTCGACCCCATCGACTGCATCGTCCGAATCGGCCTGGCTATATGTGCCCTGGTAGCTGCCGTTGCTTTTCTCGTGCAGGTACTCGAGGCAAACCGTGGTGATCAGGAAACGCTCGCCGCCCGGCTCTTGCAAGGCAATCTCGGCCAGCTTTTGCGCCCACGATTCGAATTGCACGGTGTCGGCGACATCGGCCCAAGCCGGAAAGTCGTCCGGTTCTTCGCCCAGCAGCATGGTCAGCGCCTGCGGATTGGTAAAGTCGACGCCGCCGTGAAAAGCCACCGCCACCATTTCCGGATCGGTTTCTATCATCGGCATCATCAAGGCAAACTGTGCGCGCTTGCTTTTCAGGCGCGAGGCCAGGATATCGTTGCCTTCGGAATCGCTTTGCAAATCCTCCAGCTCAGCCTGGTAAGCCTTGGTCAAATCTTCGAAAAAAGCAGAAAGCATCATTGCAGAACCTTGTTCATATAGGTAGTCCAGATTTGCTGGGCGGTCTCAAGCGGGTTTTCCAGCAGGCTGCGGCGCCGGTTTTCGTCGTACTCCTGGCGTTTCACCGCATCCGCCAACAAGTCGTAGGCCTCCTGGATATCCCGGAACCGCGCGGGCGCGTCGGGCGCGCTATTGCGGTCGGGATGAAATTCCGAGGCTTTCTTGCGATAGGCGTTTTTCAGGGCGCCGGCCGTTGCATCGCTGTCTATGCCGAGAACGGCGTAATAATCCTTCATGCGTCCTCACACGTTGGCGTAGCCGGCCGCTGGCGACCGTCGTCTTGTTGCTGATGGAATACTTGCGGGGCAAGTGTTTGTTGCTGAAAAGACACAAACACTTTGGAAGAGTCTGCGGAGGATACACGAGCGAGCGCAGGAAGTCGATGCTGCGCGTGGCCGGAAAACCACGTTTCCTAACCTCGCCCATAGGCCAGCTGCTGCGCCACGAAGCCGTCGAACGCCGTCAGCAACGGCAGGTATCCGCCCTCATTATGCTCCAACTGCATCAAGGCATGGCAAGTCGCCTCCAGCGTGGAGAGCTGCCCCGGGCCATGGGCCTTGCGGATCAGGTAGCGCGATGCCGGCGGATTGTGCAGCGACAGCCGCGGCAGCTGCTGCAGCAAGGGATTCAGGTAAAGCATCTTGCGGCTCTTGCGCCAGGTTCCATCCAGCACCACCAGCCGCAACTGTGCAGGGTCTAGCAACAGCGCCTGCTCCAGCGACGGCGGCGCGGCCAGCTCCAGGCTTTTATCTTCCGGGCTGTCGGGATACAGCAGGACGGCATGCCTGGCCGGCGCATGGAGCAGCGCTTTTAAATATTGCTCATCAAAGGTTTCACCGACAACCAGCTCGCTGCGCGCCAGGCTCAGCTGCAAAAGCCGGGCGCTGCCTTTAGCCTGGCGGACTTCCAGTGGATGCTGCAAGATCAGCACGTCGACCGCCGGCTCCGTCGGCCTGATCCAGCTGCAGATGCAAGCGCTCTGCGGGCGCAGGCATCTGGGACAGGCGAGGCGTTGCTTATGGTCGGGCTGTTTCATAGGATGGATGGGTGGAGGAATCCGGCGCTATTGCTGCTACGGCGCTTTCTTGCGGCGTGGCTTGCGCGCCGCCGATTCTTCCGCCACCGCCGCGGCCGGCGCCTGCAAAGCGCTTACCTCATCGTGCAGCCAGCTGCGCAAAGCCTGCAGCGGCGCCCAGTCGCATAACGCCGGTGGGTAGACCAGGAAATAAGAAGCGTAGTCGGGGTCCGGCGCCAGCCTTTGTTCCGACAGCTGCACCAGCAGGCCGGCGCGCAAGGCGTCGGCCACCATGAATTCGCGCCCCAGCGCAATCCCCAGGCCTTGTTCGGCGGCCTGCAGCATCAGGCCGGCGTCGTTGAAACTGGCGACCGGATTGGTCCTCACCGTGAGTCCGGCTTCGCTGAACCAGATATCCCACCAGTCGGCGTCGCCCAGCAAGGGCTCATGCACCAGGGCGGCAGCGCCGCCTCCCTGCAGCCGGCGCGCGGTTGCCGGCGAGGCCACCACCACCAGCGGACTGTCGAACAGGCGTTCATCGCTCAATCCCGGCCAGCCGCCGCGCCCCTGGCGCAGCGCCGCGTGGAAACCGTCGCGCTGCAGATCCATCACCTGTTGCGAGGAGTGCAGCTCCAGTGCGATATCGGGATGACGCTGGCGCCAGCTCTGCATGCGCGGCAGCAGCCAGCGCTGCAGGAAAGACGGCATCACCGTCAGCCGCAGCCGCTGCGCGACGCCGGTGGCCGTGGCGGCCGCGGCCAGGACGCCGACGTCGAGCTGGGCCAGCGCCGATTCGACGCTGCACAGCAGCGCCTGGCCCGCCGGATTCAGCACGATGCGACGGCCGCGCCGCTCGAACAGGGCGAAACCAAGCTGCTGCTCAAGCACGCCGATCTGCTGGCTGACGGCGCTGTGGGTCAGGTGCATTTCGGCTGCGGTAGCACGCAGATTCTGCAAGCGCGCGGCAGTGCGGAAGACCGGGAGGGTATGTAAAGGGAGTCGGCTCATGATGGTAAGCATAGCTGACCAAGATGGTTAGAACAAGTCGTTTCCCTAAGTGGTTGTGGTTGGATATTCTGACCAGTATTGAAAGCGCTGCGAATATTCCCTACAACCAACTTGTGAGTTTGCCATGAACTGTGTATCGACACCGGACCAAATCGCTACAATATTGCCACGCCCACATGGTTTGCTGGGTAACCTGTTCCAGGTCGTCAAGAGTGCTGGCGGCTGGTGGCAGCAGCGCCTGATCCCGCCACAGCCGGCAAAAGCGTCGCCGGCAGAGACGCCGCAAAAATATGTGTTGAATGTGCGCGACTTGAGCGACCACCTTTTACGCGATATCGGTTACATCGACTCCGTGCAGCCGCGCGAGCAGGTGCGCAGGGATACTATTTATTGAGGCCGGCAAGCTCAAGCCCGTCGACAAACCCGCGCGCTCCTTGCATGCCGCCGGTATGCACAGCGAGCACTCGCTCATCGGGGCGGAAAACCCGGGCCTGCTGCAAGCGCCTGAGGGCATGGAACAGCTTGCCCGTATAAACCGGCTCTATCGGCAGGTCGAATTCCTGTGAAAACTCGCGGCAGAACTGGCGCAACTCAGGCGGCGCCTTGCCATAACCGCCATGATGGGCATCCGTGATCAATTCATAATTCCGGTAGGCGGGATAACCCGCCTCCTGCAGCAGACGGGCGATCTCCTGGTGCAGATAAGCGCCATTCTTGAGGACCGCGATGCCGATCGCCCGGCCCCGGCCCTGCAAACCGGCCAGGACGCCGGCCAGCGTGGCGCCGCTGCCGCAGGCGACCATGATCACATCCGGCAGCAACTCAGTGGTCAACTCGTCCACCAGTTCGGCGACGCCGCGCAAGGCTGCCGGCGCGCTGCCGCCTTCCGGCAGCCAGAGGAAGCTATCGTCGACAGCGGCGATGTGCCGGCGCCAGGCTTGCGGATCCTCGCGCAACTGTCGGTAGTCATCGCGCGATACAAACTGGATACGCATGCCAAGGCGCCGGCAATCGTCCAGCGTGGCGCTGTCCAGTCCCGCCGCACTGCGCACCAGGCCGATCGTCGGCCAGCCGCCCAAGGCTGCGGCGTGGGCCAGCGCATGCAAATGATTGGACCAGGGGCCGCCCATGGTTACCAGCGTCGCTTGTTTCCCCTGCAATGCCGATAGCTGGTATTTGAGCTTGCGGAATTTGTTGCCGGAGACCTCCGGGTGCAGCAGGTCGTCGCGTTTTACCCAGACCTCGCGCCCGAGGAAAGCGGTGCTTTCCAGGAGCTGGCAGGGAGATGGCTGGCTGGGAAACTGCACGTCAGGGCAAAATCAGATAAACATCAGATAGACAGCGGAATAGGTTCTACGCTGCGCGCAACGTCGGCGATGATCTCGTAGGAATGCAACCGCGCCTTGTGCTCGAATACATCCGAGACAATCATCAATTCGTCGGCGCCGGTGCGCAGCAGGAATCTTTCCAGCCCCTCGCGCACGGTTTCCGGCGAGCCGATGATGGAACACGCCAGCATGTGCGAAGCCTGCGCCTTTTCCAGCGGCGACCAGTAGGTTTCGATATCGTCGATAGGCGGCTTGCTCAGGCCGCGCACGCCGCGGTGCATGTCGGTGAAGGACATCTGCTGGGTAGTCGCCAGGCGGCGCGCTTCGGCGTCGGTATCGGCGGCGATGATGTTGATACCCACCATCGCATGCGGCTTGGCCTGCTGTGCGGACGGCTTGAACTGGGCGCGGTACAGCTGCAGCGCCATTTCCAGCGAATCGGGCGCGAAATGCGAAGCAAAGGCATAGGGCAGTCCGAATTCGGCCGCCAGCCGGGAACCGAAGGTGCTCGACCCAAGTATCCACAACGGTACCTCGCTGCCGTGGCCGGGCACGGCGACGATGCGCTGGTCCGGCTCGGCCGGCGCCAGGAAAGCCTGCAGTTCCAGCACGTCTTGCGGAAACGATTCGGCGCTGGCCGGATCGCGCCGCAGCGCACGGGTAGTGATCTGGTCGGTGCCGGGCGCACGCCCCAGGCCGAGGTCGATGCGACCCGGGAATAGTGCGGCGAGCGTGCCGAACTGCTCGGCGATCACCAGCGGCGCATGGTTCGGCAGCATGACGCCGCCGGCGCCTACCCGGATGGTGCTGGTGCCGGCCGCCACATGGGCGATCGCCACCGACGTAGCGGCGCTGGCGATGCCGCGCATATTATGGTGTTCCGCCATCCAGAAACGGCGATAGTTCCAGCCCTCGGCGTGCAACGCCAGATCGCGCGCATGGTCGAGCGCGTTGCGCGCATCGCTGCCTTGGCGGATACGGACCAGGTCCAGAATTGAAATTGGGATCACAGCGGCTTCCTTGTTCAGCTTGCGGTTTTCGAGTATATCCGCAGCGCTTTAAGCCTGCTGGCGGAGCGCCGTTTTGCCGTCCGCAGCGTGATCCGGACGCCGCCGCGATTCCCTTGGAGTAAACTTGATGGTCTAATAGCGCCATTCCCATGCTTGGCGTGATTCGGCAATGACCGGCCTGCCGCCAATCCGATCTACTTTGATGACTGACGTTTTATGAAAATTCTCTACCTGGACTACAACGGCGTCCTGCATGACGCCAAGGTAATCCGCAACCGCCAGCGCGGCCTCTACATCGCCACCCCGGACCGTTCATTCTTCGAATGGATGCCGATCCTGGAAGAATTGCTGGCGCCTTATCCTGACGTCAAGATCGTGCTCTCCACCAGCTGGGTCAGGGCACTCGGCTTCGACGCCACCAGGCAGGAACTCTCGGAGAGCCTGCGCGAGCGCGTGATCGGCTCCACCTTCCACCATCCCAAGCTGACGCCGGCGGAATTCGACACCATGCCGCGCGGCATGCAGGTCTGGCGCGACGTTGAACGCCGCAAACCGACCAGCTGGCTGGCGCTGGACGACGACGCCTTCGGCTGGCCGGCCGCCTGCCGCGACCGCCTGCTGGAAACCAAGGGCAGCCTGGGCCTGAGCGATCCGGCGGCGCAAGATGCGCTGAAAACCATGCTGGCAGCGCTGTAAGCAAACAGATAGGCCGTACAGACGGCACCGGAGAAACAGATGCGCCGCAACCTGCACCTATTGATCATCGATCCACAGAACGATTTTTGCGACCTGCCTGCCGGCTATCTTCCCGATAATCCGGCCGGCGGCGGCAGAATGGGGCCAGCGCTGCCGGTGCCTGGGGCCCACGCCGACATGCTGCGCGTGGCGGACCTGATCAACCGCGGCGGCGCCGGCATCAGCGCCATCAGCATCACGCTCGACTCGCATCACCGGCTCGATATTGCCCATCCCGGATTCTGGACCAGCGCCGGCGGCGGCGAAGTCGCGCCGTTTACCCAGATCTCGGCAGACGAGGTGCGCGCCGGCAGCTACCTGCCGCGCCTGCCGGCTGCGCTGCCGCGGGTACTGCATTACCTGGACCAGCTGGAAGCAGCCGGGCGTTACCAGCTGATGGTGTGGCCGGTCCATTGCGAGATCGGTTCCTGGGGACATAACGTCCACGCCGATGTGCGCTCCGCCTATAACCGCTGGGAAGAACACACCCTGCGCAGCGTCGGCAAGATCAGCAAGGGCAGCAATCCGTGGACCGAACACTATTCCGCGGTGCAGGCCGAAGTGCCCGACCCGGACGACGTGCTGACGCAATCGAACCAGGCTTTCCTGGACAGCCTGGCCGAGGCCGATTGCATCTACATCACAGGCGAAGCAGGCAGCCATTGCGTGAAAGCGACTACAGAACATATCGCCGATTATTTCGGCCCACGGCATATCGGAAAACTGGTGCTGGTTACCGACTGCATGAGTCCGGTGAGTGGGTTCGAGGAACAGTATCGGGAATTCATTACGGATATGGCGGCGCGTGGAGCGCGCATTGCAAATGCGGAGAATGTATTGAAAGAGCTGTCGGACAATCCTGATCGCTAAGACTCCGGCGGAACTCCGCCGTCTCATTCGAACGCATGCAGATACGCCAGCAGGTTATCGATTTGCTTGTCGCTTCCGATGCCAAAGAAACGCATTTTATTTCCCGGGATGACATCGTCGGGAGCCTTCAGAAATGCCCGCAATGTTTGCTCCGACCATACGATCCCTGAACTTTTCATCGCTGCCGAATATTTATAGTCCTTGCTTGTCCCAGCCGTTCTGCCGAAAATGCCATTCAGTTGCGGTCCGAACCCGCCGCGGGCGGAAGTTCCGACCTGATGGCAGCTCGCGCACCGCGCAAATGCCGACTTGCCGGCCACTGCATCACCTGCGGCATAAGCGTTGAATGTATGAAAAACCATTGCTGATGCAAGCAATATCAGTTTATTCATCTTTCTTTTTCCTTCGTCAAACCAATCGTTTTCAAAACGCCGAAAAATGCCTGGCCAGTTCCTGCGTCCGGAAATGCTCCACCACATAATCGACAAACACCCGGGTCTTGGCCGGCAGCAGTTTTTGGGCGGCAAAGTAGAGTGACAAGGTGCCGCCATCGACGTACCAGTCTGGCAGCACGCGCATCAGATCTCCGCTCAGCAGGAATGGCAAGGCGTTCGGCATGCTGACCAGGGCAATGCCGAGGCCCATTTGGGCGCTTTCGCAAGCGGCTTCGGGATCGCTCATGGTCATGCGCATGCGCAGAGTCACCGGCGCCTGCTGGTTGCTGCCGTTGCGCAGGGGCCAAGGCCGCACTCGCCCGGTCTGCGGCGAACGGATGAAAATGCCGTCGAATGCGTGCAGGTCTGCCGGCGAGACCGGCGCCGGCCGTTCATTGAAATAAGCTGGCGCGGCTACCAGCACCCGGTGCGCCGGCCCGAGTTCGCGCGCCACGACGCCGGGCGGCAGTTCGAAACCGCCACCGATGGCGGCATCGAAACCTTGCGCGATCAGGTCGACCTGGCGATTATCGAAATGCCAGTCGGGCGAGATCGCCGGATATTTCGCCAGGAACGGCGCCAGCAGCGGCACCATGTAGGCGCGGCCGAAACCTGTGCCCATGCTGACCTTGAGCACGCCCGCCGGCTGGCCGCCGGCGCTGGCCAGGTTGTCGACAGCTGACTGGATCGATGTCAGTCCATCCCTGATCTCATGCAAAAAACTTTCGCCGGCCTCGGTCAGGGTCAGGCTGCGTGTGCTGCGATGGAACAGGCGCACACCTAATCCGGTCTCGAGCCGCGCCACGTTCTTGCCGACCGCCGCCGAGGTCATGCCAAGCCGCCGCGCCGCCTCTGAAAAGCTGCCGGCCTCGGCGCTGCGGACGAAACATTGCATGCCAATCATGGTTTCCATCGCTCTACTTTAAACCTTTGGTATCAAGTGAATATGATAATTAGTGACTAGTAACGACATAATGATAGGCAGATACTTCACTTGTCAACCCGGCGCTCGCCACTGCCACTGTGGCAGGCGCCCCAACCAACAAGGAGAAATATCATGACCATCAACCAAGAAACAGCAGTGCTTGCCAACAAAGTCGCCTTCATCCAAGGCGGTTCGCGCGGCATCGGCGCCGCCATCGCCAAGCGGCTGGCCCGCAACGGCGCCGCCGTCGCCCTGACCTATATCAGCTCGGCCGACCGCGCCGCGCAAGTCGTCAAGGACATCGAAGCAGCCGGCGGACGCGCGCTGGCGATCCGGGCCGACAGCGCCGATGCAGACGCCATCAAAGCGGCAATCGGACAAGCCGTCACCGCATTCGGACGACTCGATATCCTGGTTAACAATGCAGGCGTGCTGGCGATTGCGCCGCTGGCTGAATTCAGCCTGGAAGATTTCGATCGCACGCTGGCGATCAACGTGCGCAGCGTGTTCGTGGCGACGCAGGAAGCGGCACGGCATATGAGCGAAGGCGGCAGGATCATCAACATCGGCAGCACCAACGCCGACCGCATGCCGTTTGCCGGCGGCGGCCCCTATGCGATGAGCAAATCGGCGCTGGTTGGCCTGACCCGCGGCCTGGCGCGCGACCTCGGTCCGCGCGGCATCACCATCAACAATGTGCAGCCGGGCCCGGTCGACACAGAGATGAATCCGGCCGGCAGCGAATTCGCCTCCACCCTGAAAGCGATGATACCGGTCGGCCGTTATGGCAAGGATGAGGAAATCGCCAGCTTTGTCGCTTACCTGGCAGGCCCGGAAGCGGCCTATATTACCGGCGCCAGCCTGTCTATCGACGGCGGATTTGCTGCCTGACGATGGTGTTGTGCGATGTCGGGGCAAGCCATTCGCGCTTTTTTGATTTGGCGTAGACTTAACCGAATGAATACCCTGATTCTTTCGCAAAGCGCGTCGGCGACGGTGATTGATTACCGTTGCAGCGCCAGCCCGGGCGACTTGTCGGTTACCGAATTGCATCACAGGCATTCGGTATCCTACGTGCGGCGCGGCAGCTTCGGCTTGCGCTACCGCGGCGTACAGCACGAACTGGTGCCGGGTTCGGTGATGATCGGCCATCCCGGCGATGAATACTGCTGCACCCATGACCACCATGTGTGCGGCGACGAATGCCTGTCTTTCCAGTTTTCCGAAGAATGCATCGAATCGATAGGCGCTAAAGAATCGCTTTGGCGCAGCGGCGCCTTGCCGCCGCTGAACGGCATCATCATGCTGGGCGAACTGGGACAGGCCGCCGCCGAGGGGCGCAGCGACGTCGGCCTGGAGGAAATCGGGCTGCTGCTTGCCGCGCGCTTCGTCGCGCTCAGCTCCGGCAAACAATCCGCGCCGCTGGCGGCGACGGCCCAAGACCGGCGCCGTGCGGTCAACGCCGCGATGTGGATTACCGCGCATGCGCATGAAGAGATCGACCTCGAACGGACCGCCGGCGAGGCAGGCATGAGTCCTTTTCATTTCCTGCGGCTGTTCAGCCGCACGCTCGGCGTCACGCCGCACCAGTACCTGCTGCGCTCGAGGTTGCGCCATGCGGCAAGCCTGCTGGCTGACGGCCGCTCGGTCACGGATACCGCCTACGATGTCGGTTTCAACGATTTATCCAATTTCGTACGCACCTTCCACCGTGCCGCCGGCGTCTCGCCCAAGCATTTCCAGCGCGTGGCTCGCGGCGAGCGCAAGATTTTCCAAGAAAAACTGGATTCGATCTGAAATGATGACTACCTGATCCATCCATGTGGATGCGATGACAAGGAGACCATCATGTTCGACCATATCGGATTGAAAGTGAAGAACCTGGACGCCAGCGTGCGGTTTTACCAGGCAGCGCTGGAACACCTGGGATATGTCCTGGCAGCGCAGGGCGACGGTTATGCCGGTTTCGGCCCGCCGGAGCAGCCGGCGCTCTGGTTATATGCCGCCACCGATGCGCCGGCCGGGACCACCCATGTCGCTTTCCGCGCGGCCGATCACAAGCAGGTCAAAGGCTTTCATGCGGCCGGCCTGGCGGCTGGCGGCCGGAACAACGGCAAACCGGGGCTGCGCACCGAATACAGCCCGACTTACTACGGCGCATTCCTGATCGACCCGGACGGCAACAACGTTGAAGCCGTTTATCCCGGCTGAACGTCCTTTATGCCGTGCGTGTAGCGGCGATGTAGCGGTCAATCACGGTCGGCAGCACCGTCAGCGGCACGCCGCCGCATTTCACCAGCGCGTCATTGAAAGCGGCCAGGTCGAACTTGCCGCCCAGCGCGGTTTTTGCGCGTTCGCGCTGGCGCAGGATTTCGTTGTGTCCCATCTTGTAGCCGCAAGCTTGCCCCGGCATTACGCAATAGCGGTCGATCTCGCTGGTCATGGCGGCCTGGCCGCGCCCGGTGTTTTCAACCAGGAACTGGATCGCCTGCTGCCGCGTCCATTGCATCGAATGCAGGCCGGTATCAACCACCAGTCGGCAGGCGCGGAACTGCTGCGCCTGCAGGTAGCCGACCTGACTGAACGGATCTGTTGCGTACAGGCCGAATTCGTCGACCAGCTGCTCGGCATACAGCGCCCAGCCTTCGACAAAGGCATTGAAGCCCATCAGTGAAGTAATCAGCGGGATCTGCGCATGGTGCTCGGCCAGGTAGGCGCCCTGCCAGGTGTGGCCGGGGATGCCCTCGTGCGCGGTCAGCGTGGCAATCTCGGATTTCGGCCAGAGCTTGGTCGATTTCAGATTGATGTAATAGATCGCCGGCCGCGATCCATCCAGCGCCGCGAAGTTCATATAGCCCAGCGCCGCGCCGGCTTCGATATCAGGCGGCACGCGCTTGATCACCAGCGGCGCCTGCAAACCCAGGTGGGAAATTTTAGGCATCAGCGTCCGTATCGCAGCCACGCGCTCGTTGCAATAGGCGATCAGCTGAGCGCGTCCCTGGTCATCGTCGGCGTAGAAACGCGAAGGGTCTTTCGACAGCGCCAATATGCGTTCGCCGACCGTGCCTTGCGTGATTCCCTGCACCTTGAGAATGGCGTCGATGCGTGCCTGCAGCATCTTGTTCTGCTCCAGCCCGATCGTATGGATTTCGCTGGCGCCATGGGTAGTGGTGGTGCCCAGCTTGAGCGCCCATTCGTAATACGCCGCACCATCGGGCAGGCGCTGCACGCCAGCGACATCAGTCGCCTTGGCAGTGGTTTTGGCGAAAGTGTCGATCTGCCGTTCCAGGGCCGGATACACCAGCGTATTCACCAGCTTGGTCGCGCGCGCTTCCCAGTCGCCCTCGATGCCGAGTTTCCTGGTGCGTCCAGTGATCGAGGTTACCAGCTTCTGCGCCGCCGCCGGCGTCTTGCGATAGTTGCGCAGCTGGCCCAGCGCGGTATGCGCGATGAAATCGGGCGGCATGATGCCCTTGGCCGCCTGTTCGGCGATGCGCGCAGTTTCCTGGTCGAGCAGGCGCGCCATTGCTGTCACGCGCTCCAGATAGGCTTCGGCGTCGGCTGCGTTGGCGATCTTGTGCTGCGAATCGAGAAATTCGGGCACTGCGGTCAGCGCCCCGTCCTGCTGGGTAACCGGGAACGGTGACGTGCCGCCATAAAAACCGCTGGCCGCGCCGCCGTAGGAAAAGCGCAGGCCGTCCACTCCTGAGCTTGCCGCATATTGCACGCTGTCGTAGCGGACTTGCGCATCCGGGCTGAGCTTGTTTCGTTCCAGCGGAGCCAGGCGCGCCAGCATCGATTTCACCTGGCTGGCCCAGGCGGCGTCACCGGCGGGAGAAGCATCCTGCAGACGCGATTTGAGTCCGGAGCGAGAGCCGGAATCGAGTCCCAGCGCAGTCGCCGAAGTTGGCGACAGGCGCAGGATTTCTTCCGCAAAATCAGCTAGCAGGGTAGAAAATTGTGCATCGGCCGGCAGTGCTTCCTTGGCCTGTGCGCCGGCAATACGAGGGAGAGGGAGTGCAGCAACGGCGGCGGCGGACAGTGCGCTCAGCAGCAGTTCACGGCGAGAAAAAGTAGGCGGGGTGTCGTTCATGGAATCCTTTTATTGCTGGGAGAAAAGAATTTATGCGTTGCCGACCATATCGCGAGTGACGGAATGGTGTCAATGAAATTTCTGCTGCGGGAGGCCGCCAATATGATTGACGAAGGTGATGAAGCGACCGCGGCTTTGTGGCGCGCTAGCGGTTCGCTTTGATCGCATGGAAGGAATGCGTTTCTTGAATCATGTGAAGCGATCGCCGTAAAAAAGCGGGCAGGCGAAAAAAAAGCCCCTGAATTTCTCCAAGGGCTTTTTTATTACATCATTTCTTCTTCTTGTTCACTGCATCTTTGAATGCTTTACCAGCTGTGAACTTGACGGTCTTGGCTGCGGCAATCTTGATTGCTTCGCCGGTGCGTGGGTTACGACCGGTGCGTGCAGCGCGTTTGCCGGAAGAGAACGAACCAAATCCAATCAACTGAACTGTACTACCTTTAGTCACGGCCTTGATCACGTTGTCTACTACGGATTCCAAAGCGCGCTGTGCAGCGGCCTTCGAGATTTCGCAATCGGTGGCAATGGCGTCGATCAATTCGGTTTTGTTCATTTCGTTAAATCCTCAAAAAAAGTGGTGAGTTGCAAATTCTAGCACCGTATTTGCTTGGAATCGGCGATGTAGACTACCGCAAACGCGGGATTGAGACAAATTGCTTTTAAAATTTCGTTTGCAGGCAGTTGTATCTGTAGCACAAAAATCCGCTTTTGCGATAAAAAAAGCGGACTTTGATGCGGAAAAGCAGGTGGGTGCACGGCCCGTACTCCGCTTATCGCGGTCACGCGTGGGCACAAGTGCCCAACCTACATGGCGTTGATGTCCGCGGCCTCGAGCACTTGCTTAGGACCGCCTTGCCGCGCCAGTTTGATCATCGCCCGCCCCATCTGTTCGGTGGTGGTGATGTGCTTCGGGAACAGCGGCCTGGCCAGCGGCAGCAGCGGCGCCGCCAGCGTATAGAACAGCTGGTAGGACCTGGTTTTGGAGCGCACGCCATGCAGCGGCTGGATCACGCCGGGGCGGAACATGAATGCGGCTTTGAGTGGCAAACGCAGCAGGGCGTTTTCGGTGCGGCCCTTGACCCTTGCCCACATGCTGCTGCCGTGCTCGCTGGAATCGGTGCCGGCGCCGGAGACGTAAGTCAGGGTCATGCCTGGATTGCGCGCCGCCAGCGTCTTTGCGATGGCCAGCGTCAGGTCGTAAGTCAGTTCGGTGTAGCGCGCTTCGGACATGCCGGCCGACGATACGCCGAGGCAGAAGAAGCAGGCATCGTAACCTTGCAATGCCGCCGCATGGTCGGCGATATGGGCCAGGTCGGGGATGACCAGCTCCTGCAATTTGCCGGATGGACCGGCGCCGGCGCTACGGCCGACGGCCAGCACGGATTCGATGCCGTCATCGAGCAGGCACTCGCGCAGTACGCCTTGCCCAACCATGCCGCTGGCGCCAAATAAGATTACTTTCATTGCAGGTTCCGATCTTGTTATGCTGCCGCCGCAATCCGGCGAGTTGATGGCATTGCATTGTTATCGTATATTTAGTACACTGCACAGTGTAGTTTCTTATTCAAGAAAAGTAAACTACCTGGTGTAAAATTCAGCCATCCGTCATTCAGAAGCAGACCATGACCACAGTCCAACGTCTCACAGACCGCAAGCGCGGGGCCATCCTCGAAGCAGCGATTGCCGAATTCCGCGCCAACGGCTTTGAAACCACCAGCATGGACAAGATCGCCGCGCGGGCGCAGGTATCCAAGCGCACGGTGTACAACCATTTTCCGGGTAAAGAGGAGCTGTTCGCCGAAATCCTGATGCAGTTGTGGGAAAGCAGCGCCGAACAGCATGCCCTCAGCTATCGCCATGATAAGCCGCTGCGCCCGCAGCTGCTCGAGCTGATGCAGTCGAAGATGCGCATGCTCAGCGACAGCAATTTCCTCGACCTGGCGCGGGTGGCGATTGCCGCCACCATCCATTCGCCGGAGCGGACCCAGGACATGGTCGCCCGGCTGGGCGAGCGCGAGGAAGGCGTCAACACCTGGATCGGCGCGGCGCAGGCCGACGGCAGGCTGAAGCCGGGCGATCCGGCGTTTGCGGCGCACCAGCTGCAAGGTTTGCTGAAAACTTTCGCATTCTGGCCGCAGGTCACGCTGGGCCAGCCGCCGCTGGCGGCGGCGCTGCAACAGCAGGTGGTGGATTCGGCGGTAGATATGTTCCTGGCCAATTATGAAGTAGCCGGCGCAAGCCGCTAAGGCAGCAGGTTCTGCGTCACCCTTGCCGGCCTGTGCTGGCTGGCGGCGGCAGGCGGCGCGGCTCGGTAACGCAGCCTGAAAAATCCGCGTTCGGCAAGACAGCCGGGCCATACCATTCATAGACGCCGGCAAACCCGCCGGTGCGCAAGATCCAGGCGCGCTTCTGCTCCTTGTTGATCCAGGCCTCGTGGTTATAACCATCGGCGACGCGGCCGTTCTGGTTTGGCAGCACGATGGCGAGCAGGGATGTGTCCTGTGCTTCGGCCGGCGCAGACACACGCGGCAGCGCTTGGGTGAAACCCGAGAAGGAAATGCCGTAGCGGTCGATCAGGGCGTCGGCGACAGCGCAATTAGCCCAGGCAGGCAAGGCCGCGATGGCGGCAATAGCAAAAGCGGCTACACGAATCATGCCTGCATTCCTCCAATATCTCGATCCGATGAATGCTGCGGTCCGGTAGCGAGGTAGCCCGGCCGCAGCACGGCAATCAGAAATGCCGTTTGACTATCTCGCCGAATGCATCTTCGGCGGAACTGCCTTTAAGCATCAACTCGGTGATTTCAGCGGTATGTTCGCCGATTCCGTCCGGCAGTGCCTGACGGTTGCTGCGGAAATACTCGTAGCGGGCAGCATCGATCAGGTCCTTGGCTTTCATCGCGACGGCGCCGCCGCGCGGGCTGCCGCTGCGGCTGACGACGCGGCCGCCAGCGGAACTGCTGGCGGTACGGGTGCTGCTGCTTGAGCGGAAACCGCCGGCGGCGATGGCAGCCTTGATTTGTTCCAGCGTGAATACCGGCGTGGCGTTGGCGCCGGTGAATTCATCTTCCTTCGGGTGCAGCAAGTGATTGTTGCTGTCGAAGGCCATTTTCTTTTCGGCGCTGTTGGTGAGCTGGTAATACGGGCGCGGCCCCGGGCTGGCCAGTCCGAATTGCACGCGGTCGCCGTATACCTCCATCTTGCCCATGACATCTTTCAGGTATGCCGTTGTCAGGGAGTCCATCTTGCCGGTCCAGCGTTTGGTTCTTGTCGTGTTCAAAATGCGTTACTTCCAATAATGGTGGCTGCATATTGCAATAGCAGCCGTTTATGAATCGATTGCAGTACGCATTATCCCCCGACACGATTTGCTGGGAATGGATCACAGCAAAATATATTGTTGCCCGCAGATCACTGTTTCAGGCAGCCCATGCCTCCCAGCGTCGCCTTCAGCGCCTCGTCCAGCCGGGTGTGCGGCTCGCTGCCGAGCAGTTGCAGCAGGCGCCGGTTGTCCAGGCGCAAAGGCTGGCGCCACAGGTAGCTCATCTCGCGCAGCTCGCGGAAAACCGGAACGAACGGCGCCGCCAGCGGCAACAGCCACCAGGGAAAGCTTTTTGCCTTCAGGCCCGGCTGGCCCGTGACGCGCCCGATGGCGGCCACCATTTCGGTGCCGTCGGCGTCCCAGTGGCCGTTCATGTGGAAGGTGTCGAAAGCAGCCAGCGCCGGTTCGTGCTCGATCAATTGCATCATGGTCTCGGCCACATCCGGCAGGTAAGCCCACTGGTGGCCGATGCCGCGCTGGCCCGGATAACTGACTGCGGCCACCGGCTGTCCCGGCTTGACCAGGCCTTGCGAAAACCAGGAATTGGCCATGTGCGGCCCGAAAAAATCACCAGCGCGCACTACCAGCGACCGCACTCCGTCCTGTGCGGCCTGGCGCAGCCGGCGCTCCAGTTGCACCCGGATCGCCCCCTTGCGGGTGCTCGGGTTTTGCGGTGAACTTTCACGCAAGTCTGGAAAAGCGTCGGCGCCGTAGTTGTAGACGGTGCCGGGCAGGATGATGCGGGCGCCGGATGCACGCGCCGCGGCGATGCTGTTGTCTATCATCGGCACGACCAGCTGCGCCCAGTTGCGGTAACCCGGCGGATTGACCGCATGGACGATGATCGACGCACCCTCGGCGGCGGCGATCACGTCCTGCTCCTGCATGGCGTCGCCTTGGCGCCAGACAATGCCGCCGCATTCGCTGGCGGCCATCTGGTCTGCGCGCCGATGCAGCGCCCGCACCTGCCAGCCGCGCTGCATCAATTTTTTTGCCATGGCGTTGCCGATGCCGCCGGTGGCGCCGAGCACCAATGCGATCTGCTGTTTCATGATGTGCACTCCTTGAAAAATGTTGTAGGAGTCCAGCGTAACAGTGTAGCTATTGGTTTAAAATTGGCTATCTCAACATAGTCACTATACATATTTGTATGACCATACAAGAACCCGGATGGGACCTGTACCGCGCGTTCCTGGCTGTGCTGGAAGAAGGTTCGCTATCCGGCGGCGCCCGCAGCCTGGGGCTGACCCAGCCCACCATGGGCCGCCAGATCGAAGCGCTGGAGCTGGCGCTGGGGGTAAAGCTGTTCACCCGCTCGCAAACCGGGCTGGCCGCGACCGACACTGCGCTCACCTTGCGGCCGTTCGCCGAAAGCCTGCGCGCCACAGCCAATGCCCTGCGCCGCGCCTCGACCGACGCCAGCGCCAACAGCGGCGGCACGGTGCGCATCACGGCGTCGGAAGTGGTTTGCGTCGAGGTCTTGCCGCCGATCCTGACCGCGCTGCGCGAAACGCATCCGGCCATCAAGATTGAACTGGTGGCCTCGAACCGCACCCAGGACCTGCTGCAACGCGATGCCGATATCGCCGTGCGGATGGTGCAGCCCAGCCAGGCGGCCCTGATCGCGCGCCGCATCGGCGCCATTCCGCTTGGCCTGTTTGCGCATCGCCGTTACCTGGATTTGCACGGCATGCCGGCCAGCATCGCCGAACTGAGGCAGCACACGCTGATCGGCTTCGACCAGGAAACCAATTACATCCGCGCCATGCAAAAGCGCGGCCTGCCGCTGTCGCGCGACATGTTTTCGCTGAGTGCCGACAACCAGCTGGTGCAGCTGGCGGCGATCCGCGCCGGCTACGGCATCGGCATGTGTCAGGCGGGGCTGGTAAAACACAATCCCGATTTGTCGCCGGTGCTGCCGGCGGCGCTCAAAGACGAACTGGAAACCTGGATTGTGATGCATGAAGACCTGCGTTCCAGCGAGCGCTGCCGGATAACCTTCGATGCCCTGGCCGGCGGCGTTTCCCGCTACATAACCGACAACGACCAGCCAGCCAGGACTGCGCCATGGACCGATTAAGCGTGATGCGATTGTTTATCGATGCTTCGACACTGGGCAGTTTTTCCGCCGCAGGGCGCAAGCACGGCTTGTCGCCGGCCGCCTCCAGCGCCGCCATCCAGCGCCTGGAAACGACGCTGCGGGTCAAGCTGTTCGAGCGCACCACGCGCCGCCTGCGGCTGACCGAGGAAGGCCAGCTCTACAAGGAATACAGCCAGCAGGCGCTCGAGCTGATGGACCAGGCCGAGCAGATGCTGCAGGCGGGCAAGAGCCTGGTGCAGGGCACAGTCAGGATTTCAGCGCCGTCGGACCTGGGGCGCAATCTCCTGCTCACCTATCTCGACGAATTCCAGCGCCAGTATCCGCAAGTGCAGTTCGCCTTGTCGCTGACCGACTCCACCGCCAACCTGGTGCAGGACGATATCGACCTGGCGATCCGCTACGGCATGCCGCCCGACAGCGCCATGGTGGCGCGGCCGCTGCTGCCCAACCGGCGCGTGGTGTGCGTAGCGCCGGAATGCGCGGCGCGCGTCGGCCTGCCGCAGACGCCGGAGCAGCTGGCCAGCCTGCCGGCGCTGGTGCTGCTCAACGCCGCAGGGCCGATGAACGAATGGCGCTACCGTGCCGGCGGCAAGCTGAAAGCGGTGCGGGTCAGCCACTACCAGCAGAGCAACGATGGTGAAATCATCCGCAAATGGGCTTTGCTCGGCCACGGTTACGCCTACAAATCACTGCTCGATATCAGCGCCGATTTGCGGGCTGGCCGGCTGATCACGGTGCTGGATGAATTTTTCACCGAAAGCGCGCCGCTCAACGTGCTGTATCACCGCAGCAGTTTCCAGCCGCCGCGGATCAAGCTGCTGATCGAGTTTTTGCAGGAGCGCTTCGCCGTTGGCTCTGGTCAGGCGGAAGCCGGCGGATAGTCGGTATATCCGGCACGCTCGCCGCCGAACAGGGCGGCGCCATCGTGGCCGGCCAGCGGCAGCTTCTCTGCCAGCCGCCGCAGCAGGTCAGGATTGCCGACAAATGACCGGCCGAACGGCACCAGGTCCGCCAAACCTTGCTCCAGGATCTGCGCGGTCTGGGTCGCGTCGCTGACGATCAGGCCGGCGCTGGCGCGCTGCGCATAATATTAGGCCATCATGGCATTCGGGATATCGCCCGGCTGCGAACTGCGGGCGCGCGTCATGGGCGCCATCACGATGCAGTTGGCCAGTTGCAGGCTGCCCAGTTGCACCGGGTCGAACAGTGTGTTTGCTAAAGACATGATTAAATTTCCTATAAGAAGTGAAGATCAATGCCGCGATCAAGGCTGGATTGCGCCGAATTGCTGCATCAGGCTCAGGTTGTCTTCCAGATGCCAGTTGTCAGCAATGCGGCCATCGGCTATCCGGTACAAGTCGAAGGCCCGGAAATCGATTACCTGGCCCTTGCCCTTGAGCTTGCCGAACTGGCCGCTGAAATGGCCGCGGAAGCGGAGATGGAGCGAGACGCGATCGCCGGCGACCACCATTTCGTCGATCTCCATGGACAGGTCCGGCACCGCGCTACGGAAACCTTGCGATGCTTGCAGCGGGCCGGCCACGCCTTGCGGGCGTCCGGCGGGCAAAGTGCGGTCGATGAAATCGGGAGCAAGCGCCTGCCGCGCGTATTGCTCGTCGCCGGTGTTCCAGAAAGCGGCGTAGCGGCGTGCCGCCAGGATCAGCGGCGCCGCGTCGGCCGAGTTGCCGGCAATGGCAAGATGATGCGGTTCAGGCAGGTTGCGGTCGTCGGCCTGGGCGGCCATGCTGCAAACCGCCAGGCTGAACAACGGTGCTGCGATCGCGGCCGACAGCAGGCGACGGCTGGGAAGAAGTGCGGATGCCATGAAAAAATCCTCGCTGTTGATTGAACGGTGTACCAATGGAGGCATTGTCCGTTCTAGCGAGGATTTTGATAATTAGGCGCGATATTGAATCATTTGCTTGTTTTTATTGAATATAACCATCCAGGCGCCGAAGGATTTGCGACAAGCACATTCCTGTGCCAGCGCCAAACCGCAGACACACCAAATTGCAAATCCGAAGGGAAAACTGAAGACTTGCCGCCGCTCATGGCTATCTGCATGAGCGGCGTCCTGGAATCAGGATAAGACAGCGTCGGCGGGCGCCGCCTGTTGTTTGCTGCCTTCCGGCGTCACCGCGGAGCGCAGCATGGCCGACGCCGCATCGAGCCGGCAAGGCTTGCCGAACAAGCGCGCGGAAATCAGCCCGCTTTGCAAGGCGCCGAGGATGGTCATGGCATACACCGGCGGCGCAGCAGGCAATTGCACGCCCTTGTCGGCCACCGCGCGTTCCAGCCGCTGCGTAATCCAGGCTTCATGCATGCTATAGAAGGCTTGCAAGGCAGCCAGCACGTTTTGCGGCAGGCTGGTGGCTTCGGCGGCCAGCATGCCGCACAGGCAAACGCGGCCGGTGCCGAGATTCTTGCGCCACAGCGCCAGGTATTTCTCGACCTGCTCCTTGAGAGGCCCGTTCACATCCATGTCGCGCATGATCTCGCCGATATTTGCCGCGTATGCTTGCACCGCTGCCAGCGCCAGGTCTTCCTTGGTCGGAAAATAGTAATGGATGCTGGAAGTCTTGACGCCGACCAGCTCGGCCAGGTCGCGGTAACTGAAGCCGTTGTAGCCGCGCGTGCCCAGCAGGACCAGCGTGTGCTCCAGTAATTGTTCGCGTACGGGGGAAACGGCTTTCATGATTTTTTTACCTATAAAGAGATAGCGATGCAGGACACCCGCATTGGTGACCGAATTTCGGGCAGCCACGCTTTCTGCTGCCATGCTACGTCTTTTATGCCCCGGCCGGCAATATTCTGACGGTACGGGCGTGGAATGTAAAATCAAAAAGACGCTACGCCTACATATTATCTACTGAAAGGTAGATAATCAAGCCGTTTATGGCCTGTGTCAGTTTTTATTACCCTATGAGCGTTATAAGAAAATTCTATTTGACTACCTAGCAGTAGATAACTATAGTTGAGTCACAGTAGTTGCAGACACGTTGTTTCAGGTGGCAAGCGATCCAGGTTCAGTTTTTATTTGGCAACAACTGGATCGCACAACGTGCCCGGACTGCCAGCAGTGGATTAGTGGACTGGAAAGCGTCAAACAAGAAAGACGCTTTTTATTTTACCGGATTATCTATCTAGTGATAGATCCAAATCAGATCCTCGCCGGCAGCCAGGACGGTGCAGCAGCAATGCCTATCCGTCAGTTCATGCGCTTGTGTGACCGCTGCATTTGGCACTTTGTCATTAACTTAAAAAGAAAGAACCATCATGAAAACCCAACTGATCGCCGCATTGGCACTGGCTGCAATTGTTTCAGCTCCTTCATTCGCTTCCGACAACGTCACTCCGCTTACCCGCGCTCAAGTCCAGGCCGAGCTGGCCCAGGCACGTGCTGCCGGCCAACTCGATTTCGCCGGTTCGCAATATCCGGTGTTCCTGCCATCCAACGCCCAAAGCTCGGTCCCAGGCAAGACCCGCGCTGAAGTGCAGGCAGAACTGGCAAAAGCCCGTGCTAATGGGGAACTCGATTTCGCCGGTTCGCAATATCCGGTGTTCACCGTCTCCAACGCTCCCGGCAAGAGCCGTGCCGAAGTACGCGCAGAACTGGCTGATGCACGCAACTCCGGCCAGATCAATTTCGCCAACTATCCGCTGGAAACAAACACAGGCAACTGATCGTCTGTGACCCGCTTCTAGCTTATTCCCGGCAGCATGCGGGAAGCGCTGTAAATGACAAAACCCGCGCCTCATGAGGAGTGCGCGGGTTTTTTATTGCCTCCGGCTTTTGCGCCGGGATCTCAAACTCAGATCAAATTCGGCTCAGGTGCTTGACCATGAAATCGACAAAAGTGCGCACCCGCAGCGACAGGTGGCGAGCGTGAGGATACAGCAGGATGAAGGGCCGCGTACTGCCGCCGAACTGCGGCAGCAGTTCCACCAGTTCGCCCTGCTGCAGCGCCTGCTCGACCACGAACCGGTAGGTTTGCACCAGTCCCGCGCCGCCGCGCGCCAGGGTGGCGACGGCGAGCACGTCTTCGGAACAGCAATAGCCGCCATCAGTCACGATATCGACCTCCTTGCCGTCGGCCATGAAAGTCCACGGAATGCGGCGGCCGGTGCTGGGCCTTTCGAACTGGATGCAATCGTGCCGTTCCAGGTCGGCCAGCGTCTGCAGCGCAGGCGCCCGCTGCAAGTAAGACGGCGCCGCCACCAGCACCAGTTCGGCGTCTTCCAGCTTGCGTGCGATCAGGTTGGAATCCTCGGGCGCGCGGCCGCGGATCGCCAGGTCGTAGCCTTGGTCGGCAAAATCGATGTTGCTGTTGCTCAGGTGGACATCGATCCGCACTTGCGGATATAACGCACGAAACTGCGGCAGCAACGGCAGCAGGCGGTAGTGGCCGAACGGCGTCGGCATGCTGATGCGCAGCAGCCCGGCCGGCGCCGCCTGCTCGCCGGTCACCTCGCGCTCCGCATCCACCAGCTGCGACAAGGCCTGGCGGCACTGTTCGAAATACACGCGGCCGCTGTCGGTCAAGCGGATCTGGCGCGTGGTGCGCACGAACAGGCGCACGCCCAATCTCTCCTCCAGCCGCGACACTGAACGGCTCACCGCCGCAGGCGTGACGCTGGCCGACATCGCCGCCGCCGTGAAACTCCCCAGTTCGGCGGCCAGGCAAAACAGTTCGATGCTGCCCAGCAGGATGTCGTCGAAGTTGCGTTTCATGAAAGCGTCTTATTCATTACATGGTGTATCAAGTTAATTGTAAAAATCTGTATTTATCTATGAATACCGCATAAGTATAGTGCAGATCGGGACCAGAGAGCCCGCCCAACCACAAGGAGTACCACCATGAACAGCAACCAGAAAACCGTCATCATCACCGGCGCCTCAAGCGGCATCGGCTTCGCCCTGGCCGAAGCCTACCTGCAGCGCGGCTATAACGTGGTCGGCAACGCCCGCACCACCGAGCGCCTGCTGGCGGCCGCCGAAAAACTCGGCAACCCCGCCAACTTCCAGGCGGTGGCCGGCGACATCGCCCTGCCGGCTACGGCGAAAGCGCTGTTTGCGCGCGCCGTTGCGGCGTTCGGCAAGGTCGACATCCTGATCAATAATGCCGGCGTGTTCATCGCCAAGCCGGTCGGCGACTACACCGAGGAGGATCTCGACGCCCTGGTCAGCACCAACCTGAAGGGATTTTTCTACCCGTCGCAGCAAGCCGCCGCGCACATGGCCGCCAACAAAAGCGGTCACATTGTCACCATCAGCGCCAACATCGCGATCCAGCCGACGGTGAAAGTGCCGGCATTGTTGCCGGTGCTGATCAAGGGCGGCCTGATCAACGCCACGCGCGCGCTGGCAATCGAACTGGCGGCATCCAACGTACAGGTCAACACGGTAGCGCCCGGCATCATCCAGACCCCGCTGCACGGCGACTATGAAAATTCGCGGGCCTTTTTCAACACGCTGTCGCCGTCGGGCCGCACCGGCAACACCAAGGACATTGTCGACGCCGTGCTGTACCTGACCGATGCCAGCTTCATTTCCGGCGTAGCATTGCCGGTGGACGGCGGCGCCACCGCCGGCACCTGGTAATCCCGGGCGCAAAAAAGCGGGCCTCGGCCCGCTCCTAACCATTTACTTCAGGAGTTCCAGCATGCCATACGTTAATATCCGCGTCACCCGCGAAGGAGTCAGCGCGGAACAGAAACAGCAGCTGATTGCCGGCGTCACCGATCTGCTAAGCCGCGTGCTCAACAAAAAACCCGCCACCACTTTTGTCGTCATCGATGAAGTCGATACCGACAACTGGGGCGCAGGCGGCGAAAGCGTCACCGTCATCCGCAAACGCGAAGCGGCGGCAGGCTAAGCTTCAACTGCCGGAGAAGAAGGCCGGCTAACTGCCGGCCACCAGGTTACGGAAGAAATCGGACAACTTGGGGAGGTCCGAAAAAGCCACATTGAAGCGGAACCAGGCGTGTTCCGGCTGCGATACATAAAAAAATTCTCCCGGCGCCAGCCAGATCCCCTGTTGCAAGGCGCGGTCGCCGATTTCCTTGGCGCTCAGCGCCGCCTGCGGCATCCTGGCCCAATAAAACATGCCGCCGCGCGGCGCTCCGAACGGCAGCAAACCGACGTCCTCCAGCCTGGCGCTGACCTGCGCCTGCGCGGTGAGCAAGGTGCTGGCCAGGCGCTCGACATGGCGCCGGTGGTGGCCCTCAGTCAGGGCGTTGTATACCAGCCTTTCGGTGATTTCCGAATTGGTCAGGGTCAAGACCATCTTGGTGCGCGCGAATTCCTTGGCAAGATCGGCCTGGCAGGCGATGAAACCAAGCCGCAGCGAGGGTGCGATGGTCTTGGAAAAACCGCTGACATAAATCACGCGCCGCAAACCGTCCAGCGCCGCCAGCATCGGATCGGTGGCTTGCGCCAGTTCACGGTACAGATCGTCTTCCACCACCCAGAAGCCATGCCGTTCGGCCGCCTGCAGCACCCGCATCGCGCAGGCCGGAGTGTAGGTGGTGCCGGTCGGATTCTGCAGCACCGGGTTGGTGAAAAAAATCTTCGGCCGGTGGATCTGCGCCAGTTCCTCCAAACGCTCCAGGTCGACCCCGCTTACAGTGCGCGGCACGCCGACCACATGGATATTGGCGAGCCGCAGCATGGCGATCAGGTTGCAATAACCGGGTTCTTCGATGAACACGGTATCGCCCGGTTTCACCAGGGTGCGCATGATCAGGTCCAGCGCCTGGGTGACGCCGTGGGTGGTGACTACCTGGTCGGGGCCGATGTCGAGCGACCAGTTGGCGAACGATTTGGCGATGGTTTGCCGCAGCGGACCGTAACCGAAGGGATGGCCGTAGCCCACCTGCTGGGCGCCGGGCGAGCGGATAATGCGCCGCTCCGCTGCATGCAGCCCCTCGCCGTCCAGCATGCTGGATGGCAGCCAGCCGCAGCCGGCCTTGATCGGCACCCGTTCGTCGGCAAACACTTCGGAAAACAGCCAGGCCGAGTCGATCACCGGATTCGGCAAGATTGAAGGCATGCCGCTGCTCTCCGCCTGCTCGCGCTTGGCGATGAAAAACCCCGAACCGCGCCGGACAATCAGCAGGCCGTTGGCCACCAGGCGTTCATAAGCTTCGACGATGGTCGAATTGCTGACTCCCTGCTGCAGCGCGAACTGGCGGATCGACGGCAGCCGTTCGCCCGGCCGCAGCTTGCCGTTGTCGATCATGCGGCCGAGCCCGGCCACAACCTGTTCGACCAGGCTCAGCGCCGATTGCGGCTGCAATAGCTGGGGAAAGCGCGAAACCTGGGCATCAGTCATGGCATCTTCAAGTGTATTCAGTACAGATTGCCGTTAGCAACAGTACACTTTCCACGATTTGTATAAAGTGTATCTAACAATCTGGATTGTAACTGCAATAATCGACGCCATGGCCAAACTTCGCCAATCCTCGTCAACCAATCCAATTAATCCAATCAAACCCACCATGAACACACCACAATCGGATCAGGACCTGTCGGCATTCTGGATGCCATTCACCGCCAACCGCCAGTTCAAGGAAGCGCCGCGTTTGTTCGTCTCGGCCAAAGGCATGTATTACCAGACCGACGACGGCCGCCAGGTGCTGGACGCCACCGCCGGCCTGTGGTGCGTCAACGCCGGCCATTGCCGCGAAGAGATCACCGCGGCCGTGACGCGGCAGATCGGCAGCATGGATTACGCGCCGTCGTTCCAGATGGGCCATCCGCTGGCGTTTGAAGCCGCGCGCAAGGTGGCAGGGCTGATGCCGGCCGGGCTGGACCGGATTTTCTTCACCAATTCCGGTTCGGAAGCAGTCGACAGCGCACTCAAGATTGCCCTGGCTTACCACCGCGCGCGCGGCGAAGGCCAGCGTACACGCTTCATCGGCCGCGAACGCGGTTATCACGGCGTCGGTTTCGGCGGCATCTCGGTCGGCGGCATCCTCAACAACCGCAAGGCTTTCTCGGGCAACCTGATGCCCGGCGTCGATCACCTGCAGCACACCCTGAATATCGCCGAGGCCGGCTTCAGCCGCGGCCAGCCGGCCTGGGGCGCACACCTGGCGGACGAACTGGAACGGCTGGTGACGCTGCACGACGCATCCACCATCGCCGCCGTCATCGTCGAGCCGCTGGCCGGGTCGACCGGGGTGCTGATCCCGCCGGCGGGTTACCTGGAACGCTTGCGTGAACTGTGCAGCAAGCATGGCATCCTGCTGATTTTCGATGAAGTGATCACCGGCTTCGGCCGCCTCGGAGCGCCTACCGCCAGCGCCTATTTTGGCGTCACGCCGGATTTGATCACGCTCGCCAAAGGCATCAACAACGCCGCGATTCCAATGGGCGCGGTAGCCGCCAAGCGCGAGATCCACGATACGGTGCTGCAATCTGCCGCTGCCGGCGCCATCGAGCTGATGCACGGTTATACCTATTCCGCCCATCCGGTGGCCGCCGCCGCCGCCATCGCCGCCATCGACCTGTACCAGAGCGAAGGGCTGTTCGAGCGGGCGCGCGAATTGTCGCCGCTGTTCGAGAAAGCCGCCCACAGCGTGGCCGGCGCGCCGCACGTCAAGGATATCCGCAACCTCGGCCTGGTGGCCGGCATCGAGCTGGAACCGCGGCCGCAAGCCCCGGGCGCACGCGCTTATGAAGTATTCCGCAAGTGTTACGAGAAGGGCGTGATGGTGCGCTATACCGGCGACATCCTGGCTTTCTCGCCGCCGCTGATCGTGCAGCCGGAAGAAATCGAGCGCATGTTCGGCACGGTGCGCGAAGTACTCAACGAAATCAAATAACCAGGATCTGCCATGAACCTTACTTCCAGCACTTCTCAAATCAATCACTTCATTTCCGGCGCAGTGGCGACCGGCCGCTCCGAGCGCTATTCCGACGTTTTTAATCCTGCCACCGGCGCCGTCGTCGCCCAGGTAGCGCTGGCCTCGCCACAGGAAGTGGATAAAGCCGTCGCCAGCGCCCGCGCGGCGTTCCCGGCCTGGGCCGAAACCTCGCCGCTGCGCCGCGCCCGCATCATGTTCAAGTTCAAGGAACTGCTGGAGCAGCACCATGACCAGCTGGCGGCGCTGATCACGCGCGAACACGGCAAGGTGTTTTCCGACGCCAAGGGCGAAGTGGTGCGCGGCATCGAAGTGGTGGAGTTCGCCTGCGGCATCCCGCACCTGCTCAAGACCAGCCATACCGACAATATCGGCGGCGGCATCGACAACTGGAACCTGCGCCAGCCTCTGGGCGTGGTAGCCGGCATCACGCCGTTCAATTTCCCGGTGATGGTGCCGATGTGGATGTTTCCGGTGGCGATCGCCTGCGGCAACTGCTTCATCCTGAAACCCTCCGAACGCGATCCTTCGGCCAGCTTGCTGATCGCCGACCTGCTCAAGCAAGCCGGCTTGCCGGACGGCGTTTTCAATGTGGTGCAAGGCGACAAGACGGCAGTCGACGCCTTGCTAGCCCATCCCGATGTGCAGGCGCTGTCGTTCGTCGGCTCCACCCCGATTGCGGAATACATCTACACCGAAGGCGCGCGCCGCGGCAAACGCGTGCAAGCGCTGGGCGGCGCCAAGAACCATCTGGTGGTGATGCCGGACGCCGATCTCGAGCAGGCGGTCGATGCGCTGATCGGCGCTGCTTACGGCTCGGCCGGCGAGCGCTGCATGGCGATTTCGGTGGCGGTCGCGGTGGGCGATGTCGCCGACCGCCTGGTGCAGCAGCTGGCGCAACGCGCCGCCGCCCTGAAGATCGGCAACGGCGACCAGGCCGATTCCGAGATGGGGCCGCTGGTCACCGGCGTGCACAAGGCCAAGGTCGAGGCTTACATCGCCAAAGGTGTTGAAGAGGGTGCAAAACTGTTGGTCGATGGCCGCGGCATCAGCGTTGCCGGCCATGAAAACGGTTTTTTTGTCGGCGGCACCTTGTTCGATCACGTCACCCCGGAAATGACCATCTACAAGGAAGAAATTTTCGGCCCGGTGCTGGCGGTGGTGCGCGTGCCGGACCTGGCCGGCGCGGTGGAACTGGTCAACGCCCACGAGTTCGGCAACGGCGTTTCCCTGTTTACCAGCGACGGCGGCGTGGCGCGCGCATTTTCACGGCAGATCCAGGTCGGCATGGTCGGCATCAACGTGCCGATCCCGGTGCCCATGGCCTGGCACTCCTTCGGCGGCTGGAAACGTTCGCTGTTCGGTGACCACCACGCTTACGGCGAGGAAGGCATCCGCTTCTATACACGCTACAAGAGCATCATGCAGCGCTGGCCAGACAGCATCGCCAAGGGCGCCGAGTTCACCATGCCGGTCGCCAAGTAAGCCGGCTTTGCCCGCTGCAGAACGCGGCGGGCTCAACACATCTCAGGTCAGGGTGCGGATCGAGTTGCTGATTGAACGCGCGCAGTCCAGCACCAGCGGGCCTATCTTCTTTTCCGCTTCCGCCAGCGTCCAGCGGCTGCTCGGCGTCACCACATGGAGCGCCGCCACCGCCGCACCCTGGTTGCTGATGATGGGCGCGGCAATCGTCATGTCGCCCAGGAACAATTCTTCATTGTTGCAGGCATAGCCTTTTTCGCGCGCCGTCGCCAGCAGCGCCATGATGTCGTCGATGCCGGTGCGGGTATGCGGCGTACGCGCCGTCAGCTGGCTCGACTGCAGCACCGCGCGCGCGTCCGCCGCCGCCAGCGTGCTCAAGTAGGCCCGGCCGGAACCGGTGCAGTACATCGGGATGCGGCTGCCGATCGGCATGTGGATCGGAATGAACTGATGGCCGACGAAACGCGCCACGTACACCATCTGGTTCTCGTACGGCTCGGTCATGTTGGTAGTCTCGCCGGTGGTGTTGGCCAGCTCCGCCAGGAAAGGATTGGCGACATCGACCAGGGTATCCGCCTCCAGGTAGTTATAGCCGATCTCCATCACCTTCGGCGTCAGCTGATAGCGGCGCGTGGCCGGATGCTTCTTCACATATCCCAGCGCCTCCAGCGTGTAGATCATGCGCTGCGCCGAACTCTTGGTGATAGCCGTCGCCTCGGCCACATCAGCCAACGTCATGGTGCGGCGGCGGGCGTCGAAGGCGCGCAATACCGCCAGGCCTTTTTCCAGCGACTGGTTGAACAAGGCGTCGACAACTTCTTGCTGCGAATTGTCATCTTTCATGGCTCTCTCTCATTCTGGACGTTGATCTATTATACCTAAATATCGAATATCGATACTCAAATATCTATTGACGATATAAATAAATTGAATATACTTAAATAAACGGCGATTTTTGATATCAACTGCAGAGCAACCGGACAAGCGGCTGCCACACAGAGGGGAAAACCATGAAACAGCTGATCCGACGTCTTGCCCAGGCAGGCGTTTTTCTGGCGGCCGCAAGCGCCGCTTCGTTTTGCCTGGCGCAAACGGCATTTACCGTCGGCGCCACTTCCACCGGCGTGCCGTTTACCTTCCTCGATATCAAGACCAACAAGCTGCAGGGCATGATGGTCGATACCGTGACCGCGATTGGCAAGAATGCCGGCTTCAGCGTCAACATCCAGCAAACCCCGTTCTCGGCCCTGATTCCCTCGCTGACTTCCAGCAAGATCGACATCATCGCCGCCGCCATGCTGAAGACTTCGGCGCGCGCGCAGATCGTCGATTTCAGCGATCCGGTGTACTCCTATGGCGAAGGCCTGTTCGTCAACGCCGAAGACAAGCGTACGTATAAATCGCTGGACGACCTGAAGGGTGAAATCGTCGGCGCCCAGGTCGGCACCATCTTCATCGACGCCCTCAACAAGAAAGGCGGCTTCAAGGAAGTGCGCGTCTACGATGCGGTTGCGGACATGATGCGCGATGTTGCCCTAGGCCGCATCAAGGCTGGTTTCGGCGACCGGCCGATCGTTGCCTATCAGCTGGCGCAAGGCGCCAATCCGCAGGTGCGGCTGGTCAAGGAATACCAGCCGACGCTGGTGGGCGATGTTTGCCTGGTGGTGCGCAAGGGCGACCATCAATTGCTGGAACGCCTGAACAAGGCGATCGCCGGCGCCAAGGCTGACGGCACGCTTGCCAAGATCGTGCAGCAGTGGAACCTGAACTGAGCGCAGGCAGCACATTATGCTGATCCAGAACGTCATGGATTTCCTGCCTATCCTGCTACGCGGCGCGGCAGTCACGGTGGAAGTCACTTTTTATTCGCTGATCCTGAGCACCGCCATCGGCCTGGTCCTGGCGCTGATGAAAGTGTCGCAGCTGCGGCCGGTGTCGTGGTTCGCGGCCAGCGTGATCAACATCATCCGCGGCCTGCCTATCATCGTCCAGCTGTTCTACATCTACTTCGTGCTGCCGGAACTGGGCATACAGCTGACCGCGTTCCAGGCTGGCGTGATCGGCCTCGGCGTCGCCTATTCGGTGTACCAGGCCGAGAATTTCCGCGCCGGCATCGAAGCGGTCGACCCGGGCCAGATCGAGGCGGCGCAATCGATCGGCATGCGCATGCCGATGATCATGCGGCGCGTGGTATTGCCGCAGGCATTCCGCATCGCGCTGCCGCCTTACGGCAACACGCTGGTCATGATGCTCAAGGATTCGTCGCTGGTGTCCACCATCACCGTGCTGGAAATGACGCGCGCCGGCCAGATGATTGCTTCCTCCACCTTCCAGAACATGACGGTGTACACCATGGTGGCGCTGATGTATTTGCTGCTGAGCCTGCCGCTGGTGCTGCTGACGCGCCGGCTGGAAGCTCGCTTTGGCCAGGGGAAGCGGAAATGATAGAAGTGAGACAGATACACAAGCGTTTCGGTCAGCAGGAAGTGCTGAAAGGCGTTTCGCTGCAAGTCGCCGCCGGTGAAGTGGTTTGCCTGATCGGGCCGTCCGGTTCCGGCAAGTCTACCGTCCTGCGCTGCATCAACGGCCTGGAAACTTACGAAGCAGGCGAAATCCTGATCGAAGGCGAACCGGTCGACAGCAAGTCGGCCACCATCCACCAGCTGCGCACCCACGTCGGCATGGTATTCCAGCGTTTCAACCTGTTCCCGCATCGCACGGTGCTGGAAAACGTCATGGAAGGGCCGGTCTACGTCAACAAGGTCGACAAGGCCACGGCCAGGCAGGAAGCGCTGGCCTTGCTGGCCAAGGTCGGCCTGGAGCAGCGCGCCGACGCTTATCCCAGCCAGCTCTCGGGCGGCCAGCAGCAGCGGGTGGCGATTGCGCGCGCGCTGGCCATGAAACCGAAAGCGATCCTGTTCGACGAACCGACTTCGGCGCTCGATCCGGAACTGGTGGGCGAAGTGCTGGCAGTGATGCGCACCCTGGCCGGCGACGGCATGACCATGATCGTGGTCACGCATGAAATGGGATTTGCACGCGATGTCGCCGACCGCGTCTGCTTTTTGCACAGCGGCACCATCGTCGAAGAAGGACCGGCGCAGCAGGTGCTGAGCGCGCCGCAACACGCGCGCACCAAGGATTTCCTGCGGCGCGTGCTGGGCCGGCAAGCACCCGAGCAGTCTGCATAACTCCAATACACCGTATGAAAAACCTCTCTGCAGGACAAGCACTGCCGCCATCGCTGTGGGCCGCAACCGCGATCGCGCCGTTGACCACGGCGCCGTTGAACGCATCGCGCAAGGCCGACGTGGTCGTCGTCGGCGGCGGTTATACCGGGCTGTCGACCGCCTTGCACCTGGCCGAAGCCGGCGCCGAGGTCTGCCTGCTGGAAGCCTCGGAACCGGGCTGGGGCGCCTCCGGGCGCAACGGCGGCCAGGTGATTCCGGGATTGAAATACGATCCCGACCGGCTCAACGTGATGTTCGGCAGTAAAAAGGGCGAGCTGCTGGTCGATACTATCGGCAAGGCTGCCGACACCGTATTCGACCTGGTGGAAAAATACGGCATCGAGTGCGACGCCGTCCGCAACGGCTGGATCCAGCCGGCGCACTCGGCGCAGGTGATGCGGGCGCTGGAGAAACGCGCCGCGCAGTGGGCCGAACGCGGCGCGCCGGTGGAGATGCTGGATCGCAGCCAGGTGACGCAACGGATCGGCACGCCGGCCTATGTCGGCGGCTGGATCGACCGCCGCGCCGGCAGCATCCAGCCGCTCAGTTATTGCCGCGGCCTGGCGCGGGCAGCGAAGGCGCATGGCGCCGCCATCCATGGCAATACCCTGGTCAGCAGCCTGCAGCGCCAAGACGGCCACTGGCAAGTCAGAACGGCCGGCGGCGCTTGCGTGACAGCCGACCAAGTGGTGATCGCTACCAACGGCTACACCGGCGACCTGTGGCCACGCCTGAAACAGTCGGTGATCGCCGCCAACAGCTTCATCGTCGCCACCAGACCCTTGCCGCCGGAACTGGGGGACAGCATCCTGGCCGGCGGGCAAGTGGTGTCCGATTCGCGCCGGCTGCTGCTGTATTACCGGCGCGATGCATACGGACGCCTGCTGATGGGCGGCCGCGGCCCCTTCCCTGATCCGACCGGCGCGCAGGATTTCAGCCATCTGGAACGTTCGCTGGCGCTGCTGTTTCCGCAGCTGGCGCAGGTCGACTACGAATTCCGCTGGGCCGGCAGGGTAGCGATTACCCGCGATTTCCTGCCGCATGTGCACGAACCCGCCGCCGGACTGACGATAGCGCTGGGCTACAACGGCCGCGGCATCGGAATGGCGTCGACCATGGGCCGCTGCCTGGCGCGGCGCCTGCTGAGCGCAAAAGCAGCGCCGTTCCCGTTCCCGGTCAGCACCATCCAGCCGATTCCTTTGCATGGCCTGCAGCGCTTTTATATTGCCGCCGGCGTCGCCTATTACAGCATCCTCGACAAATTTTCCTGAAGAGGTGCCAGCGTGCGCAGGCAGGCGAGCGGGTGACGATGGATAAAGCGCGCATCGCTTATACTGGCAGCTAGCGCTTTTCCCGCTCAAACTGCAGGACCGGGAGCGCCATTTTCACCATCCGGAGCAAACCATGATGAAGCAGCGGAAACTGGGTTCAAGCGGGCTGACGGTATCGGCGATCGGCCTCGGTTGCATGGGCATGAGCACTGCATACGGCGCGGCCGATGAAACCGAATCCATCGCCACCCTGGAACGGGCGCTTGCCCTGGGCATCAATTTCTTCGACACCGCCGAACAATACGGCCCCTACGAAAACGAAGCGCTGCTGGGACGCGTCTTCAAAGGCCGCCGGCATGACGTAGTGCTCGCCACCAAATTCGGCTTCAAGATAGAGAATGGCGTCACCACCGGCATCACCAGCGAGCTCAGCCACATACGGCGCGCAGTGGAAGGCTCGCTGCGCCGCCTCGGCACCGATTACATCGACTTGCTGTACCAGCACCGGGTCGATCCCGCGGTGCCGATTGAAGAGGTGGTCGGCGTCATGGCGGACCTGGTGCGTGAAGGCAAGGTACGCTACCTGGGGCTGTCCGAGGCCGGCGTCGCCAATATCCGCAAAGCCCATGCGGTGCATCCGATCAGCGCGCTGCAAAGCGAATATTCGCTGTGGGAACGCAACCTGGAAGCCGACATCCTGCCAGTCCTGCGCGAACTGGGGATCGGGCTGGTGCCGTTCAGCCCGCTCGGCCGCGGCTTCCTGAGCGGCACGGCGCAGCGCGCGGAAAACTACCCCGACTCCGATTTCCGCCATCGCGATCCGCGCCTGCAGGGCGACAACTTCGACGCCAACATGCGCGCCGCAAAAATAGTTGGGGAAATTGCCGCGTTGAAGGGTGTAAGCAGCAGCCAGGTTGCACTGGCCTGGGTGCTGCAACAAGGCGAGGACATCGTGCCGATTCCGGGCACCAAGCGCCGCGCTTACCTCGAGCAAAATGCCAACGCGACCGAGGTCACCCTCAGTCCTAGCGAAACCGCGTTGCTGGAAAACGCCCTGAAGCAGGTGGCCGGGGAACGCTACAGCAAGGAACGCATGGCCTGGGTCGATCGATAAATCTTACTGACAGGGCGCGCCATTGCAGACATTGCGATCGGCGGCGGCTGGCTTCAGGTTGGTTTGTGCGGCGTTGTTGTTATTGCTCTTGAACTGGTTGTTGCTGAAAGTGGAATGGCCATACGCGGCCAGTCCCAGCATCTGGTTGCCGCGCATCACGCTGTTGCGCACCTTGAGATCGACGCCGAAGATGCCGTCGCCGCCGTTGGCTTCAGCCACGCTGTTGCTGATGGCGCCGCCAAACAATACCGCGCCGCCATGGCCGTTCCTGGCCATCACTACGCGGTCCAGGCTGGCCGTATTGATTTCCAGGTAAACACCGTAGTTTCCCATACCCTGGATGATGCCGTTCTTGACCACGACGCCGCTACGGTTGACCGCATGGACGCCATTGCCGCTGCCGCCCGGCCAGCATGGCGCGGGCAGTTGCTGGCAGCGCACCGGCCCTTGGATGGCGTGGCCGTTGAGATCGAGCGTGACATTGTCGGCATTGATCTCGATCGCCGTGGTGTTGGCGTCGGGTACTTTCAGGTTGCCTGACAGCTTGTAATATCCGGCTTCCTCGATGACGACCAGGAAACCCGGCTTGTCGGCGCGATCGGCAGCGATCATGGTGACGCGGCCGGCGGCCGCGCTCATGCCTGGGACCAGCAACACGGCAAGCAGCGCCGCCGCCGTGCATTGCTGCAGACTAGCCATGACAAGACCCGCTCCCATTACCGGCTTCATTGCTCCGCCACCTCCGGCTCCCCGGAAAATATCGACAGTTTCAACGGGCGCACCGCACCCATCCAGATCGCATGGTCGCGATGATCGCGCAGGTCGTCGCCGGTCAGCGGATGGATGAACACCACCAGGCCGGCGCGATGCAGGGCCAGCCATGGAATCACTTCGCCAAACAATGGCGTGTCGAAAGCCAGCTGGCAGCTCCAGTCCGGATGCGGACCGACCGGGCGCTGGTGGACCCGGCCCATGCTCAGTGCAAACCGCCGCGCCGCTTCCTCGCACAAGGCTTGCGCCTGCGCCAGAGTGCTGGCATCGAAGTAGATGTGGGCATGGTAGCCGGTGATGCTCGGCGCGGACGGTTCGGTCATGCGGGAAACTCCAGGGAGGTGGCAGGGACGGCAGAACGGATTTCTGCCTGTATTCTTACCTTGCCAAAAAACAAGAATACCTCTTTTCCTGCAACCAGGGAAATCTCCATCAAAGCACAAAACCATGCTTGTCTTTCTGTCCACCAGGTCTGCAACGAATGCCTGCGGAAGTGTTCATGGGGCAGGATTTGGCGCACAATCAACCCGCAAGAAAATAATGCCGGCTTTGTACGGTGACGTACTTAAAATATGAATCCGGGCAGGTAACCTGCATTCATCGGCTTGCCTTGAAGAGCTACACCAGCAAATGACCATGGAACCACCAATCGCACCACCCGCGCCAGCAGACGCAAGCTCAAGCGAGGCACCAGAAACAAGTATGGCGGACGCTGCGCCGATGACCGGACCGCTGGCGCCGTTTGCCGCCGCCGGCTCCACCAATGTCCGCAACCTGTGCTTGCGGATACTGACCGTCCTGGCCCTGGTGTTTGCCCTGCAGTGGGCGCAGAGTTTCCTGATCCCGCTGGTGTTCGGCATTTTCATCGCCTACACCCTGAACCCCCTGGTGGCGTGGCTGGAGCGCATCCGCATCCCGCGCCTGGCCGGCACCTGCATTGTGATGGCGACCTTGCTGCTTGGCCTGGGCCAGGTTGCCTACTCCTTGCGCGGCGAGTTCCAGTCCATCGTCGAGCGCCTGCCGGCCGCTTCCCACCAGCTGGCGCGCTCCATGGCCAGCATACAAGCCAGGACGCAAGGCCAGGCCAGCACAATCCAGAAAATGCAGGCAGCGGCCAACGAAATCCAGACCGCCGCCGGGCAGGCTGCCGGCGTGCGGCCGGATCCGAAACGGCAAGCCAGTCCGGCGCCGCCCTCGTTTCAACTGAGCGAATGGCTGTGGACTAGTTCGATGGGCGCGATGCTGTTCCTGGGCCAGGCGGTGATGGTGATCTTCCTGGTATTTTTCCTGCTGCTGTCGGGCGATACCTTCAAACGCAAGCTGGTGAAACTGACCGGACCGTCGCTCGCCAACAAGAAAATAGCCGTCAACATCCTGTTCGACATCAATACCTCGATCCAGAGCTACATGTTCATGCTGCTGGTGACGAACGCCTTGCTGGCGGTCCTGATGTGGGTGGTGTTTCGCCTGATCGGACTTGAAAATGCCGGCGCCTGGGCCGTCGCCAGCGGCTTCCTGCACATCATTCCGTACTTCGGACCCCTGCTGATCGCCGTCACAACCGGCCTGACTGCATTCATGCAGTTCGAATCGTTCTCGATGATGCTGCTGGTGTCGGCTTCGACGCTGGTGATAGCGACCCTGGTCGGCACATTCGTGACAACCTGGATGATAGGCAGGATCGCCAAGATGAATGCGGCCGCAGTCTTCATCGGCCTGCTGTTCTGGGGCTGGCTGTGGGGAGTATGGGGAATGCTGCTGGGCATTCCGATCATCGTCATCGTCAAGGTCATCGCCAAGCATGTGGACCGCATGCACGCGGTGGCCGAGCTGCTGGGCGACTAGACCTTTTTTCTGCAGGCAAAAAAAATACGGCATCCGAGGACGCCGCATCAAGCCAGATTACAGGCGGGAATTAAAGCGAGATCTTGGCGATCTTGGCGCCTTGCAGCGACACGCCGGCGATCAGGCCGCCATTGGTGGTCACGAAGCCGATGATCGGCTGTTGCGCGGTGTTGGTGTCGATGTTGCCGTTGGCGCCGATGTTGGCCAGCGCGACGGTAGCGTCAGCGCCGACAGTCCAGCCGTTGCTGTTGCGGAATTTATCGAGAGCATCCTGCGTCATGAACAGCAGCACGATGGCTTTCGATTGCGCACCGGCCTGGAAGCCGATGGAACCGGCCGTGGTGCTGTAATAGCCCTCGGTGCGGCCGCCGACGCGCAATGCGCCCTTACCGTATTCGCCGCCGATCACAAAGCTGGCCTGCAGCACTTCCGGGAACACCAACACGCCCTTGGCGCGCGCTACCAGCTCACGCGAGGCAGGCGCGGTCTGATACAGTTTGGACAAAGTGGCGTCAACTCCGGCATTGACATCGGTCCGGCTGGTTGAAGAACTGGCGTCCTTGCCCGGCATGGTGGTGGTGCAGCCGGCAAACGTCAGGCTGGCCATGGCGACGGCGACAGCTGCCAGGCCCTTGGAAGGGAATGAGAATTTTTTTTGCATTTTTTTCTCCATCAAAAATAAGAATAACAATTAGACAACGTTGTAAATTATATATCGCATTGCAAAGGACGTGTATAAACCAACATTTTTGACTGAGCTTCCATGACCTCCCAGCTCCTGACGGTATCCCTGGTTGAATCGGCCGCAACGAAGGCGACATCGCGGCATCCAAGCTGCGGCGCATCATTATCCGCAATCATGGTTTCACTCTAGGCGGGATGTAAGATTGCATCTGTACGGTAGCACACATTCAAACGGCTGTTGCCTGCCTGCGTTGTCGAGGGCTGGCAACGTTGACCACAGCGAGGAACCCGCAATGAACCAACACAGCACCAAGCCGCAGCCCGGGCTCTACCTGGACGACCTGAAAACCGGCGACCGCTTCAGCAGCGCCGAACACACGCTGGATGAACAGCAGATCCTGGAGTTCGCCCGCCAGTTCGATCCCCAGCCTTTCCACCTGAGCGACGCCGCCGCCAAGGACACCCTGTTCGGCGGCCTGGCAGCCAGCGGCTGGCATACCGCAGCCATCACCATGCGCCTGCTGGTCACCAGCGGCATGCCGCTGCAGGACGGCATCATCGGCGCCGGCGGCGAAATCAGCTGGCCGCAAGCGACCCGCGCCGGCGACATCCTGCGCGTGGAAAGCGAAATCATGGAAATCACGCCATCGCGCTCACGCCCGGATCGCGGCATGGTCAAGCTGCGCAGCGAAACCCGCAACCAGCGCGGCGAAGTGCTGCAGCTGTTCGTATCGAAGCTGGTGGTATTCCGCAAACCGGCAGCTGGATGAAATAAACGGCCTGCGGATCTACAATAAAATCTTTGAACGGGCACCGAAATGATACATATCCGTGAAATCGACCACCTCGTATTGCGCGTGAGCGACCTTGAACAGATGCTGCGCTTTTACTGCGATGCGCTCGGCTGCACCGTCGACCGCCGCCTGGACAGCATCGGCCTGGTCCAGCTGCGCGCCGGCAGCGCCATGCTCGACCTGGTGCCGGTCGACGGCAAGCTCGGCAGCGCAGGCGGCGCGGCGCCCGGAAAGGAAGGGCGCAACCTTGACCATTTCTGCTTTCGGGTTGAACCCTTCGATGAAGCGGCGATTCGCGCGCATCTTGTTGCGCATGGCGTGGCGGCTGGCGAACTTGAGTCAAGAAACGGAGCGGAAGGGGAAGGACCGTCGATTTATGTCACGGATCCTGAGGGGAATGTGGTTGAGCTCAAGGGACCGCCGTATGAATGAAAGTGGAGCAAACACCTGGCGCCACTATTCACTGGCGATATAAAAAGAAAAGAACCGCTGAACCTATGAATGTTTCTATACCCAAACGATTCAGCAAGTAATCATATTTTATTCATCCGGATTACGATACTCGGTATCAATCTTGAATCCCAAGGCATGGAGCTTTTCTTCTGACTTAACGCGTTCCTCAGCTTGTTTTTTCCTTGCGGCCGGATACAGTTCTTTCCATCGCGGCCGGTCTTCATAGGTTTGTTCGCTGCGTTCAAAACTGTCTTTGCTCTCGAGACCGAGGGTAAGGAAATAGGCTCCTGGCAGATTGGGATCCATCCTTGTTTTATCCCGCATGAGCTGCACGTTCATATACACCCCATTTAGGTAAAATTGCCATCCCGTCATATCCTTGATCTTCATCCAGATATCCAACGAGGGCACATAACTCGGATCCAACGACATCAAGCCAGCTCCATTCTCGATATCGCTCATCTGATAGCGCAGCGCATCGGCACCATTCAGGCGCGGCATGCTAGGGTCAATCCATCGCTTCCAGCCTGCTTCCTGAATGCGCTGAAGCAGGGCATAAAATTTGAGACGTGCGTCGTCGTGAAGTACGTTATTCCTTGGGGGTAGTCCCATACTGACAGAAAGGCTGGCTATTCCTTCCTCGGGATATGTATCATCGGCATCTCCCAATACCGAGAAAACCGAATCCAGGACGAGGCTGCTCGAGCCATTTTTTACAACAATGGCGCCTAAAGCATCGTTAGGCCAGTTAATTCTGTAAAAATGCGATCCTGGATTACGATCGTTGATAACGACCATTTCTTTATATTGCTGTGCAAAATGCTTACCAGATTCGCCGATTTCAACCACGACACTGCTGGAAACCACGGTTTTCTTCTCCAGGAGATTAAACGGAGCAGCTTTGATATCGTGGCCAAACATAAGCCCGAATGCAGTCGCCAAAAGGGCAATTAGCCAGAGCGCCGACACACCAGGAACCCAATTTTTAGAAAGAAATTTTCTAAACGTCATTGATAGGGCTGTTCATCAAAGGATGATTACGCCTTCCCGGGCGTTTTCCCGCTTCAATTCGGAATCGGAAGGTCTCGATACGTTTCGTCAATTGCCATGCCTTTGGCCTTGAGTTCAGTTTCTTTTTGCGCACGCGTGGCCGAGAATTTTGTCAGCACAGCGGGTAGCATTGAGCAGATTGAGTACCCTAAGAATCTCTTAGCCATTGCCACACGGTTAGCCCATACGCCGATTTCAGATTTGGCATAATCTCTCCTGCTTTGAAAATGCGTTGGACTGGGGCAGCGTCCATAGACTCCCACACTCCTGTCTTTGGACTCGGTTGGCCGGCTTTTTCGCGTAGCGGCGCGTCAGGTTGTTTGAGTGCCGGTTGCTCTGGAGTGTAGTACTCCTTTTTTAGTTGTACACGCTGATTCGCTTCGGTCTCGAACGACTGGATGGAACTGTAAGCGTGTTGAAGATTTTTCCACATCCAGTCGGGTAACGTTAAATATTGATTTGGCGATACAACTAGAAATTTTCCGCACGCCGGAGCTTCTGCAGTTGCATCGTTATCGGGAATGAAGTCCTGATGGGAACAGCTACCATGGTTAAACACCATAGGCTCGTTTTTTTGGACGTCGGTAAAATAATAAAATCTGGATTTTCCGCTTTCCGATGCAGTCGGAAATTTATGAATTTGAGTGTTTTCGTCAAAGTAGAAGGTAAACCATTTGTCGTCGTCATCTTGAGCTGCATCACCATGCATTTTTAGAATTTTCCGTTCGCCTGTTTTCGAAACGGAGACCATATAGGTTGCTCTGTGACCAGGGGTAGAGTCTCCCATCACTTCATCTACAGGAGCTTTCAATTTGACTACGCCATTTTCTGGAACCCATACGGCTTTGCCGAGGGGGTCGGATTTCACATCTACACCGTCAGCTTGCCCAAAGAAAAAAAACACAGGCCCAATATAACTATCGGGGATTAGAAATACCAGTGGGGCGGGCATCGTTATTTCCTTATAAAATCTCACTGTTCCATAACTCAATGCGGCAAGCAGAAAAAATGCCAGCCATAGATTTCGCTTTCGCGTTAACCATATTCTCATTGCTTTTTTAGCTTCCATTTTTCGTCAGCCAGATCGTAATCATCTTTTGTCCGCCCTTCGTTTGGATTGCGATGCAAATGATAGTTGTTCCAATCGTCACGTGTGGTTTTATCCCGTGGCCCGATTTTCCATGTTGCATCTAATAGGCCGGACAACACATCGAGGGGCGTTTTATAGGCTGATAAATACAGAGGCAGCGTGCTCCCTTTTTCTGGTTGAGTAATTTGAGTAGGATCACCACAATTCCACTCAAATTTTCCCCATGTTTTTTTTGATACGTCGGACTTCATGTCACCGGACGCGATCATGCATGTCTCGTCTTCTCCTGAGGTCGGATATAGCTCGCGTAAGCTAGGAGACCCACCCAAGACCTGCCCGAATACCCAAAGCTTTTGGCCGAAATTACCCTTTTCGTCTATTTCTATACGTATCGTGTTGGCCCACATCAAACGCTTATTCACGTTCCACAAATGAGTGGACGGGTCTCCGATGCGTACGTGACTTCCCAGGAAGAGCGTATTGCCTGCGGGATCTTTTACGAAGCTTTCGCAATTTGGAAAACCATCTCCATAGGTTAGAGACAAGATGTCCATATAGAGATTAACCCTCTCTACCTTGATCCATATTTCATTAAATACGTCCAATGAAGGTACGGGGGTTGTACCAATTACTTTTTCTATAGGCTTCGACATCAAAAACGCAAAATTTATACCACCGTACCAGCTTTTCGTTCGAAGTTCCTTTTGCCCGCCATGCGGAGTGTTGACCTGCGTAACTACAAGCGTGCCGTGCGGTTGAAATTCCTTTTTCTTATAGTCTTCTCGGCTTCCAAATATGCTCCATAGACCAGGGCCGGAGTCCGAAGGATTTGACGCTTGTTCCAAATTTGAATCGGTGGATTTTGTTAGTGCTCCGGTCACCATTAAATTCGTATCTAGAATATACCGCTGCCAAATTCGCGATGTGGGCCGACCTTTTGAATCATCACCGCCAACCCAGCTCTCCCCCAAAGAAAAGCCTCGATTGTCCCCATGGAATCTAAAGCCCTTGCGCTCAAATTGCCGGTTAGGGTGAAACGAACGTACATTGACCTCGTATTTCGCCAATGCCGCGAATTTAATTTGCGCGGCAACACCTTCCTGATTTTCAGATGGCGTGGATTTGGCTACTTTAAGCAGTCTGCCAATGGTCTTTGTTTCTTCACCAGCCATGATTTTCCTTTTTATCACCTGTATAGAAGAAATGCAGATCGTCGGATTTTTTTTCAGTGCCAGCTAATTGTGTCTTGCCATTTGTGGCAGTCAGTCCTTCTATCGTCTCACCTGTTGAATGACGTGCGAGAGTGTACGGTATGTTGGCCAATTTTTTTCCCGTGCTTTCTTCAGCGATATGAAAATATTCATTGAACACGCCAGGTATAGCTACGTGAGGGAACTCAGGCATTTTGATGGCCAGATTTTTCGCTCCTGGCAAGCTATGCGTAGCTGCATGGGCGACATAATTGCCGTTAGTACCGTGCTCGATGCCGCCGGCATTGAATTTCCCGTAACTGCCTCCGCCATTGATCAGTACCTCTTCTTTGGCGGTAATGGTAATAGTGTTTGCAGTTTGCGTGATGTTCAACTTGGCCAGCAGGTTGATGCTGTCTGAGAGAGCCTGCATATCCACATCGCCGGCAGCTGCGACCATTTTCATTCCCGTTTTTTGTACATACAAGCGGAAAGTATTCGTGATACTGGCAAACAGACTGTCGCCACTGGCAATGGACAAGCTCTTGCCGGTGGTGATGGCGGTGTGCTCATCGCTGGCAATGTGCGTCGATTGCGCCGTTGTGGTTTCAATCCCCGCAGGACTGGCCAGCACCAGGTGTGGTGCTGATAATTCCGGGAAGCTACCTTCTTTCGCCGTGCCACCCTTGATCGCCTCGTTCTGCGTCTTGAGGATCTGCGCAACATCGGCCTGCTGACCCTGTTTCTCCTGCGCCCCCGCCTGCTGCGCCATCTCCGCCAGCGTCTCATGCTGGTCTCGTGCGGAGGTGAGCCTCTGCACCGTCTCGCCCATGTCCTTCATGTGCGAAGCAGCATTGCTGCGCCCTTCAGTGGTGATCAGCATGCCTTTCGCCGAACGGGCCACGCCATGGCCGTCAGTGCGCAGTTCCCAGCCCTCGCCGCGTGCGTCCTTGCGGCCGGCGTTGTCTTCAATGCGGGTGATGTTGCCCAGGCTGAGCTGGCTGTGCTGGTGATCGCTTTTGAGTTGGGCCTGGATCTTGGCGTTGGTGTCGTCCAGGATCAGGTGGTTGCTGCGCCCGCCGGCCTGGTTGCCGCCATTCGGGGTCAACTCACGACTTCTGAGGCCCATCAACGATTGCTGGGTCGCCAGCTTCCATGGCGGCATATTGCGCTGGTTATAGACGCTGCCGGTAACCAGGGGCCGGTCCGGGTTGCCATCGAGCCATTGCACGATCACTTCGCTGCCGACCCGCGGAATCGCCGCCGCACCCAGTTCACTGCCCGCCCAGGAGCTGGCGACACGGATCCAGGCCGAGCTCTTTTCATCATTGTTGCCGATCCGGTCCCAGTGGAACTGCACGCGGATACGGCCGTATTCATCGGTATAGATGCTGTCCTGGCCGGAAGGCCCCACTACTGTGGCGGTCTGCGGCGCCTGGATCTTGGTGGCAGTGCTATTAAAACCACGGCCTGGACGCCAGGGGATGGTTTTACGGATGCAGGTTAACTGGTTGCTGTAATCGGCCTTTTCGCTGACCTGCTGCAGGTAATTGTTGCTCGCCTTGTGGTGGACCGTCAGGATCAGGAATTCGCTTTTACCGGCTTCTTCATGGCTGCCGAAGGGATTGAAGGCAAAGTGGTTGGTTAAACGGAAATACCGTCCCGGCAGTACCGAGCGGTTATTGCCTTTGGCTTCAAAGTGCTTGCCCGCTGCCTCGATCTCTTCCATGCGCAGCTGCGCCTGTTTGTCGCCATCCTGATTGCCCTTGAAACCATAAGCGCCCGTGTATTCGTAGGATTCGATATTGAGCACATCGCCCTGCTTGTTCAGGGTGGGTACACCAACATTGCCGGGTACCGGGCTTTTAAAATTGAACCCTGCCAGGCTGACGCTGCCGGGCACGATATCGCGTACCGGCGACCAGTCGCCGATACCGTCTTCCTCTATCGCACCGCCATGGCGCTGGAAACGGATCTCGGGGCCGTTGTCGACCGCTGCTGCCTGGGTGGTGTCGTCCGTGAGGATCAGTTTATGACCCTTGTCGCTATGTTCATACCAGTACGACCAGCCGGCCGCTTCCCAGCGCCGGTGCAGGTAATTGAAATCGCTCTCGTTGAACTGGCAGGCGTCGGTCATCGCCACATCTTCACCACGCACCCGCACATCCCAGTCGGGATGGGTACCGTAGTCGCTGAAGATGCTTTCGGTCTGCTCGCGCAGGGTCTTGCCGTGGAAGATGTAGTTATCCTTGCGCAGGCGCAGGTATTGCAGCCACGGGCCGAGTTTGGCCTGATAGAAGCTGATGCTGCCGTCGGTCTTCACCAAACGGAATTCAAAGCAGTAGCCGCTGAAGTAGCGCAGGCTGCCGTCGGCGCGCACCAGTTCGACGTTAAACAGCTTGCCTTGCAAATCCTTGAGCGCCAGGCTGGCATCATCGGACAACAGCTCTACGGTGAAGGCAAAGTCACGCGACAGGCTTTCGGCGGCATCGAGCTTGTTGACCAGCAGCTGTGCAGACGGACCATCATCGTGCGGAAAAGAGAGGCGCAGGATACGGCTGGTCTGGCGCCCGCCAATCAGGCTTTGCAGGCTCTGGAGTACGTTGCTCATGCCGTGTCCCATACGTGCCCGGAATGCCGGGCATCAGATAGTTAATGCCTCAGCCGAATCCGATCAAGGCAGGGTGATGGTCAGGTAGGACGCGCGCGGCGCCAGTTTGACGATGTCGCTGTAGCCGCTGATGCTCGATGCGGTAGCCCGCGACAGCATGGTGTTCAGGGCAAAATAACCGCCCAGCCCGATCAGGGCGAATACCGAACACAGCGCCCATAGCGGCACCTCATTGCGCAGCTTGTGGCTGATCTGGTCCGGCCGTTCCCAGTGCGGTGCAAAACCGGCGCTCTTGCCTTTCATGCGCGCGATTTCGTCGCCCAGGCGGGCGGTCAGGTAGTTCAGCTTTTCCGGACCTTCGATGATGTACTTGCCCTGGAAACCCAGCAGCAGGCACATGTGGAACACTTCCAGCGCCTGCAGATGCTGGGCGCCCTTGGCGCGCAGGTCTTCCAGGCGGGTGAAGAAATGTTCGCCGGCGAGCTGGTCGCCGAACAGGATCAGTTGCAGCGGCCGGCGCGCCCAGGTATCGCGGATATTGAATTGCGAATGCAGGATGTTCTCGTCAACTGCCGCGCAAAACGCGTATTTCGCGGCGTGGACGTCTTCCGCCGACACATCCAGCTTTTTTGCGCCGCGTTCGAAATCGCTGAGGAAGCGCTGCATCTTCGACGTGAAACCGGCTTCGTCGGTAGGCGCACAACGGCTCTTCAGCAGGAACAAGGCGTAGAACCCGTCGTACATCAGGTCCAGCAATGAATTGGCGGAACTGGTGTCCGCCGCTACGTATTGGCCGGCGGCGCTGTCGCCGAGCAGGGAGGGGGCTGATGGTCTGTTCATGATGTAACCGCTAAGAGCTCAAGTTTAAGGTCGTTGATGCCGGATGGTACATAAATCGAGATCGACTGCGCCTGCAGCATACGATCATACAGGGCGCCCTTGTTTTCCAAGGCAAAATAATAAGTGTCCGGCCGTACCGGCAAGGCCGCCGGCACTTGCGGCGAATGCGACAGCTTGACGCCCGGCATCGCCGACAGCACGAACTTGTCGACGTCGTCGGGCGCGCCGATCTTGAAGCGCAACGGCACGATATCGACCAGCTCGATGGCCGGCATGCTGGCGTTGACCGCCAGGTAGAACGCGGTCTTGTCGTCGATCTTGCCGGAATCGAGCATGCCGTGGTGATGCGAAGGCTTGTTCTCCGACAGCGCGATCGAGAAATAGCGCGAGGAAATCACGGTATCCAGCAGCTCGCGGATGATGCTGTCGAGCTTGGCGAAACACGGTCCCGGATCCTGGTGCTGGTACACCGGCAGGTCCGACAGCGCATAACTCTTGGAAAACGTCATCAACGCGCCGGCCAGGCTCAGCAGCTGCTCGTACAAACGCTCCGGATGGAACGCCGGATTGTGGAAGTAATGCGTCAGCCCGGCAAACGCCGAACTTGCAGTATGCAGCAGCCAGAACGATGAAATATCGCCGGAACGGAATTCGATCACGTTCTTGCTCGGTTCGCGGTGGTGGCCATACAAGGCGCTGACCTTGGCCTGCAGCGCATCCATCAGGCGCCGCAGCTGGATATACAGCGCCGGCGCGCTGCGGATCGTCAGGCTCGGCGCGACGAAGGTCGGGTCGGGTTCGAAGCCGCCGGTCGAAATGCGGCGCAGCTTGATCAGCGGAAAACTGATCAGCGAATCACGCGGATCGAGCTCCGACACCATGCGCACCGATTTCTTCAGGTAGGTCAGCTCGGCTTCCGCCGCCTGCGTGAACAGGTCGGGCGTGGCCGAGTTGTTCTGGGCGTAGCGGGTCGAGTTGCTGGTCTGGCCCAGCGGCGAAAAATTGCCGCCGAAGCCTTTCATGTATGGCAGCGCCGCGTAGTAAGTAATGGTTTGCTGCGCATGCGGGATATCGCTCAGGTCCACCACTTCCGGCAGGTCGTCGTCGCCCGGCGCGTTATAAATCTCGCCGTCCTGGAAAATCACCGACAGTTCAGATAAACGCAGCGTGTTGTTGGCCAGCGCATCGCGGTCCAGCTGCACCGTCATCACGCCCCAGGCATACGGATGCAAGGCGTTGGTGGTCTCATGCAGGCGGTTTTCGTGATACCGGTCCTGCTGCTGGAAATGCTGAGGCCGTAAAAACAGGCCTTCGCCCCATAAAATTTTCGATGTTCGATTCACGTATTTACTCACATGTCATTTTATTCAAACCATCACGCAAAATCCGCGTGGCGCTAGCTGACCACGCTAGCCGCATGGGGCCGGGGTTAAAAGTTTAGTCGCGGCGCCGGTTTCCGCAACCGTGACGCCGGTGCCGACCGTCAGCGCACAGGCGTTCGCGCCTACGGTAATGCCTGATTTTTCCGCAGCCTCGGCCGGGAAAGTCACCTTCCAGCGTTGCGCCGCAGGCTTGCGAAACAAGGCCACAACCCCGACAAAACCCGCTTCCCTGGTGACTTTTTCGCTGACTTCATAACGTTGCCCAGGAACCAACGTAATTTCCTTAACTTCGATCAGATCGGCGCCCAATACGTCTTTTTCTTTCTGCGGATTGGTAAATGTATCGTATGTAGCCTGTTGGAAAGCACCATTTTGTCGTAACTTATATACTCTGGCGACCAGGGCAAGCGGCGTACCGGAGCTGTCGGCGTTCAAATTGGTGCCTGCATGCAATTTGATCGCTATGGTGCGCGGCGGTTTTTGCGCATCGGGAACTTCTGGTTTGGTGATGCCCGACATCTGCAATACGGAACTGGCGACTGAGCCAATCGCGGAAACGGCGCCTGCGGCGCATCCAGCCAAACTCAGTATTGCGGCCAACGAAACCAGGAGAGATAAGGGGCGCATTAAAGTTAATCTTTATTTGGGTTGCAAAAGTACCGGATAAATAATAACGTCTGGAATAATATTTTATTGCCAATATTGTATAAAACAACAACATTCTCAGTTGTCGCCTAGACACATAGTATGGGTCTGGACTAAACTTGTTGCAATGGTGTAACCAAAGTTCACAAATTTTGATGTAGATTGGCAATATGATATCTGCATCTGCCGGGTTTTGTTAAGATTCGGGTATTTAAAAGTTGCCACATAGAAAGCGAGTTTACGATGAGTCAATGGAAAAGCAAATTTATCTACGGCGTGGCATTGGCGTGCCTGGTAAGCGCCTGCGCAACCCCACCTGCGGTTGATCCCGCAGCCAAACTGGATTCTATAGTGGCTGAAGCCGACGCCGCACAAAAAGCCGGGCAGACCGACAAGGCAGTCAAATTATTGAAAGACGCGACCAGCGCGTTTCCTGCAGACAAGACACCATGGGTGCGCCTGGCGCAGATCCGTTTCGATGCGGAAAACTATGGCGACGCCATTTCCTATGCGCTGGAAGGCTTGCAACGCGATCCGAAAGACAAGGTCGCCAACAGCATAGTCGCGGTAGGCGGCCTGCGGCTGTCGACCAAGGCGCTGAACGATTTACGCACACAAAACGATTTGAACGGCAATGTCCGCACCGAAGCACAGGGACTGGCCAAAATCCTGCGTGAAAGCCTGGGCGAGACGGTGTTGGTGCCGCCCCGTCCAAAGGCAGTAGCACGTCCGGCGCCGGCAGCCGCCGCAGCAGCAGCCGCCAAAAAGGGTGCCGTCCCGGCCAAACCGGGCACGCCTGAACCTAGCGGCGATGGCGCCAATCCATTCGGATCGTTGCAGTAACTCATATGATTCCTGATTCCGCCAGGCGGGGTCGGGGCTTGATTATTCGGTATCAGCGGGGGTTTTATGGCTAAAAAAGAGAGTACTCAAAAACGTTTGCAGAAAGTCCGTCCACCACGGGTGCAAATGACTTACGACGTTGAAATCGGCGACGCCATCGAGCAAAAGGAATTGCCGTTCGTGATGGGGGTGATCGGCGATTTCAGCGGTAAATCCGAAGTGGCCCAGACCAAGCTGAAGGACCGCAAGTTCGTCAACATCGACAACGACAACTTCGATGAAGTGATGAAAGGCGTCGAGCCGAGAGCCGCTTTCCGCGTGCCGAACCACTTGAGCGACGCCGGCGGCGAGTTCGGGGTCGACCTGAAGTTCAAGTCGATCGACGATTTCCGTCCGGAAGCGGTAGTGCAGCAGATCGAGCCGCTCAAGCAGCTGCTCGAAGCCCGCACCAAACTGGCCGACCTGCGCAACAAGCTGGCCGGCAACGACAAGCTGGAAGATATCCTCAACGATGTGCTCAACAGCACCGAAAAGCTGGCGGCGTTAAGCAAGCAAACCAAGAAGCAAGGAGACTGAGATGTCCTTTCAGCATAATTCTGCGCCAGCCGCAGGGGCGGCCGCAGAAGAATCCGGTTTGCTCGACCAGATCGTAGAACAGAGCAAAGTCGCCAAGTCCGGCGCCGAGCACGACCGCGCCAAAGACATCATTTCGGAACTGGTGAACCAGGTCATGCAGGGCACCGTGGTGGTGTCGGCCAACCTGTCAGCCACCATCGACGCCCGCGTGGCCGAGCTGGACCGCCTGATTTCGGCCCAGGTCAGCGCCGTGATCCATGCGCCTGAATTCCAGAAACTGGAAAGCAGCTGGACCGGCCTGCACTACCTGGTGTTCAACTCGACCACCAGCCAGAACCTCAAGATCAAGGTCTTGAACGCCACCAAGCGGGAATTGGTCAAGGACTTCCAGAGCGCCCTCGAGTTCGACCAGAGCGCGATCTTCAAGAAAGTCTACGAAGAAGAGTTCGGCACTTTCGGCGGTGCGCCGTTCGGCTCCCTGCTGGGCGATTTCGAAATCACCCGGCAGCCGGAAGACATGTATTTCGTCGAACAGATGTCGCATATCGCAGCGGCTGCCCATGCACCGTTCATCAGCTCGGCCTCGCCTGAGCTGTTCGGCCTGGAAACCTACAGCGAACTCGGCAAGCCGCGCGACCTGGCCAAGGTGTTCGAGACCGTCGAATACGCCAAATGGAAGTCTTTCCGCGAATCCGAAGATTCCCGTTATGTCGGCCTGACCCTGCCGCGCTTCCTGGGCCGCCTGCCGTTCAATCCGAAGGATGGCCAGACAGTCGAAGGCTTCAACTTTGTCGAAGATGTCGACGGCACCGATCACTCCAAGTACCTCTGGTGTAATGCAGCGTATGCCTTCGGCACCAAGCTGACCAAGGCGTTTGAAGATTTCGGCTGGTGCGCGGCGATCCGCGGCGTCGAAGGCGGCGGCCTGGTGGAAGACCTGCCGACCCACACCTTCAAGACCGACGAAGGCGAAGTCGCGCTCAAGTGCCCGACCGAAATCGCGATTACCGACCGTCGCGAAAAAGAACTGAGCGACCTCGGCTTCATCTCGCTGGTGCATTGCAAGAACACCGATTACGCCGCCTTCTTCGGCGCGCAGTCGACGCAAAAAGCCAAGAAATACAATACCGATTCGGCCAACGCCAATTCTGTGCTGTCAGCCCAGCTGCAGTACATTTTTGCCGTATCGCGTATTGCGCATTACATGAAATCGATGATGCGCGACAAGATCGGCAGCTTTGCTTCGGCAGGCAACGTGGAGGATTTCCTTAACCGTTGGCTGACCCAGTATGTGCTGCTTGATGACAATGCCAGCCAAGAAGCCAAAGCGCAATTTCCCTTGCGTGAAGCCTCGGTGCAGGTATCCGAAGTACCGGGACGTCCGGGCGTCTACCGTGCAGTGTCCTTCCTGCGCCCGCACTTCCAGCTTGACGAACTTTCAGTTTCACTGCGCTTGGTTGCAGAATTACCAGCGTCAACCAAGTCTTAACTTAATTCACAAGGGGTATCACTATGGCAATTGACGTTTATCTGCAAATCGACGGCATCAAGGGCGAATCCACGGACAGCGCGCACAAGGATTGGATCGAGTGCAAATCGGTACAGTGGGAAGTGCTGCAGCCGAAGTCGGCAACTGCTTCGACCGGCGGCGGCCACACTGCCGAGCGCTGCGAGCACAAGGACATCGTCGTGACCAAGATCGCCGATCTGGCCACACCGCTGCTGCTGCAGAACTGCTCGTCGGGCAAGACCATTCCGAAGGCCAAGTTCGAATTCCTGCGCGCCGACGGCAAGGGCGACCGCATCAAGTACTTCGAAATCGAACTGGTCAACCTGCTGATTTCCGATGTCACCCCATCGGTCCAGGAAGGCGACGTGCTGAGCGAAAGCATCAGCCTGAAGTACTCCCAGGTCAAATGGAAGTACACACAGCAAAAAATCGGCGGCGGTTCGGGCGGCAATACTTCCGGCGGCTGGGATCTGTCGACCAACAAGGTCGTGTAATTTTCTTGCATTGAACAAAGAGCCGCATGCTGCGGCTCTTTTTTTCTCCTGAATGGTAAGCGATGAAAGGTTTCACTCCTGGATTGTTTGACCGGTTGATGGGCGGCGACAACACGCCTGCGCAATCCGATCTGGTAGTGCGATTGTCGATGGACGCCTTGAAAGACACGGTCGCCCGCGACCTTGAGGCCATGCTCAATACGCGTACCGTGATTCCCGAAGAGTTGCTGAAGAATTTCCCCGAATGCAGCAAGTCGATACTGACCTACGGCTTGAACGATTTTTCCGGCATGAGCCTGGCCAGCCTGGACGACCGGGCGCATATCTGCCAGTGCCTGGAACAGGGCATTGCGCGCCACGAGCCGCGCCTGAGGAACGTGCGCGCCTCGCTCGAACTGCGCGAAGGATCGATCAACCGCTTGAATTTTGCGATTGCGGCCATGCTGGTGGTGGGGCCGGCCAAAGAAGCCGTGAGCTTCGACGCCGTGCTGCAGCCGTCAACCTTGCAATATTCAATCAGCAGAGCACGCCGCGCGATGCGGATGGACGGTTAACGTGGACGAATTACTTCCCTATTACGAGCGCGAGCTCGGTTTCCTGAGACGCTATTCGCGCGAGTTTTCCGAACGCTATCCGAAGATTGCCAGCCGCCTGCTGATGTCCGGCGAAGTATCGGAAGATCCGCACATCGAGCGCATGATCCAGTCGTTCGCGCTGATCAATGCCCGCACCTCGAAGCGGCTGGACGACGATTACCCGGAATTCACCGAAGCCCTGTTCGAAGTGTTGTATCCGCACTACCTGCGGCCGTTTCCGTCCTGCTCGATCGCGCGCATGGACTACAGCGTCGCCGCGGCACAGCTGACCACCGCCATGCCGGTGCCGCGCGGCACCGAACTGACAACGCGCCAGGTCAAGGGCGTGGCTTGCAAATTCAAGACAACCTATGAAGTGACAGTGGCGCCGGTGCTGCTGTCGCGCGCGGTATTCGATCCCATCATCGAACCGCCGGACGCAGTGCTGCTGCCGCCGACCGCCAGCTCACGCATCGGCATTACTTTCGAGAGCACGGCGGAGCAAGCCGGTTTTGCCGAACTGGGCGTCAAGAGCCTGCGCGTATTCATCGACGGCGAGCCATCGTTCTGCGCTGCATTGCGCGACACCCTGTTCATGCGCACCGTGCGCGCCTATGTCGAAGTCGGCAAGAGCGGCAAATGGCATGCCGTGAACAAGATCCCGGTCACGCCGGTGGGTTTTGAAGAAGACGAATCGCTGATCGACTTCCCGGCGCGCTCGCATCCTGCTTACCGGCTGCTGACCGAGTACTTTTCCTATCCCGAGAAATTCAATTTCTTTGACGTCGATGTTGCCGAAATCACAAAGCTGCTGCCGCCCGGCTGCAAGAAATTCACCTTGCACCTGGTGCTGTCCGGACTGCGCGCCGACTCCAACACCGCGCGCATGCTGGGCACCCTGTCGACCAACAACCTGCTGCTAGGCTGCACCCCGGTCATCAACCTGTTCAAGCAGCGCGGCGACCCGATCCGGCTGACCCACACCAGCGCCTACTATCCGGTAGTGGGCGACTCGCGGCGCGCCTACGCTTATGAAGTGCATTCGATCGATTCGGTGCAACTGGTGCGGCAGACCCCGGAAGGCGAATCGATTACCGAATTCCGGCCTTTCTATTCGTTGCGCCACGGCGAAAGCGTGGACAAGGCCGGCCATTACTGGGCCATGCGGCGCGACGAGATGGTCGCGGCGCGCAGCCCCGGCTACGAAACCGAAATTTCGATCGTCGACATCGACTTCGATCCGGCCACCATAGAAACCGATACGCTGAGCATCGAGCTGACTTGCTGCAATCGCAACCTGCCGGCTTCCCTGGCTTACGGCCTGGCTGGCGGCGATCTGTTCCTGGAAGGCGGTTCGCTGGTGAACTCCATCGGCTTCTTGCGCAAGCCATCCGAGCCTTGCCGCTTCGAGCGCGGCCGCGGCGCCCACTGGCGCCTGATTTCCCATCTTGCATTGAACCACCTGTCGCTGGCCAAGGGCGGCCTGGAGGCTTTGCAAGAGACCCTGAGCTTGTACGACTTGCCGCGTTCGGCGATTTCCCAGCGCCAGATCGGCAGCGTGGTCGGCATCGACCACAAGGCTGCCACCGCCTGGCTGCCCGGCAATCCGTTTGCATCGCTGGTGCGCGGCATCGAGATCAGGGTCACGCTGGACGAGGAAGGTTTTGTCGGTAGCGGCATCCATGTGTTTGCCAATGTCCTGGACCGCTTCCTCGGCCTGTATGTGCATGCCAACAGCTTTACGCAATTGGTGATAGCTTCCAAACGAACAGGTGAGGAGATACTGCGATGCTTACCGCGCAGCGGAGATTCGAACCTAGTGTAATCCAGCGCTTGCTGGACAAGCCGCATCGGTTCCAGTTTTTCCAGGCTGTGATGATGTTGGAGCTGTGGTTGAAACGCAACGGCATCCCGCATGAGGAGGCCGTCAGCGATTTCCTGCGTTTCCAGAACACCGTGTCGCTGAATTTTCCTCCGAGCGAAATCGAGGCGCTGGAGGTAACGCCGAAGCTGACCGAAAAAACGGTGGAAGCGCTGCTGGAAGCATTGCAGACCAACCAGCTCGACAGCATTGCGCTGACGCCGGCGTTCATCGGTTTCTTAGGCAGCAACGGCACCTTGCCCAGCCACTACTCGGAACGCATCGCTGCACACCAGCTGTATGAAAAAGATCACGGGCCGCGCGCTTTCCTGGATGTTTTCTCGAATCGCAGCGTAGCGCTTTTTTTCAAGGCCTGGCGCAAGTACCGGCTGGAATTCAAGTACCAGATCGACGGCACCGACAGTTTCCTGCCGCTGCTGATGTCGCTCGCCGGCCTCGGCCACCGCACTTTGCGCGACCGCATGTCGGAAGACGGCGCCGGCGTGCTGGACGAGTCGATCGGACATTTCGCCGCAGCCATCCGCCATCGGCCGCCGTCGGCAGCGTACATGCAGCGGGTGTTGCGCGAATATTTTTCGGTGCCGATCACCATCGAGCAGTTTGTCGGCCATTGGTATAACGTGCCGGTGGACCAGCAAACCGTGCTGGGTTCCACCAACGCCCTGCTAGGCAGCGTGGCGATGGTGGGCGAGCGGGTATGGCAGCGCGATCTGCGCATGCGCCTGAAAATCGGCCCGCTGGCGAAGAAGAAGTTCGAGAGTTTTTTGCCGGGCGGCGCTGCCGCCATCGGCTTGCAAAAAATACTGGCGATGTTTACCAGCGTCTTCCTGGAGTATGAAATACAGCTGATCTTGCGCGCAGACCAGGTACAAAGCGTCATCCTCAACTCCGACCGCGAAAGCGGACGGCTGGGCTGGGATACTTTTGTCACCAGCAAACCGGAAGAAAGCGACCGCACCGATGTCTGTTACGAAATTCACTCACTTTGACCATGCATGGATGGGAAGGCTTCAATGAGCATTAATCTCAAAACCTTAATCAGCAAACTGAACGACACCTCGCGCCTGGCGGCGGAACGTGCGGCAAACATCTGCGTCGGACGCGGCCAGTATGAAGTGGATATCGAACATCTGTTCCTGGCCTTGCTGGAACAGCCCAAGAGCGACTTTGCAGTCATCGCGCGCAAATCCGGCATCAGTCTGGCTGCGCTGGAAAGCGACCTGCAGGGCGAAATCGACCGTTTCAAGAACGGCAATGCGCGCACCCCGGTATTTTCGCCGCACCTGCCCAAGCTGTTCGAACACGCCTGGCTGATCGCCTCGCTGGATAACCAGTCGGGACGGATCCGCAGCGGCCACCTGCTGCTGGCGCTGCTGACCGAGCCGGACCTGGTGCAGCTGGCCTACCGCGGCTCCAAGCTGTTCATCAAGTTCAAGCTGGACGACCTCAAGCACGACCTGGAAAAACTGACCGAAGGTTCGCAGGAAAGCACGACAGCAGATGGCGGCGTCGCCACGGCTGCAGATGAAGGCGGCGATCCGGTGCAGGACCTGACCGGCGAAGCCTCGAAAACCCCGTCGCTCGACAAGTTCACCACCAACCTGACGCAGCGTGCGCGCGAAGGCAAGGTCGATCCGGTGATCGGCCGCGATACCGAAATCCGCCAGACCATCGACATCCTGATGCGGCGCCGCCAAAACAATCCTATCCTGACCGGCGAGGCCGGCGTCGGCAAGACCGCGGTGGTGGAAGGCCTGGCGCTGCGCATTGCACAAAAAGACGTGCCCGACGTGCTGCAAGGCGTCGAAGTGCATACGCTCGACATGGGCCTGCTGCAAGCCGGCGCCAGCGTCAAGGGCGAGTTTGAAAACCGCCTGAAAAGCGTGATCGACGAAGTCAAGAAAAGCTCGCACGCCATCATCCTGTTCATCGACGAAGCCCACACCATGATCGGCGCAGGCGGCCAGGCCGGCCAGAACGACGCCGCCAACCTGCTGAAACCGGCGCTGGCGCGCGGCGAACTGCGCACCATCGCCGCCACCACCTGGAGCGAGTACAAGAAATATTTCGAAAAAGACGCCGCCCTGGCACGCCGTTTCCAGGTAGTGAAGGTCGAGGAGCCGAGCGAAGAACTGGCTTGCGCCATGCTGCGCGGCATGGCGCCGCTGATGGAAAAACACTTCGGCGTGCGGGTCTTCGATGAGGCCATCACCGAAGCGGTGCGCCTGTCGCATCGCTATATCAGCGGCCGCCAGCTGCCCGACAAGGCGATCAGCGTGCTCGACACCGCCTGCGCCAAAGTCGCGCTGGGCCAGAATGCAACGCCGGCCCTGATCGAGAACATCGTCAAGAAGCTGGATCGCCTGGTGGCCGAGCTCAATTCGCTGGAGCGCGAATCGAACGCCGGCGGCAAGCATGCCGAACGGTTGAAGGAATTGCGCGAACTGCAGGCCACGCTGAATGCGGAACTGGCGGTCCATCGCGAACGCTGGGAAAAGGAAAAAGCCTTGACCGACCGCATCAAGGCCGCGCGCACCGACCTGGAAGCAATACCGGCTGCCGAACAAACCCCGGCAGAGGACGCCAAGCCATCGAAAAAAGCCGCCGCCAAGGACAGCAAGGAAAGCCAGGAACTGGCAAAGCTGATCGAGGAACTGAAAACGCTGCAAGGCGAAACACCGATGGTGCCGGTGCAGGTCGACGGCCTGGTGGTGGCGGAAATCGTCGCCAGCTGGACCGGCATCCCGCTCGGCAAGATGGTCAAGGATGAAATCAAGACCGTGATCAACCTCGGCTCGCTGCTGCACGAACGCGTGCTCGGCCAGCCGCATGCGATCGAGGCTGTGGCGCAGCGTGTGCGTACTTCGCGCGCCAACCTGGACGACCCCAACAAACCCAAGGGGGTGTTCCTGTTCGTCGGCCCGTCCGGCGTCGGCAAGACCGAAACCGCGCTGGCGCTGGCCGATGTACTGTACGGCGGCGAACGCAAGCTGGTCACCATCAACATGAGCGAATACCAGGAAGCGCACAGCGTCTCCGGCCTGAAAGGCTCGCCGCCGGGCTATGTCGGCTATGGCGAAGGCGGCGTCCTGACCGAGGCGGTGCGCCGCAATCCGTACAGCGTGGTGCTGCTGGACGAGGTGGAAAAAGCCCATCCGGACGTGCTCGAGCTGTTTTTCCAGGTGTTCGACAAGGGTGTGCTGGACGACGCCGAGGGCCGCGAGATCGATTTCAAGAACACCATCATCATCCTCACCAGCAATGTCGCCTCCAGCCTGATCATGCAGAGCTGCCTGAACAAGGCGGCGGCGGAACTGCCGAGCACCGACGACCTGGAACAGGCGATCCGGCCGCAGCTGGTGAAGGCGTTCAAGCCGGCCTTCCTGGGACGCCTCAAAGTGATTCCTTATTATCCGATTTCGGACGACGTGCTGGTCGAGATCATCAATCTCAAGCTGGGACGCATCCAGAAACGCATCGCCATCAACCACAAGGCCGAGTTCAGCTACGACGAACCGCTGGTGGAAGCGGTGCTGGCGCGCTGCACGGAAGTCGATTCCGGCGCCCGCAACGTCGACAATATCCTCAACGGCACGCTGTTGCCGGAAATTGCCGAAACCGTGCTGGCCAGGATGGCCGAAGGCGACAGCATCGCCAAGATCAAGGTCACTGCCAACAAGCAGGGGCAATTCAAGTACGCGATCAAATAGAACGGAGAGAACATGGATGCAGCAACCAAGCAAAAGATCTTGAAGCAGTGCTACTCGAAGCGCTTCGACGAGAAATACAGCCGCAAATTCCAGTACCAGGACAAGGCCACCGACGTGCGCAATTTCGTCAAGCTGACGCCGGCCGATATCATCGACCTGCTGGATATGGCTTCCGCATCGGCGCGTTCACAGGCGCGCCAGCTGCTGCAGCTGATGCAGGGGCGGCCATGGCTGCCGTCGGCGACGGCGCATGAAGGCGGGACCGGCGATCAGCGTGGGGTGGACAACAACCTGCACATCACGCTGAAGGTGGGAGACAAGAGCTATCACTTGCGCTGCAAGGAGCAGCCTGGGTTGCACGTTATCCAGATTACCGGATAGGCTCTACGAAAACTGCATAAGTAATGCGCTAGAGCCCTTCCGGCCAGAAGGCTTTAGCGCAGCGATGAAATCCAGTCCTGCAATGAAGCGGCCTCTTGTTCGAAATCTTCCGGCCCCAGGTCGCCAAGATCCGAACTATAGATGGACAAGTCGTCCGACTCTGACCGCATCAGGAAACCGCGGCCACCGCTGTCGTCACCGACCAGCAGGTATTCCGGACAATAGGTACTTATCTCATATGTTGTGTTGCGTTCCAACATTGATGCGGTATCGTATAGCGTCGCTCCTTGCGGTGTAATGAAGCCATTCGTGCTGCGATAAAAATCCTCCAGCTGCGCCGGGACCGGTCGTCCAAGCTGTTGCCGCATCTGGTCGATTTCTACTTGCGAGGCCGGCGCCACGGCCGCGCCCAAGGCAATAATATTTGTGATATCCATCGTTAAATCCGGCATCCTAAAGAAGTGAAGTATTTATAAGAACTGGCGATCGCTCTGCGCGCTCGACCTTCGGGAACACCGGCGTCAATCAGCTGCTTATACCCGGTATTCATTTCTTCTCTGAGCGTAGTTGATCCCCATTTTCCTCCGGGCAGTGCTGACAGCCGTGTCCGCCATGCTCTTTGCGCCGCCGAGACTTGGGCATGTTCGTAGCCGCTGGAAGATCTCAATAATATCGTAGGAGCGTCACCGCTGTTGTAGTTTGCAATGTTTGCCTTGGCCCAGGCGTCCTGGACAGGATGGTGCGATTGAACGCGCAGGTCCGGCAAGGTATTGGTATGTCCTGGAGCACGATTTACACCAGGACTCAGTTCGCTGTGAGATCCGACATCATGCGTCTGTGCTCCGCCAGGACGAATGGTCAAGCCAAGCGGGTCTATCCAGGCGAAGGTATTGGGTGCGTAGGAATACAGAGCTATCCCCCCGTCCAGTCCTATCGGATCCTGTCCAACAAACTGTCCGATATCCGGGTCGTAATATCGGTAACGGTTGTAGTGCATGCCGGTTTCAGCATCAGAATACTGACCTTGCAGCCGGAGCGGATTATCCACGGCCTGCATATGCAGCTGCCGCACCGCTCCCATGGCCGTGTAGCTGGCCGACCACACCACTGTTCCGTCAGCATCCGTCAACCTTGTCGGACAGCCGTTGGGATCAACGTGATAATGAAACACATGACCAGCCACCGCCGGTCGTTTCGAGCCCGCGGCGCCGGCATCCATTTCCGGTGCTGCCGGCGGCGTTCCAGCTGCTGACCCGAATGCAAGCGATGGCGCGCCGGCGTTGCCACTCAGCTGTATTCCAGCGCCCAGTCCGGTATTATCCAATTGCTGCCGACCGAGGCGGGCCGAGATCTGGTTTTCATGCACTGGCGATGCAGGATCGTCTAAAACACCGAGCTTGACGCTACCCAAGCCTCCCATGCCGCCGGCGCCGGGCCCACTTGCTTTCAAAGTTTCAGGTGCGCTGGTAGCGGCACGAGACATATTTTTCTCTACCGCTGCATTGATGCCGCTCGCCACATCTCCTTCAGCAGGACGGTCGATCAAAGCGAACGGCACAAACGTGGCGGGATAATAAACAAACTCTCTAACCTGGCCATGCATTGCCTTCAGAGCAGTCAGGCGGCGGCGCGCGGCCATCAGATCCGCAACGTTTCCAGCCGACCAGATATCCGCAAGGCTGCCGGCGTTGTTAGACTGCCGGACTTCTCCCAACAGCGCGTCGCCGTCCCAAAAGAACCAGGTGGTGTGGTTTTGATTGCGCTTGAACACCCGGCGCCCCAACGGATCATAGCCATAGCGGGTCGACTGGCTACCTTTGCTGCTTTCGATCAAACGCTGGTTGGCGTCCCAGCGCAGTCGGAGGGATGCCACATCCGGTGCAGCCGGCGAAATCACCGAACCAGCTTCACGGCGTATCAGGTTGCCGACGCGGTCGAATACATAATGCCGTCCCTCGTGATCACCTTCGCGGCTCCAGGTAATCTCGACCTGATTTTCAGCGCCCGCAGCTTGCCGCATTTCCATTTTCCGAATCTGCGTACGCAAGCGATCGCCGGCAGGATCGCTGAGGAACTTCGTGACGTGACCGGCAGGATCGGTATGTTGCAAGAGATTGCCTAGCGGGTCATATTGATACAGGTTACTGCCATGGCCGCTGTCGCTTCGCCGCGTCTGATTGCCGGCATGGTCATAATCGTAACTGGTATCGAACAGCGGCATCTGGTCGCGTAATACCGTTTGGGCGTTCAAATGACCGGCCGCGTTGTAGCTCAGATGACGCTGGACCTTGCCGCTCAGATGTTCTTTGGTTGCGCGTCCAAGGACGTCGCGTTCGATCAGGACAGGGGGTTCCGAGTTGATGGCCACACTTGCTACCCGATCGCACAAATCGAAACTGCAAACGACCTTATTGTCGGCACTGGTTTGCCGCGATAAACGGTTGCCCACTTCATCATAGCGATTCTCGATCTTGAAACCATCCTGGTTTTCTTCGCTCAGATTGCCGTCGGCATCGAATTTACGCAATACATGGCGACATGGATTGCGCATCTCGATCAAAGCGCCATTCCTGTCGTAGCCATAGGTTTCCTGTATTTGCCGCGCGGGATCATCGCTGTCCGGCAGCGTTTTTCTGGTAATCCGGCCCAAACGGTCAGTGGCGTAACTGATCGTCTGTCCCAAAGGGTCACGGCTGCTCAGCAAAGCGCCCCTGGCATCGTAGCGATATCGACGCGATTGCTCCCAATAATCGCACTCCTCAACAATACGGCCCAAGGCATCGCGCTTGAGCCGGTAGGTTTCCTTGCGCTGATTTACCACTCCGACCAATTGCTGTTCGGTGTCATACAAATACTCGACAGTCTGGCCATCCGCATGCAGGCGCTTTGCGAGCCTGCCTGTGCCCGCGTACTCCAGAACGGTTTTGGCGCCGTCCTGAGACGTGTAGCTGATCAACTGGTCCTCTGCGTCATAATCGCAAAAAGAGCTCACGCCATCCGCATCAAGCGTCTGCAGCAAACGTCCTTTGGCATCGTAGCGATATTCGGTAGCGGTGCCGGCAGGATCCGTAATACGCTTCAGATATCCAAGGGCATCGTGCTCGAAATGGCTGCGGTGGCCGAGGGCATCGGTCAAACACGAAAGATTGCCGTAACGGTCAAACGCCAGCGCCGTAACAGCGCCGCGTGGATTCACCAAGGTAAGCAGCTGGCCATGAGCATCGTAGGTAAAATGCGAACGCGCCCCCATTGGCGTACTTTGTTCGAGCAACAAACCGTTTTCGCTCCAGCTGCGGCGCCAGTGCTTGCCAAGCGGGTCGACCACTTCAGTAATACGATTAGCGTCATTGAACACCATGACAGTCGCGTTGCCCTCTGGGTCCAGCAGTTTCAGCAAATTACCCCGCTCGTCATACTCAAATTCCGTCCTTGATCCAGCAGGATCAAGGACTGCCGTAGTCCGTCCTAATGCATCGTATTCGAATACCGTAACGCCGCCCAGCGGGTCAATTTCGCATAAAGGCAAATTATCTTCATCGAACTTGATCAGCGAAACATGGCCGAGCGAATCAGTGACTTCGGTCTCGCGCAATACCGTGTTGTACACAAAGCTGCTGTCATGCAGGCCATTTTCACCCCAAGCGTGTATAACGCGCCATTCATCGTCATAAGCATAATAAAACGAGAGACCCAGGCGGTCAGCATGGCGCACCAGGCGATGATGGTCATAGTCGAAGGTACGGGCGGCGTCAAGTGCGTCGAATGCTGCGACCATATCGCGGTTCTGGTACTTGTATGTCACCAGCGGATAGTTCAGTCCGGTAGCAGGATCGTGCAGGCTTAGCTGATGGATTTTACCGTCGTATTCATGCACTTCGATAAAGCGTCCCGGAAGTTCACCGATACCGCTCTCTATGATTCGTGTCAGATGGCCATCGACACGTTCAAAACGCCAATGATTACCGCACAGATCTTCGATCCTTTCGATCTGCAGGCACAGGGCTTGATGCAATGGTGCGATATTGGGCGCAGGCTTGCGGAAGACGTAACGAAGATCGTCCTTGGTCACGACATGCAGTTCATCGGCATCGTCGCTTCTGGCCCAATGCAACTGCGCGCCGTCGACAAATTCCGTCACGGCGTGATCGGCACCCACTGCTTCAGGCAATTGGGAAAACACCGCCGCGCCGCTTGCCTCGAAAAACAGCACCATGCCATCCGGCTCAATTTCCAGCCGAAAATCCGCAGGTGTCTGCCAGCCGTATCCACAGATGCCATCATGGTTGTTATTCGAGGAATAGCCGCGGCTCCAGGTCAGCGGCAAGCGGCCTGGAATGAAAAAATCTTCATGGAAAACTGCAACGCTGCCATCGCGGATATCGACCGGCTCCGCACGCAGCACCCTGCATTTCAGGAAGCCGGGCTCCATATTCTTGAACAGCTTCTGGCGCGCCTTTTTGAACGCCTCTCCTACTCGCTGAAAGCCCTTGGTTCGACGTAAAGCCTTGAAGCCTTTGCCCAGGGCCGCAAATCCCAGCTTGGATGCAATGCCCATCAGGGAAATCGTCGGCGGCCCGCCGACAAACACGCTGTCCGGTATCGCCAGGTTGACCGAAGTCGGCAAGGTCATCGACAGATGCGGTTTGGACGGTTTCTTCAGGCGGAACGGCGGCACCATGCCGACCACGCTGCAATCGAGCACCGGCATGCCCAGGCGCGAGAACGGCGAGTCGTCGGCCAGCACGGTCTTGCTGCCCATGAACAACTCGTCGTCGAACTGCGGACCGCCGGGGGCGCGCAGGGGCGGCACCCAGATCGCCAGCGGGATATGCACCGACAGGCCGCCGGTTCCCGCCGTGGCGCGCTTGACGCCGGCCACCTGCACTGTCGCGCCGATAAAAGGCAGGTAATCGAAAGGATCGAGCACCATCGAGATATGCGCAGTGGGCAGCGGCACCGGCGGCGTGCCGGGCACCAGTACGTACATGTGGATATCGATGCCTATCTGGGGGTCGAAATGCTTGGCAGCGTTGGTCATGGACGCTTCCTTTTCAGGCGGTCGCGGCGGCGCTTGCCGGCGCTTTGGCGGCTGCGTTTGAATGGGCCGCCGCGGCGGTCTCGATCACGCCGGCCGGATCGGGCAATTTGGTGAACTGCGGCGGCTCGCTCCATTCCGGGACATCCTTGTCGAGCGGATGCTTGACTTCGGGCAGGCCGTTCCAGAGCGGATTGAGCAGTTCACGCGCCAGCGCCACCACTTTGCGGAAGAATTCGTCGCCGCCGGCGATCAGGTGCTCGCGTTCCTGGCGCTGGCGCTGGAAACTGCTTTCGAAACGCGCGTGCATGGCCGTTTCGATTTTTTCCAGGTCGGCCGGCGCCGGTTGCTCTCCCAGCTTGCCAGCCTGCTGTTCGGCATGCAGATGGGCGGCAGCGACTGCGGCCTGGTAATCTGCTGCGCTGCGCTCCAGTTTTTCGGTGCGCCCCGGGTCTTGCAGGCGCAACAGATCCTGCAGGGCAAGCGACATGGTGGTGAGCGGACGTTCAGCCGGAGCGACCGCTTTTGCAGCGCGCAGCGCCAGGGCGCCGTGGTCGCGCGCCAGTTTTTCCTGCCGGGCTTGCGCGTAACTGTAGCCGGCCATGCGGAAACCTTCGATTTCAAACATCGGATTGGGCACACGCTGCGCCTGCTCCGCGGCGCTGCAGTAGGCTTGCGCCGCCTTTTCCGGCTGCTTCGCCACCAGCCACACGCCAGCTTCGCCAAACCAGGTTTGCATGATCAGGTCGGCCGCCATCGGATGCTTGTCCTGTTCCGCCTGGATCGCGCATTCACGGGCGTCGCGATAGCGCTTGATGGCGTCGACGTAGTTCTTTTCTTTTACGTAAGCGCCCGCGACCGCCATCTGCAGCACTACCTGCTGGTCCGGCCACCGCTCGCGCTGCGCGATCTGCATGGCTTTTTCGGCGCGCGCCGCGGTTTGCGCGGCGCTGCCTTTTTCGACCAGGGTGATGACGTCGGTAAGCAGCTGGCGGTAGGCTACCGTGGGGCCGGAGCCGCCTGACTGCGCTACCGTTTCGCGGGCAATGTCGAACATGTCGATCGGCGCTTCCACCACACGCACACTGGCGCCATGGCGCTGCGTCAGCGCCTCCCAGCGACGGTCGGACAGAGTATCGACCAGCGTCAGGCGCACCCTGGCCTCATCCGCGGCCAGGGCGGGACTGCGCAACGCCGCGTCCAGCCACGCTTCCCAGCCATCCTGGCTGGTCACGCCGTTAGGCGCCAGCACTGCATTCACATAACGCAAATGCGCCAGCTGCGCGTGATGATGCTGCGCGAACGAAGCCAGCAAGACCATTACGCCGGAAGCAGAATCGTGAAGCGGCAGCTGGGAAAACGGCCAGTCTGCCGCTACCCCTTGCTCGCGCAGGCTGTCCTTGCTGTCGACATAGCTGTCGGCCAGGGCCTGGCGCAATGCCCGGCTGTAGCCGAAGCCAGTGTCGAACGGCACCTCGAAGCGCAGGAACAGGTCCGGCGTGGTCCAGTCGCCGGCATGCTGCTGCATCTCGAAAAACGCTTGCAGCATGCGGTCGGCATTATCGGGAATGCGCCACACCAGCAGCCGCACCTGCGGGTCTTCGGTATGTTCCAGCCACAGGTCGCGCAGGGTCTCGACGCGCTTTTCGACAGGATTCTTCGCCATGTTCGCGTCCTTTCAATAAGGTCTCAGCTGTTCAGGTTGATCTTGCTGCCGTTGATAGAGACGCCGCCGCCATTGATCTTGATGATCGAGCCGCCTGCGGTGATGATGATTTCGGAGCCTACGATACTGATGCCGGCGCCGCCGACCATCAGGTCAACCTTGCTGCCCGAAGTAATTGTCTGGTCGGAGCCGGAATACACGCTGTGGGTGCCGGACACTTCATGCTGCATGTTGCCGGTCACCGACAGCAGGCGCGCGCCTGTGTTGCCGTCTTCTACCGGGCCGGTCACCGTGCGCTTGTCGGTGCCGGTTACCGTCACTTCGCGGCCGGCATGCATGGTGTCGCTGACCGCGCCGGTAACGGTATGGGTGAGCGTGCCGGTGATATCTCTTTTCCAGTTGCCGCTGGTGCTGCCGCTATAGTTGCCGACCAGAGTGCTGCCGTAGTCGCCGGTGATGTTTTCGTTATAACCGGCGGCAGTGATGGTGCGTTTCTGGCCCGCCTGGTAGGTCTGCGTCACCGCGCCGGTAACGGTGGCGGTGGAGGTGCCGGTGACGGTGCGGGTATCGTTGCCGGTGACCGTGGCGCCGCGGTTGCCGCCCACCGAGATATCCTGGTTGGCGCCGACATTCAGGCTATGGTTGACCGCTACCTTGGTCGCCTTGTTGTTGTTGACGGTGCTGTTATGGTCGTTCAGCACCGTCACCGCCATGTCGCGCTGGGCATGCATGTTGAGCAGTTCGCTGCCGCCGGTGTCGTGCATGGTGACTTCATTGAAGCCGCCGCCGCGCACCGTCTTGGAGCGCATGCCGCTGACTTCCTGGCCGAACGGCGGCATGTTGTCGGCGTTGTAGACGCGGCCGGTGATGATCGGCCGGTCCGGATTGCCATCGAGGAAATCGACCACCACTTCCTGCCCGACGCGCGGCGCCGAAACCCCGCCCATGCCGCTGCCGGCCCAGGGGCTGGCGACCCGCACCCAGCAAGAACTCTGGTCGTTGAACTGGCCCAGCCGGTCCCAGTGGAACTGCAATTTGACGCGGCCGTATTTGTCGTGCCAGATCTCCTCGCCTTTCGGTCCCACCACGGTCGCCGTCTGCGGCCCCGGCATGCGCGGCCTGGCGGTCTCGCGCAAGGGCCTGTACGGAATCTTGCGGCGCAGCGCGCTGACCTCGACCCGGTACATGCAATCCTGGGCTTCGCTGAAATCGCTGGAGAAATTGTTGCGGGCATCGTGGCTGACCTGCAGCGCCATGAAGCGATGTTCGGTCTGGTCGTCGTCCTCATGCTCGAAATGGCCGCTGAGGTCGAAATAGCGGCCAATCTCCAGCACCCGGGTAGTGCCGGCGCCTTCAAACAGCTTGGTTTGCCAGCCGGCTTCCTCGGCGCGCACCGCAGTCAGCTGCTCGCCGACCGAGCTGTTGCCGTAGCTGGCCGCGCCATCGTAAGCGTAATGCTCGAATTGCGGCAGGGTGCCGCGCGGCGCATCGTTCTTCAGTTCGACCGCGAGCGGATTGCGCGGCTGCTTGAAATCGAAACTCTTGATGCTGTGCACCGAAGGCCCGACCCGGCGCCGCGGCCGCCAGTCGTCCAGCACGTCGCTGGCCTGCAATTCCTGGTTGGGCTGAAAACGCACGGTGGCGTCGCCGTCCAGCGGCTTGCACTGGGTGGAGTCGTCGGCCAGCACCAGCTTGTGGCCACTCTCGCTGTGCTCGAAGCTGTAGTAGATGCCGGCATCCTCCAGCAGGCGCGAGACGAAGGTGAAATCGGATTCGTTGTACTGCACGCAGTACGGCAGTTTTGGATAGCGGCCGGCAATCAGGTCAAAGCGGTAATCGGCCAGCTGGCCGTATTTGCTGAATACTTCCTGGGCGATATCGAGCACCGACTGGTCCTGGAACACGCGGCAGTTGCTGGCGTAGTCGAGGAAGGAAAACCACGGCGCCAGCTGCGCCTGGTAAGTCGCCAGGCCGCCGTCACTGCCGGTGCGGCTGAATTCCTGGACAAAACCATGGAAATGGCGCTCGTCGCCAGCGGTCAGCATGGTCAGCAGCACCGGCTGGCCGACCAGTTGCTTGAGTTCAAGCTGGTCGTACGGCGACAGTAATTCCAGCGTCAGCTGGAACGGCTTGGACAGCGCTTCGCTGCCGTACATCCGGTGCACCAGCAGCAGGTCGGCATCCAACGGGGTCTTGATCCGGACCAGGCGCCGGTCCTGGTTGAAGCGGCCTACCCGGGCCAGCATTGCAGAAGGGTTTGGATACATTGGCATTCTCCGTTTTGCAAAAGGAATGGCTTTGCATAGAGCAGCTATTTAAGCCACGATCCTGGATGAGGACGTCGGCTTTTCCCGCTATAACTGATGGAACGAATATGCGGCAGAAGTATTGCCGATCTGAAATTATATCGGTATTTGAGGCCGTCGCAACGCCATGTCTCAATAATTTACAGCGCTGGCGTTACCGGCGAGTGACAGCGGCGGCGAGGTGGCGGCCGGCATGCCAAGCCGGACCGCGGTGGTACTTTAATTACTTTAAAAACAATATTTGACGCTTGCCGGCTTATTGCAAAGCCCCGAACGGCTTGCCCTCGCCGCCAGCATCCGGCGTCGCGGTTTTGGCGGCGCGCGTCGCCTTTTTCTTCAGCGGGCGGCTCACCTTAGGCTTGGTGTCGGCCACTGCGGCCGGATCGACCACGGTTTCGCCCAGGCTCTCACGCAGCAATTTTGTCTGGTTCTGGGCGTCGCTGAGCACGCCGCCATTCAAGTCGCTCTGCGCGCTCAAGTCGTTCAGGGCCTTGATCGACAACTTGAGGCTGCCCAAAGCCACCACGCCCTTGGCGTACTTGTCGGCCGGATCGCGTTGCAATACCTGCAATGCATAAGCTACCGCATCGCCGTAGCTGCCGGCCTCGTATTTGATCTGGGTCATGCGCACCCATGGCGTTTTTTCGGTCGGACGGGCTTGCGCCACATCCTTGAGCACCTGGATTTCCTGGTCGGCCGCACTTTTCTGCGCCGCATCTGCAACAGCTGGCGCGGCGGGAGCTGCCGACGCAGCGAATGGAATCATCAAACATGTTAAAGCGACACTGCAAACCAACTTGGTTTTCCAAAGCTTCATAGCTTTACTCACTTTCCTGAAAATATTAAGACCTGGGCGGGCACAGACAGGCACAACACAGCCATTGCAAATATAACAATCACCACGGCAGACATCAACTGCTGCAAATGCAGGATATCGATGCTTTTTTAGGGATGCATTCAGGACACATGTTACTACGGAAACATCTCCTTTGACATTTTGGCATATCCATTCCCCATCGCCGATGCCGGGTTTGCGCCACATTACAGGAGCAACTTAGATTCCTTTTTTGAAACGCTAGGGTATGATTGTGCCAAGGAAATTCTGATGAATATCTCGCAAGAGCGTCGCCGCTTGCCGGCTTGAATCACTTTTATTTGGATTTGTCATTTATGTTTTCTGTCGATCAATTACTCAATCCCGTCAGCGATGCCGCACCGTGCGGCGCCGACCTGTCTTTCTCAAGCGACCTGGATGCGATTGCCAACGCCCGGCGCTTTGACGATCCCTCGCTCGACCAGGGCGAATGGGTCACCGAACTCAAGGAGGCGGACTGGGGTTTCGTCGTCGACAATTGCGCGCGGCTGATCGAAACCCAGAGCAAGGATCTGCGGCTGGCGGTCTGGCTGGCGGAAGCCAATGCCAAGGTACGCCATTTCAGCGGCCTGGCTGACGGCTACCTGCTGCTGGCCGGCTTGAGCGACAGGTATTGGGAAAACTTGCATCCGGTGCCGGATGACGACGACCAGGAATTGCGGGTCGGCAACCTGAGCTGGCTGTTGACGCGCTCGGTGCAGCTGATACGCGAAATACCGATCACTGAAGGCCGCGGCACCGCTTTTTCCAGCGTCGATTTTGAATCGGCGCGCATCCGCGCAGCCAGTGAAGAACGAGACCGGGCCAACGGCGAGAGCGTCAGCAACGAAGGCGTCAAGCTGGCGGACATCGAAGCGGCAAAACGCAAATCGTCGCCGAAGTTTTATGAAAAATTATTGGCCGACGCCAGCTTGTGCCAGCAAGCGCTGCTGCAGCTGGAAAAATCGATCGATTTCCGCGTGGGCCAGGATGGCCCGGCTTTTTCGGCGGCCAAGGACGCCCTGGAAAGTGTGATTGCGGTCATCACCCGCTTCGCCCAGGAAGCCGGGGTCAACACGGGCAGCGCGCCGAAAGCCGGCAGCAACGATACACAAACCGCACCCACGGTGCAGCAGGAGGTAAGCAAGGTGGAGCAAGCACAAGCCACGCTGAACGGCCCGATACAGAACCGCGCCCAGGCGCTGGCGCAACTGCGCCATGTGGCCGATTTTTTCCGCCGCACCGAGCCGCACAGCCCGGTCGCCTACCTGGCGGACAAGGCTGCCAGCTGGGGCGACCTGCCGCTGCACCACTGGCTGCGCACGGTCATCAAGGATCCAGGCTCGCTGGCGCATGTGGAAGAACTGCTCGGGCTGCACGGCAACCAGCAGAACGACGAAAACTAAAAGCCGCTTACTGCGATACCCGGAATTCGATACGACGGTTGCGCGAGCGGCCGTCGGCGGTATCGTTGGTCATGATCGGCCGGTCCGGCCCCTGGCCCGAGGTCACGACGCTGTCCGGATTGATGCCCTTCTGCGCCAGGTAATCCTTCACCGCATCGGCGCGCGCCTTGCTCAGCGAGACGTTACGCGCCCGCAAACCCTGGTTGTCGGTATGGCCGATGATTTCCACCTTCTTGTCTTTCACCTTCAGCAGCGCGGCCGACATTTCGTCGAGGATGCGCATGCCGGACGGCGTCAGCGTGGCTTGCCCGCTTTCGAATTCGATGGTGCGGTTGGCCAGGGTCTGGTCGAGGACATTCTGCTCCGAGGCAGAAACCCGCAAGCCGTTCTTGACGGTGTAAGTCGGATTCAGGTTGCCGGCGATTTCGCTGGCGATCTGCTGGCGCTGCGCTTCATTGCTGACTTCGCCGTTGATGGTGACGGTATTGCCGTCGATCTTCAGCTGGCCGCGGCTGACCTGCTTCAGGCTCGGATTGATCAGCTTCTGCACATAACCGTTCCAGTTGGCCGGCGACACCACCGAACCGACCGAGATCTGGTCGACTACGCGGTCGGCGCCGTACAGTTCCTGCAGCTTGCTCAGCGCGCTCTGCTTGCTGGCTTCGTCCGGCACCGTGCCGCTGACCAGGATCTGGCCCGGTTTCGGGGTAGCCACGGGCGGCGCGACATTTTGTGCCAGCGCCAGGTTCGACACGAATAACGATGTCAGGGCAATGCTCAGATAACGCATGCGTCAGGCTCCAATAAATGCGTCACGAAACGAATCATGAGCCGATTTTAAAGATAGGGTGGGTTGCGCCAGGTAGCTGGCGATCTTCGTGATGCTGTAATCCGACTTGACCTGTTCTTCGACCCAGCTGGCGTCCTCGAAAGAAATATGGTGCTCCAGCGCGACCTGCGGATCCATGATGGCTTGCAGGGTGCGCGGCGAAGCGCCGCTGAAGCCGATCACCATGGACGGCCGGTCGTTGATCTTGGTCACGAAGGTCGCCAGTTCGAAATTGCCGCGCAACAGGAATGGCGTGATCAGGTGCAGCCAGTAGGACGCCACCAGGTTGCGGTACATGGGGTCGTCCGGCAAAGGCATCACCAGGCTTTTTTCCAGGCGCGACGACGAACTCGCCATCACCGGCTGCAGCAAGATGCCCAGCGCCAGCACCAGGTGCCGCAAAGAGCCCTTGAAACCTGCGCTGTGCAGCATGTTCTCCAGGCCGCCTACGGTCTGGATTTCCATGAAATCGGTGAAAGCCGCGTGATAAGCGCCGCTGCCCAGTTGCAAGGGGATGCCGGTGGCGGTCAGGTTCTGCAGGGAGATCGCCGGATCGGTGGCGGCCACCACTTCCGAAGCCTGGGTTTCCAGCCGGTTCCACAGGCGCGAGAACGCCATCGGGCTCTTCGCCGTGAAATCCTGCGGCTCGTCGATTTCCATGGTGCTGACCGCGAGGAAAGGGAAACGGCGGTTAGCCTGGTCGTTACTGGCGATCAGGTGGCCGGCGATGGCGCGTTTGCTGCGCGGGCCGATGAAAGCGAAATGCAGCGGGCTGACAGCATCGTAAGCGATTTTCCAGCGCGGCTCGGCCGACAGCAGGTCCATCGCTTGCGCCAGCCATTCGTCAAGGATAGACACCAGCGGCATGTTGTCGGTGGCCTTGATGAAATCGCCGCGGCTGGGGATCTTGCCGAAATAACCGATGTTAGCCAATTTTTCTCCTACGCTCATTGTGCGGCCCCTCCTGCAGTTGCTACGGTAGCCGGTGCTACGGCAGCCGGTGCTGCGGCAGCCGTTGTTGCGGGAGCTGGTGCCGTACCCGCCGCGCCGACAGCCGGGGCCGGCGCTGCTCCGACCGCTGGCGCAGCAGGATTGCTGACCGGGCTGGCCGCCGTGCCGACAATCGTTTCCGGCAGCCTCATGCCGCGGAAACCCTGGCCTTGCTGGGCGCCGCCGTCAGGCGACTTGGCGCTGACCTGCGGGCTGCTGATGATCTTCAGGTTGATAGGCACCGTGATGTTTTCGTTGGTCCAGCTCAGTTCGAAGTTACCGTCCTTGCGCTTGCGCACCGCCGTGTTGATCAGGCGCTCCAGGCCGAAACGGCCGGGCTGGTTGGCGATTTCAACAGTACGGCCGTCGAAGGTAACGGCCGTGATGCGGGCGCCCGCCACGCCTTGCGGATTGGGCCACACGAAGTTGGTCCATTGCGCCTGGGTATTGCGGTAACGCAGTTGCTGGCCATCGATTTCGATGGTGTATTCAGTGGTGCCGCCGGCCGGCAGGGCCTGTATCTGGAACACGGTTTGCGCATCCGCTCCGCCGGCGCTGCCGCCGGCTGCCGCGCTGCTGGCGCCCAATGGCGCTACCCAGCGTGCGAAACTCGACACCATGGTAGGCGACAGCGTGATGCCCATGTCGGCCCAGGTCTTGGCGGCCAAGGTATCGCCGCGACGCACCACCAGCGGACCCATCGACGAATTGACAAACTTGGCGATGCTGCCGTCCGGGCCGAAGGTCTGGCCGATTTCGGCGCTGGTCGCTTCGATTTTCGAATTGGCGGCAAACGGATATTTTTCCGCCAGGGTTTTCTCGAACGGCGAATAAACCTGCGCCAGCCAGGTGCGGTTCATCTCCGCCTCGGTCGGCTTGATGGTGACAGCAAAAGCCTGGATCAGCGGCCGCACCAGGATCGGACGGATCGCCTGTTTCTGCGAATCGCTCATGCCGACCAGCATCTGCTCATCCACATACTTGAGCGCGTCAGCCAGTTCCGAACCGCTGCCGTTCAAGGTTTGCTGCATCAGCTGGTTGGCGCCGGGGCCGGTATCGCCCTGGTTCTTGATCTGGTTGAAGCGGGTACGCAGTTTCGACAGGCTTTCCATGTAGCCGCGCATCAGCGTGGCGTCCTTGTCCTTGGCCGTCACCATGCGTGCGACGCCGGCGAATTCCTTGCCGACCGGGCCCATGGGCGCGGCTGTGGGGTCGGTATTGGCGTTCAGGTTGACGTTGACGTTCACTCCCGACGGCGCCTGGCGCAGGATGGTCTGCTTGAACCAGGCGATGAAGCCGCTTTGCGCGCGTCCCAGGCCGGTGTTCAGCAGCGACGGATTGTCCCAGGAAGTCTGCTGGTAGACAGCGGTGATGAACTTGTTGATCGGCGAGGTGGAAGGGTCGCCGAAACGGTTCATCGCCTTGACCGCGTTGTCGAAGCCGCCGAGGTCGGCGATATTGGCGCCTTGCATGAACTTCTGCCATTCCTTGGCGTACTCGGTCTTGTATTGGGTAACCAGGGCTTTCTGGATCTGTTCCGGGCTGCCTTCCAATGTCAGGTCGTCGCTGGATGCAGTCTTGAGCACCCAGTCGGCGCTTTGCAGTTCCTTGTTGGCGGCTTCCTTGAACGCGCCCTGGACGAATTTCTCCCAGGCGTCGCGGGTGAAGGTGCCCGGAATCGCGTAGCTGCCGACAATCAGTTCCTTATCCTGGTCGCCGACGATGCTGGCCACCGTGATCGACGGGAAGCGGGTCGAGGCGCGCGCCTTGATATCCGCATATACCCGATCGCGCGCAGCCATGCCGCGCACCACGCGGCGCAAGTTGTCGCGCGACTGGTCGACCAGGGTCAGCTTGCTTTCAATCGTAGGCCAGGACGGATCGCTTACCTGCGACAGGTAAAAACTCATCAGGCGTTCGGCGCTGCGGATCATCTGTTCGCGCGTCATGTTGCCGCGGTTGCTTTCCAGCCAGCCGCGCCAGAAGCGGGTCAGCTGGTCGTTCAGATGGCTGGACTCGGCGCGCGAGCGGTCGCTCAGCATCAGGTAAGTCTTCAGGGCGTTGTAGCCGTCTTCCACATTGGTAGGCGAAGAATCCTTGTATTGCTGGGTGCTGCCGGCATTGGCCGCCTGCGCTGCCGCCGTGCTTGCTGCGGCTGCGGCGCCAGCCGCCGGCTGCGCCGCACCGGCCACCAGCTGCACCGGACGCGACATCGGCTCCAGCGAACCGGCATGGGCATTCATTTCAGACAGGAAGGATTCGATATTCGCGGTCACCGGCTTGAGCATGATGTCCTTGATGCCGGCGAAATATTCTTCGCGCAGCTTCTGCTCCAGCAACTCGCCCTGGTACAGGCCGAAGCCGAGCGACAGAGGCCGGTGGTTGTCGTATTTTTGCAATTGTTCGATGCGGTCTTGCAGGATCTCCATCGCTTCGAAACGCGATTGCAGGTCCAGCCGTTTTTCCTGCAGCTTGATGGCCTTGTCCAGGTCTGCCTGCACGTTGGCGGTCAGCTGGCGGTTGCCCATGTAAGACCAGCTCCAGCCCGCCAGGGCCAGCCCGACGAAAGCGGTGGCAGCGAAAAACATGGTGTAGCGCAAGCGCGTCTTGTGACGGCTGGCGTATTGCGAGACCAGGTCCTTGTCGGCAAAGATGACCTTGCGGAACAGGTTGAGCAGGAAGAAGCCGTGCTTGGAATGGATTTCCGGGCGCTCCAGCGCTTGCAGCTTGAGGTCGAAGCGCTCCGCGATCCGTTCCGACGAAGTACTGAGGCCGCTGCCTTCCTGCAAGGCGCTGGTGAAATAGAAGCCGCGAAATACCGGCTTGAACTGGAACGGGTTTTCTTCGAACAGGGTGGCGATGAAGGCACGCAAGGAACTCTTTACCGCGGCGAATTCGAGCGGGAAGGTCAGCACCCCGGGCGGCAGGCGGTCGCCCCGGCTCAGGGCCATGTTGGCCAGGCTGATTTCTTTCAGGCCTTCGAACAGCTCATCGAAGCGTTCGTCGAAATACGCCAGCACATCCTGGCTGCTGGTCTTGCGGCTGTAAGGCAGGGTCGCGCCCCAGACCCGGTCTTTTTCGCCGCGGTCCATGTCGACGAAAAATTCGGTGAAGCCGGTAATCAGGTCGGCCTTGGTAAACATGACATAGACCGGCGCGAACACTTCCAGCTTTTCGGTCAGCTCCTGCACTCGCTGGCGCAGGTTCTTGGCCAGGTTGATGCCGAACTCAGGCCGGTTGCCGGCCAGCTCGGCGACGCTGACGGCGATGATGATGCCGTTGATCGGCGCCCGGCTGCGGTGCTTCTTCAGCAGGCCGAGGAAACTGAACCACTCCGCGCGGTCTTCTTCATGCACCGAATAACGTCCCGCGGTATCCAGCAGGATGCCGTCGGTGGTAAAGAACCAGTCGCAGTTACGGGTGCCGCCTACGCCCTGCACGATGTTGCTGTTCTTGTCGGCCAGCGGAAACTGCAGGCCGGAATTGGCGACCGCCGTGCTTTTGCCGGCGGCCGGATTGCCGATGATCATGTACCACGGCAACTCATATAAAGCGGTAGCGCCGGACTTTTCGCCAAGCTTGGAATTCTTGATGGTGGAAATCGCTTCCAGCATCCGCTTGCGTATGGTCTCGGTTTCGTCGCGGCCGACCACGCTCGGTTTGTCGCTGCCCTTCTCGGCCTGGCCTTCCAGCATCGAGCTGAAATTTTTCGACGCCGTCTTGGTCCGCTGTTTGCGGTACAGCACGACCAATCCCCATATCAGCAGGATTGCAACCAGGAAAACCACGACCCAGATGCCGTCGATTTGCAAGGCGTCCGCGGCGAGAAAGAGAAAGCAGGCCAGCGCCACAAATCCGACCACCGCCAGGGTTCGTGTATTCGTCAGGAATTGCCAAATTCGTTGCATAGGTATCAGTAATTAAGAGTAACTAAGTGGTTGATTCTTTTGGAAGGGATGCGAACGGCACGCGCCAACGGCCACAAATTGTTGCTTTCTCACAACAACTTAATGACCGCGTTGGTCGCTGAACAAGCTGTGCTGCATGACGGTGTCAGCCTGGACAATGGACCAGCATTGCAATACGAAAAACGGAGTTCGCCCGCCGGACGGTTATGCCGTCACGTGAAATTTTATTGCCCGATACTATCAATCGCCTCGCCATGCCATCCCTCTTTTTGTCGATTTTTTTGCGCAGATACAACGGTTTTATGACTTTTCTTATCTTTTCATTACGCCCGGCTTGCGGAATTCCACGTGGCCCAGGTCCATCATTTTCCAGCGGCCGCCCCAGGTCAGTCCAACCGATTCCGCCACTTCGCCGTACAACTGGTAACCGCGCATGGCCCACGGGTCTTTTTCCGTAATCACCAGCTTGCCGCTGCGCATGAACGCAGAATCGGCTGCCAGGCCGTACTGGTGGTAGCTCTGGAACGCCTTGGCGTTGGTCACGCTGCCGCCCATTTGCGCCAGCGCGTTCTGCCGTTCCGGACTACGATAACCTTCAATAATGACCATGTCGTAACCGTACTTCTCTTTCATGATCTTGAAAGTCATCAGCAAACGCTGGGTGAAATCGGCATCCAGCGCCTGCCAGTTACGGCTCGCGGTATCCAGCATAGGCCGCACTTGCGCCACTTCCTGCGTGGTAAACACCTCAGGCGGCAGCGGCGGCGGCGGTACTAACTGCTCTCCTTCCAGCAACGCGGCAATCTGCTGGTTAACTACTTGCCCGGAATCATCGTAACTCCCAAGCATGGTTTTACCGCTCAACAGCCAAGCAATCAAGGGCGGGATCAGCACAACCGCCATTCCGGCGAGTAGAATCCACTGATGCCGCTTGATGAACTGCCAGCTTGAGAGTCTCGATGCCTGCAGGTTTTGCGAAAGGGATCTGGTGGTCTGCGACCGGCGGTCTCGCCAGTTCTGGACCTGCGTCCCAATCTGCTGCCGCCGCTTGACCAGTGCCAAATAAACAATCTCGCGGGCAGCCGGGAATAACAGCAGTCCGGCGACAGCGCATGCAAGCAAAAAGTAAAGGGCGACGACTAAGACGAACACAAAAACCTTCTCGTGAATATTACCAAAGAAAAATTATAATTTTTTGGTAATATATTGCCAGTTGACATATTTAGTTGTCAGAGAGTATACCTTATCAAACTTGGCGTCACGTCGGTCCGTGCTCAATAACTGCCCAATAACTGACATTTGGAGATTTGTGTCTTGCAACCATCTGAAGAAACTGCGCGCGGCTCCGTAAAACCGAATTTGTTATCGGGCTCGACGGCGACAGAAAACAGCAGCGGCAGCATCCTGAATGCCCTGGAAGGCAAGGAATCGCCTTCGAAGGCCAGCGCGCAAAAAAAATCCGGCGCCTTGCGCGCGGCGCTCGTAGTCGTCTTGCTGGCGGCGATCGGCGCGGGCGGATATTTTGCCTGGAACCAACGCAGCGTTCAGCCCGAAACGGCCATCGCAGCCAGCGCACCGGCGCCCAAGGAATTGCCGCCAAGCACTCCAGCGCTTGCCGCAAACGATGCCGCGCCAGCTGAAAAAACAGAATCGCAAGCGGCGGTAATTGAAAACGATCCTGCCGCCCATGCTGATAAAGCCGACGAAGCATCGGCGGATCCCCGCGCCAAACTGACGGAAACCCTGGAGGCAGGCGTGCCGGTCACTTCGACCGCGCTGAAAAAAGCCCTGGAAGAACCGAAGGCATCCAAACCCAAGCCCGCTCCCAAGAGCGTGAATGCGCCGCTGGTGAACCGCAATGTGCAGGAGAAAAAAGCGGTTGCGCCGAAGCCGGCAAAAGCCGGCGCCCAGCCTGCCGACAGCGACGTCAACATCCTGACTGCGCTGGTTTCGCACGGCGACAGCGTGACCGAACAACAGCCGCCCAAGGCCAAGGAAACCGCCAAATCGAAACAGCAGGCAAAGAAGAAAGCGGCAGAACCTGCGCTCGCGCAAAATAGTTCTGACGGACCTGACATCGTCGAACGCAAGGCCGGCGACAGCACCTCAGGCTTGCTGCAACGCTGCAAGCAGCTGGGCATGATCGAAGGCGAATTGTGCCGCTGGCGCATTTGTTCCGGACGCTGGGATACCGACGCTGCATGCAAGGTAAACCGCTAATCTCTTCTGGACTGGTTGCCGCCATCGTGGGGCACCAGGGCCGATGTTGATTACCTTTGTTTTACTCGCCGTCGCGATCGCCGCGGTCTGGCTGAAACCTCTCCGACTGACTGACCGCATCATCCTGCTGCCCTGGATGGTGATCGCTGCCGGCGCGCTCCTCAGCGGCCTGGCGTCCGCTGTCCTGAGTCCCATGGCAGTGCTGGAACTGGCGCTGTTCTGCCTGCTCGCTTATTTGGCCACCACGGCCCGGCGCAATCTGCGCTTGCTGTTCGGCGTCGTCGCTGCCATCCTGGCTTTGGCGCTGGCGTTGCATAAGCTGCCGGGATTTAATAATCCGATACTGCTATTCCAGCTGCGCCTGTCCGCCGACTCCGCGCCCTTCACGCAATATGCAAACTTCGACAAAGGCGCCGCCGGCCTGGTCCTGCTGGCGTTCATGTGCACCCGCGCCAGCTCCGCCGCAGACTGGCGCAAGCTGCTGCGGCAAACCGGGCCGATTGCACTGAGCGCGGTAATTGCCGTGCTCGGCCTGGCCACCGCCATCGGCTACGTCAAGCCGGATTTCAAGATCAGCCAGGTTAGTGCGCTGTTCTTGTCCACCAACCTGTTTTTTACGGTAGTTGCGGAAGAAGCTTTTTTCCGCGGCCTGCTGCAAGATCGCCTGGCCTTGTCGCTGGCGCGTTTTCGCTATGGCCCGCTGCTGGCGGTCGCCTGCTCGGCTCTCTTGTTCGGCGCGGCGCACATAGCCGGCGGCGGCACTTATGTGCTGCTGGCCACGGTCGCCGGCCTGGCTTATGCCTATGCTTATTACGTCACGCAACGCATTGAAGCCGCGATCATCGTCCACTTCGCGGTCAATGCGGTTCACTTCATCGGCTTCACCTATCCCCACCTCAACTGACCAGACGGGCACAGGCAAAGTCCGATGTTTGTGCCGGCTCACTTGTTCTGATCGATGCGCTGCTGGATATGCTGGGCACGGTCAGTCGAGGACGGATGCGAGCTGAGCATGCTGGCGCCGGCGCCGCCGTCCAGTTTCGCCAGCTTCTGAAATGCTGTCACTAGCCCTTTGCGGTCCATGTTCATCTTGGTCAGCTGGTCAAACGAATAGTCGTCGGCGGCGCTTTCCTGCACCTGGGAGAACTGGGCGTTGATGATTTTTTCGGTCAGCTCGCCCAGTTGCGACGACGACAGGTTGGTTACCACCGCATTGCCGGTTGCGCCCGCGGCGGTGCGCGCAGCCGTCACGGCATACGCGGTCTGCATGGCTTTTTTGGTGTGGCCCAACGCAACGTGGCCCATTTCATGCCCGATCACGCCGCGCAGTTCACTGTCGTTCATCATGTCCATCAAACCGCTGTACACCCGGATGCAGCCGTTCGACATGGCCCAGGCATTGACGTCTTTGGTCATGTAAACGCGGTAATTGGTCTGGGCGCCGTTGAGGCTCGGACTGAAACCCTGCACTACCTTGGTCAGACGCACGTCGTATTTGCTTTTCGGCGCTGCAATCTTGTTTTGCTTGTCGCTGGCGGCGCACGCTTCATCCGACATGGTCTTGACATCGGCATCGCTCAAGGAAGTCGCCTTGAGTGCAGTGCTGCCTGCCGCCATCATGCCGTCCATATTCAGGCCGGCGACGCCGCCACCGCCTGCCGATCCGCAACCGGCCAATGCCGTGGTCGCAGCTAACGCCAACAGCTTAAATTTCAAGTTCATCTGAATCCCCTCTGTGAAATTGTTGTTTTGGTCAATAACGAAAGTAATGGAAAGTTAATTGATGAAAAAAGTTACTAAAATCACCAATAACAGCCCAATAGTACAATAACTTACTTTCTAGAATACCAATAAATTTTAGGCAATTCCGTTTCCCAAAAACAACAGGGCTGCTTGGTCACTGCTGAGGCGGACGGGCATTTTGCTTGAGCAGCACCCAGGCCATCGCCGCTAGCGCCAGAGCCGCCAGCAGCAATACTGCCCACAGGATGATATTGCGCGTCGGCATGCCGTCGCGGCCGGCGGATGCCGGCACCAGCGCTGTTGCGCCGTCTGCCTGCGCCAGCGGCAAGCTGTTCTCTTGCGCCGGACGGTAATCCGGCATCAGGCTTTGCATCGGCAGATAAGGACTGGTGGCGTTGGCAAGACCTGCCGCCAGGGTAAACGGTGCAGGGCCGTTGACCAGCGCCACGACCTGCACCGGCTCGAATTCCAGGGTGATTTCCGGCGGCGCGGAGAAACCCTGGGTTTTCTTGTCGGCTTCGATCTTGATTTCGCGATATGCGGTCGGCGGCAATTCGATCGCTGCGCTGGTTTGCAGCTTGCCGGCCGTCTGCAATTTGTAAATCACGCTCGCCGTCATCATGGTCCACGGCTGGCCGACGTCCTGGCGGCCCAGCACCCGTACCGGCAGCAATACATTGTCGCCCGCCGGCTTGATTTTCAGCGCCGCCACCGGTGTCGCGAAGGGCAGCGAAAACCGCAGCGTATGGGGATTGTCCAGCACCGGCTGCGCCAGCGCGGCGGTGACCCGCGCGGTGCTGCTGACGCCGCGGGCAGTAGTCAATGTGGCGCTGCGCATGACTACCGGCGCCGTCCGCCCCGCGGTGTCGGTCCAGGTGATGCGCAGGTATTGATCCTTGAGATCGGCGGCGGGCAACTCGATATGATCTGCGCCCAGGCCGCTGCTCCCGGCTTCGGCGCGATAGAAGACGGTTTCCGCCAGCGAACGCCAGTATTTCAAGTCTTTGCTGGCCTGCACATCAAAGGTGATCGGCTGTGCATCGGGCAAATCGACGTCCAGCGCCAGGCTCACCACAGGATCATCGATGGCACGCGTGTCGAGCAGCGCGCCCAGCACTTTTTTAGCCGGTGCGGCAGCGCCTGCCGGACTGCTCTCGATCTGCACGATGCGCTTGCCCTGCTGTTCTTCGATCCGCAGCGAGGAAGCGGCTATGTCGGTGAGATCGGCGCTGCCCATGATGGGCGACGATTTCAGTTCGATCTTGCGTTTTTCCGTTTGCCGCAGGCTGGCGCTGTCGGACAAGGCGATGGCCAGAGGCTGGCCCTTGGCGTTGAAAATCCGCACGTCGCCCAGGCCGCCGGTTTGCAGGTTCACCAGCACCTGCGCGGGCAGGATCAGGCGCTGCAGCGGCGCATCTGGAGCAAAGGCAAGCGGCAGGTGCAGCGCATACGACTGCGAGCTGTTAGGGTCGGCAGCCGGCCAGGCAGCGCCGGCTACCGACAGGGCAGCTGCGCAGATGACAGCACGCATCAGGAAATACCTCATCTCTACGCTTCCTTCACAGTTGCGGCGTCCGCCGCGCTCTTCGGCGGCAGCGGTGCAAAATAACCGACCACCAGCATCAGCGCGCCCACCGCGATAAAGGTGACGATGCGTTCCGCGCCGCCCGCGTTCGACAGGTCAACCAGCAGCAGCTTGACCACCACCAGCCCCAGCAACGCCGCGCCGGCCAGCCACAATCCGCGCTGCACACGGCGGTGCGCCAGCAGCATCAGGCCCAGCGCCAGCAGTGTCCACAAGATAGCGTAGCCGGTCTGCACCACAAAACTGTCGAACAGCGCCGCACTGTCCCACCTCACGCCGAAGAAGTGATGCACGGTGCGCAGCCAGACGGTATTGAGCAAGACAAACGCCAGCCCAGCCAGCGCCAGCAGCGTCTGCTTGCGCGGCACCCAGGCGGCGCCGGCAGGCAGCGGCTGGGCGCCGACGATTGCGCGGCGCCAGAATACCAGCGCGCCGAGAGCCAGGGCCAGCGCCAGGTCGGTAGGATTGAGCAGGGGAAGATAGGGCAGCGGCGCCGTATGTCCCGACGACAGCAGCGCCATCAGCAGCGCGCCAAGAAACACCAGCAGCGCCAGCGGCAAAGCCGCATGCCAGTAATAGGCGACGGCATGCGCATTGAGCGGCCACTTGAATGCCGGCAGCAGCGAAACACGGTTGGCCCGGCCGGCCCATACCGACAAAGCCAGCAGCACCGCGATCGCGCTGACCAGCAGCACCACGCTGGCCCACGAACTGCGCCACAAATCGCCGCGCTCGATGCCAAACCACAGGCAATCGGCCAGCAGCAGCGTAAGCAACCATACGCTGCCGACGTGAACGGCACGATTCAGTTTGAGGGCAGCGATATGGCTCTGGGTTTGCGTATCGTTCTTGTAGAGCATCCAGTAATGCAAGCCAAGGGCCAGCAGCCAGATGGCCCAGGCCGGCGTGTACAGGACGCGCTCCCCGGACAGCTCTTGCGCGATAAAACCGAGCGCCAGCGGCAACAAGGTAATCCTGCTAGGCCAGGCGGCCACCGTCCAATTGCTACGGCGCGCCAGCAGCAGCGACAGCCATGCGCTCGCCACCAGCGCCAGCACTGTCAGCAACTGCTGGGTGCCGTCGCCGAAAACGGGCACGCTGGCCATGCCGGTTTCGCTGCCGGGCAGCTCGCGGCATATCTCGAATATCCACGCCAGGCACCAGAACACAAAACCAAACAGGTAGACCGGCTGCGACAGCATGGCTTCGGCCTTGGCAAATTCCCTGGCCCAGCGCGACTCACTGTGCGGCAACACGCCGCGCAGCCACCAGGCGATGGCGAATGCCGGCAAGGCGATAAACATGGCGCCCATGAACATCGGATTGGCCAGCGGCCAGGCCGACACATTGTCATCGATCCCTGCCAGGAAAGCACCGGCAGCCACCACTTGCAGCAGCAGCCCGAACGCGCGCGGCATCCAGCGCGCCTGACGCATGCCGACCCAGAACGCGCCGGCGCCTTCGAGTGCCCACACCGCCGAGGTCCAGCGCATGTCGAGGGCAAGCGGCACAGCCAAAGTCACAAAACCGAGGCCGATGGCGATCATCGATTCAATCATCAGGCGATAACTGTCCCGTCCGCGACGCAGCAGCAGCGCCGCCAGCACCAGATACAGCGCGGCAAATCCCAATGCCGAAAAAGCGCTGCCGAACTTGAACTGGTCGACCAAGCCGGCCTGCAAGCCAAAACCGACCAGCGCGGTGCCGAACATCAGCGTGCTGTCGACAGTATTGCCAAGCCGGGTCGGCGTGTTGCGCGCATACAGGATCGCCGCCGCCACATAAATCAGCACGAATACGATCAGGAACAACTGCGAACTCATGTATTGCGCCGGCTGGTACTTGAGCACGCCCCACAGCGTAGCCACGCCAAAGGTGGCGACAAAACCCACCATGTTCAGCACGCGCCAGGAACGTTTATAAGCGATGAACAGGATCGCCAGGTTCAGCACCGTGTAATAGCTGAACAGGGCGACACTGCTGCCGCCTCCGGTAGAGAGCAGCAGCGGCACCGCAAAACCGCCGGCAAAAGCCGCCACCGCCAGCGCCCGCGAGTTTTGCAGCAGCGCCAGCGCGCAGCTCAGGGCACACACGACGATCATCAAACCGAAAGCGGGCAGGGGCGAAATCAGGTCAAAGCGGCGGAAGGCGGCAAATACGGTGAGGTAGATCACCGCCACGCCGCCGCCCTGCAAGGCCAGCGCAAAAGCCGGCTTGGCCTGGCGCTTGCCGAAACCGACGGCCAGCAGCACGATCCCGGCGACAGCAACCGCCGCCAGCCGCAACTCCACCGGAAACAGGCCGGCAGCCGCCGCATAACTGGACAGGAAAGACAGGCCGATGAACAGGATCACCAGGCCGATACGCACGATCGTATTGCCGCCAAGGAGCCAGTTCCTGGCCGCGGCGAAAGCCAGCTCCACGGCGTTCGGTTCAGCGGGTGGAAGGACGCGGCCAGGTGCAGGCGGCGCTGCCGGCTGCGTACTGGGGGGAATGTTGGGAGCCGCCGGCTGGGCGGCGATTACGGCCGGCGCTGCTGCAACCGGAGCAGGGCCTAGTCCGGTTGCCTGCGCCGGTTTGCTGGCCGGCTTTGAATCAGGAACCGCAACCTGCTCGCCTGGTCCCGTTCGCAGCTTCAGCATTTCCAGCCGCAATTTTTCATTGGCCGTGCGAATCTCGGTGCGGATCGCACGCTGCAATCCCAGTCCCGCCAGTAAACCGAGTCCACCGCCCAAGAAAATGCCGAAGTCGCCGTATCCCGAGCTAGGCCATAACCAACCCAGCACAGCTCCGCACAAAATTCCCCACATAATCATAGTGTTAGCTCGCTTGTTGTGATTAGCTCTGGTATTGTCTGTTATGTGCCTGCCCGATGCAATGATTCGAATCGCGCGGCACGTAACACCAGGTTTGCGGACGCTCAATTAAATGACAGAAGCGTGACCGATGATGCATGCAAGGCGCCAGGATTTCCTGGTTTGGCTTGGCGGCGCGAAGGGGTTTCCGTAACCTGAAGATGCTGGTTATAATCAGCAGCAAAGGTGAAGAAAATGATCTCCCATATTCTGACTCTCGATATCGCAGGCAATCCGTTCGACTGGATCTCGCCGCAAGATGCTGTGCTCTATTATGCGAGCGGGAAGGTGGCTTGGGAACTGGGAGATGGCGACATCGTTTTCCGCGGTGGTTATTCCCGCGCCGGCGTGCAGTCGCGCATCTCTGTCAAGCCCATCATCGCCATCGCCGGCAGCGCCATCATGGCGCGCATGCTGCACCTGGAACTGCCGCTGGGCCACCACAACGACTTGCTGTTCCGGCGCGACCGCTACACTTGCGCCTACTGCGGCGGCCGCTTTCCGCACAACGAACTGTCGCGCGATCACATACATGCGCGTTCCCATGGCGGCAAGGACACCTGGATGAACTGCGTGACCGCATGCAAGGACTGCAACCAGGAAAAGGGCAACAAGCATCTGGAAAGCTTCCGTCCGTTGCTGTATGTGCCCTATGTGCCATGCCGCGCCGAGCATTACCTGCTGAGTGGCAGGAATGTGCTGGCTGACCAGCATGACTACCTGGCGGCCAGGCTGCCCAAGCACAGCAGGATGCGCGATTTGAATTAAGTCGCGCCACCGTCTTCGGCGTGAAGATTCGCGCAAAAAACAACAAAACACGGCTACGCAGCGACGAAATGTTTGATACTGCGTTTTCATCGAGCGCAGAATCGCAACTCAGCATTTTGACCAACGCATTTTTTCAGGAAAGGAACGGCTATGCCACGGACGGCTATCAACAATTCAAAAAATAAATAGCCCCGCGCATGACTGCTCGGGGTCTTCGGCGATATTGCCGACCCGAGCCGGTCGTTCCAATCATGAACCCCGGTGAGGAAACTCGCCGGGGTTTTTGCTTTTGCGGGCCTGGCATTGAGCGGCCCGCAGCAGACGCACCGGCATGACAAATGGCGCCGCACACGCGGCGCCAGGTCATCTGCGTGAAAGAATGAATATGAAAATGACGATCAAGTTGCCGAAACCGCGCAATCCGCTGGTGGCGCCGGCCCGGGCAAGGGTAGCAGGAGCACATGCAGCGCATAATCCGGCGCGCCGGACACGGCGCATCGAAAAACAGAACCTGAATCTGTTGCTTTCGGGACGAAAGAGGGACGGTGGCGAAGATGCGTGACGATATGTTCAAGGTGATAGTCGAACGGCCTCGCCGCGTCCACAGCAATGCGTACAAAGGCGACGGCCGTCCTTTCCGCAATCGGGAAGACGGACCTGGCCTGCTCGGCATGAAGAAAGGCTACAACGATCGCAAGGGCCTCAACGAAAACCTGGCGCCGTTGAAGCGGTTCCTGGAAAAACAGATCAACCGGCCGTGGGATAAAGTCTATGGCGAAATCCGCGCTGTTATAGATGCACGCAGCACGGTCAAGCAGCATATCCTGCAGCATCTGGATAACTTCGTGGCGATCCAGACGCACTGGGAAGGGAACGGCGCTGACGGCCGGGTCGTGCTTAGGCAAAACAGCTGGTCCGGACATTATGTCGGGCTGGCGGAGTCGCGCGCTGAAATGTTTGTCCATCCGCTGACCGGAATCCTGCTGCGCAATCGCTTTTATACAAACTATTACACGGCCAGGAACAGGCAGGAGCACGCGCTGGAACAGGAAAAGGGCAAAATTCGCCGCATTGTTTCAGATCGTGTGCAATTGCACCTCCTCAATCAGGTCTGGTACGAGGTGACGCTGGATAAGCTGCCTGCGGCACGTGTGGTCCCGCACGAAATCGACGGCGTAGTCACCAAAAAATCCGTCTGCGACAAGCGCTGGGACATTATCCGGAAGGCGTGGGTGACGCGTGAAAACAAAGCCCGCATGGCGCCGGCAGGAAGCAGCCAGGATTACTACGGTTGCGCATCGCTGTATGCCGTACGAAAGCGCCAGCTAAGTTCACGGGAAATCCAGAAATATCAGCTGAACACTCCGCAAAAAAAGGCCCGAAAGGGTCTTTTTTTTGCTCCGGCTATTTGCCGGGTTCACCTGCGATCGCATTTCCCGGCAACGACATGGCAAGCACACGCGCCACATGCAACGCAACCGTATCCGCCCCATCGTGGATCTGGTGCCGGCAGCTGGTACCGTCGGCGACCACGATGCTGTCTTTTCCAGCCTTGCGAACAGCCGGCAAAAGCGCCAGCTCAGCCATGGCGATCGACGCATCATAGTGTTCGGCCTCGTAGCCGAAGCTGCCGGCCATGCCGCAGCAGGAGGATTCCACCGTGGCCAGTTCGATTTGCGGAATCCACTGCAATACCGCTTGCACCGGACGAAAGGCGTCGAAAGCTTTTTGATGGCAATGTCCATGCACCAGGACTTTGTTGCCTGGCAGCGGTTTCAGGTCCAGGTGGAAACGGCCTTCCTTTTTTTCTTTCACCAGGAATTCTTCAAAAAGATAGGCCGACTTCGCCAGTTTCTGCGCTTCCTCGCCATAACCATAGCTGAGGAACTCGTCGCGCAAAGATAGCAGGCAGGATGGCTCCAGCCCGACGATGGCGATTCCGCGTTCAACGAAGGGCATCAATGCATCCAGCGTCCTGCGTGCTTCCGCTTTTGCCTGTCCGACCAGGCCGGCGGACAGATAGGTGCGGCCGCAGCACAAAGGTTTCTGGCCCGCCATCGTGTTGAAATGCACTTTGTAACCGGCTGCTTCCAGCACCGTTTGTGCGGCGCGGGCGTTTTCCGGTTCCATGTAATTATTGAAGGTGTCGACGAACAGCAATACTTCGCGTTCGCTGTTTTTCGCCAGGTTTACGGCCGATCTTGCATTGTCCAGGAAGGCATTCTTAAAGCGCGGGAAAGATCGCTGCGGCGCCAGGCCTATCTGTTTTTTCAGCCAGCCGGACAGCACCGGAATGCCTTCGGCCCAGGCGATCAGGCCGCCGATGGCGCTGGCGTAGGGCGCATATTTCGGCATGAAACCGACTAGCTTGTCGCGCAGGCTGAGGCCATGTTTATCGGCCCATGCGGCGCGCGCTTCAATCTTGATTTTAGCCATGTCGACGCCGGTCGGGCAATCGCGCTTGCAGCCTTTGCACGATACGCACAGGTCAAGCACTTCCTTGACCTCGGCGCTGGCCAGCCCCTCGCTGCCGAGCTGGCCCGACAACGCCAGGCGCAGGGTATTGGCACGACCGCGCGTGACATGCTTTTCATCTTTGGTGATGCGATAGCTGGGGCACATGGTGCCAGCGTCGAATTTGCGGCAATGACCGTTGTTGTTGCACATTTCAACCAGCTTGGCCAGGCCGCCGGTCTTGTCGCCGCCGCTGCCGGCCGCGGTTTCTTCGCCGGTCAGGGGATTGCGCCTGACGTTCCAGGAAGACCAGTCCAGCAAAGGACGATGCGGCAACTCGCCGTAACCCGGCGCAAAGCGGAAATTGCTGGCATCGTCCATTTTGGGCGGACGCACGATCTTGTCCGGATTGAAGCGGTTGTCCGGATCGAAAAGCTCCTTGATTTCGGTGAAGGCAGCATTGATTTTCGGGCCGTATTGCCAGGCCACCCATTCGCCGCGGCACAGGCCGTCGCCGTGTTCGCCGGAGTAGGCGCCTTTGTACTTACGCACCAGCACCGAGGCGGCTTCGGCGATTTCCCGCATGTCCTTGGCGCCGCCGCGGCGCATGTCGAGTATCGGCCTGACGTGCAAGGTGCCGACGCTGGCATGTGCATACCAGGTGCCTTCGGTGCCGTATTGATGGAACACCTCGGTCAGCTGGCTGGTGTATTCCGCCAGGTGCTCCAGCGGCACGGCGCAATCTTCGATGAAGGATACCGGCTTGCCGTCGCCCTTCATGCTCATCATGATGTTCAGGCCGGCCTTGCGCACGTCCCACAGTGCTTTCTGCTCGGCCGCGCCGCTCATTTGCACCACGGAACCAGGCAATCCCAGGTCTGCCATCAACTGGTCCAAGCCGGCCAGTTTGTTCAGCAACGCGGCGTGATCGTCTCCGGCAAACTCCACCAGCAAGATCGCTTGCGGCTGGCCTGCCAGGGCTTTTTCAATCACCGGCTTGAATGCCGGATTGCTCATGGAGAGGTCGATCATGGTGCGGTCGACCAGCTCGACCGCGGTCGGTCCGAGCTTGACGATATGCTGCGTCATGTCCATGGCCTGGTAGAAGGTCGGAAAATTGACCACGCCCAGCACCTTGTGCGCCGGCAGCGGCGCCAGCGACAGGGTGAGCTGGCGGCTGTAGGCCAGCGTTCCTTCGGATCCGACCAGGATATGCGCCAGGTTGGCGATGCCGTCATCGGTGTAGGCGCGCGGGTTCTGGCAATCGAAGAGATCGATGTTGTAGCCGCCGACCCGCCGCAGCACCTTGGGCACGCGTTCCGTGATCTCGGTCCGTTCGCGCTGGGCGATGTGCTGCAGCCCGGCGACGATGGCGCCGATCCGTCCGTTCTGCGCCATGCGGTCCAGCCGTTCAAAGCGCCCTTGCGTGCCGTCCGCCAGGACGGCGTCGATGGCGGCCACGTTGTGCACCATATTGCCGTACTCGATCGACCTGGAACCGCAGGAATTGTTGCCTGCCATGCCGCCTATGGTGCACTGGGCCGCGGTCGAGACATCCACCGGGAACCACAAGCCGTGCGGCTTGAGCCAGGCGTTGAGATGATCGAGAACCATGCCGGGTTCTACTGTCACGGTGCGTGCCGCTGGATCGAAATCGATGACCCGGTTCAGCCATTTGCTGTTGTCGAGCACCAGCGCCTCGCCCACGGTCTGGCCGCACTGGCTGGTGCCGGCGCCGCGCGCCAGCACCGGGATGTGGTGGCTGCGGGCGATGTCCAGCGCCAGCAGCAGGTCGTCCTGGTCGCGCGGCACCACTACCCCGAGCGGCATGATCTGGTAGATCGAGGCGTCGGTAGCGTAGCGGCCGCGGTCGGCCCGCTCGAACAAGACCTCGCCCCTCAGCTCGCGCCGCAATTGCACGGCCAGCGGCGTAGCGAGCGTCGGGCTGCGAGGAACCAGGTGGATAGGCTTGACCAGCATGATGGAGTCCTGTCAAAAACTTGAAAAATTGCCGATGCCCGGCCTAAGCCAGCTCGAAATGAATCGGCGGCAAACCCGCAATCTGGCCGATCACCAGGCCTGGTTCGTCCGGAAAATGGATGCCGGTATAGGACCCGGTAGTGACTACCGTGCCCGCAGGCAGGGCTATGCCATGCGTGCTGCAGTGGTTCACCAGCCAGCCCAGCAGGCGCCGCGGGTCGCCGGCTGGATTGCTGGCGCTGCCCTTGAATATGTCTTTGCCGTTCAAGGTCAGGTGCGCGGCCGGGTGCAGGAACGGGAAAGCAGCGTCGTAAGCGACAAATTCGCCGCTGACCAGGGCACCGTGGTTTTGCAGGTCCGCCAGCTGGCTCAGCTTGGGCACCTCCGGCCAGCCGGCGATGCGGCTGGAAACGATCTCTATCGACGCCGCCATCGTGCTTACATGGCGCATTACTTCCTGTTCCGAGACCAGCGCTGTTCCGGGCTGGAAATCGGTATCGAAACAAAACATGATTTCCAGCTCGATGCCAAGCACCGGATAATCAGCACGTTCGATGACCGAGGTGGCCGGATAAATGCGCTGCGCCGGCAAGGGCGCTCCCTGTATCGGTCCATTGTCCGATTTTGCGCCTATCTTCCAGCCGCCGATCCGTGCCTGTCTTTGCCGCAGGAATGCTTGCTGCGCCAGGTAAGCCTCCTCGGCGCTGGCCGGCTCCAGCTCCTGCGGGATGCATTCGGCTGCCGCATGTTTGCCGTATGCCGTGCTCAGCAGATGCGCCAGCCGCTCTTGCGGAGATTGTGAGGAAATCATGAAAACCCTTGGTAGTAGTAACTGTGACTGTATAGCCAGATCGAACAGCGCGCCTGGGCGGCCCCGCCTAGGCGCCGGCCTTCACCGGATTGGCCCCGCCATCCGCCACGCTGTGCTCGAACTTGCTGTCGGGCTGCATGCGGAACGCCAGCAGCACGCCGAATCCCATCAGGATCATGCTGCCGACGAACGGCAGTTCCCAGCTGCCGAAGCGATCGATCAGGTAGCCGGACAGCACCGGCGAGATGATCGCCGCCAGCGCCGAGCCGGTATTCATCATGCCGCTGGCGGTACCCGAGTATTGCGGAGCGATATCCATCGGAATCGCCCACATCGGCCCGATCGTCATTTCGGCAAAAAAGAAACCGGCGCTCAGGCAAAGTATCGAGACGTAAACATTGTGTGTGACCAGCAATGGCAGCAGCGACAACAGCGTCAGCAGCATGCAGACCGACACCATCTGGCTGCGCGCCCGCTTCAGGTTGCCGGTGCGCTTCAGGATCCTGTCGCTGACAATACCGCCCAGGGTATCGCCGATCACCCCGGCGAAGAACACGCTGGAAGCGAACAGCGCCGATTTCTTGATATCGAGGTCGTAGCTGTGCAGGAAATATTGCGGAATCCAGCTCAGGAACAGCCACAAAGTCCAGCCGTAGCAGAAATAGACGATGGTCACCGGCAGCATGCGCTTGAACAGCGGCCCCCATGGAATCTTCGGCGTACTTTTCTTGACTGCCGGCAGTATCGCCAGTTCTTCCTTGGTGATGCGCGGATGTTTTTCCGGATGTTCGGTAAACACAAATGCCCACACCAGTACCCAGACCAGGCTGATCACCCCGCAGATATAGAACGATTCGCGCCAGCCGTGGGTGGCCATGATGAACACCACCAGGGTGGGCGCGACTGCATTGCCGATGCGGGCGAATGCATGGGTGATGCCTTGGGCGAAACCGCGGTTTTCCTTGGCGACCCAGCGCGACATGGCGCTGGTTGCAGCAGGGAAGGTAGCGCCTTCGCCCAGGCCCAGCAGCAGCCGCGCCAGCAGCAGCGAAAACAGGCCGCCGGCAAAACCGGTCAGGATGGTAGCAATGCCCCACAGGATGCCGCAGTAGATCAGGGTGCGCTTGGCGCCGAACTTGTCGCTGACCCAGCCGCCGATGATCTGGAACACCAGGTAGGGATAGGCGAATGCGGAAAACACCAGGCCGATCTGGGTTTTCGAAAGATCGAATTCCTTGGCAAAACCGGCCGCGGCGGTGCTGACGTTGACGCGATCCAGGTAAGTAATGAAATACATCAGGCATAACATGATCAGCACGACCGTGGTCGCGCGCAAACGCAGGTGTTTCATTGTTGTCTCCAATATTATGGTGGCCGGCAAACGCCGCAGGACATCTTTATCCTTGCTCCGCCCGTCCTCTGCGGGACGGTGCCGGAGCGGTTTCCGCTGTGTCTGTTCCTATGCGGCTTTCAATACCGGTTTGCTCTTTTGCGCGGCCAGGTTGTCCATCGCCGCCACCACGCCGCTGCCGGCCAGTGGCACGCCCGCCAGCTTCAGCCCCATTTCGCAGCCGGCCAGGGTCGCCATCAGGGTCAGGTCGTTGGCTTCGCCCAGGTGGCCGATGCGGAACATGCCGCCTTTCATTTTTCCGAGGCCGGTGCCGAGCGACATGTTGAAGTTTTCATAGATGGTCTTGCGGATCGCATCGGCGTCGAAACCAGGCGGCGTCATCACGCCGGTCAGCACCGGCGAGTACAGCGCAGGATCGGCGCACTGGATTTCCAGGCCCCAGGCGCGCACGGCGTCGCGGCAAGCGCTGGCCAGACGTTGATGGCGAGCGAAGACATGGTCCAGGCCTTCGCCCAGGATCATCTCCAGCGCTTCCGATAGTCCGTACAGCAAATTGGTGTTGGGCGTGTAGGGCCAGTAGCCGCTCTGGTTCATCTCGATGATGTCAGTCCAGTCCCAGAATGCTTTCGGCAACCTGGCGTTCTTGCTGGCCGCGATGGCTTTCTGCGATACCGCATTGAAGCTGATGCCCGGCGGCAGCATCAAACCCTTTTGCGATCCCGACACGGTGACGTCGACGCCCCATTCGTCATGGCGGTAATCGGCCGAAGCCAGGCCGGAAATCGTATCGACGATCAGCAGGGCCGGATGGCCGGCGGCGTCAATCGCACGGCGCACTGCGGCGATGTCGGAGGTGACGCCGGTCGAGGTTTCGTTATGCACCACGCACACAGCCTTGATCTGATGCTCGCTGTCCTGGCGCAGGCGCTGTTCGATGCGATCCGCCTGCACGCCGTGGCGCCAGCCTTCGATGCCAGGCAAGCCGAGGAATTCCGGCTTCAAACCGAGGGCTTCGGCCATTTTTTTCCAGAGTGTGGCGAAATGTCCGGTCTCGTACATCAGCACCGTATCGCCGGCGCTCAGGGTGTTGGTCAGCGCTGCTTCCCAGGCGCCGGTGCCGGAAGCCGGGTAGATCACCACCGGCTGCACGGTCTTGAAAATTTTCTTGATGCCTGCCAATACCTGCAAACCCAGCGCGCCGAATTCCGGGCCGCGGTGGTCGATGGTCGGATAACTCATGGCGCGCAAAATCCGGTCAGGCACCGGGCTGGGACCCGGGATCTGCAGGAAATGACGGCCGGCCGGATGGAAATCTAATGTCAACATTTATGCCTCCTTTGAACAAATTGTATTTTGCATTCAAAATACTTTATCAGTCCAAATTCCGGGCGTAAAGAGATTTTTCGCAATATGCGAGTGACGACAATGGCTTAAAATAAGCATAAACCCTTAATAATCAATGAAATATGATCATATTTTGCCGTTTTATTCTTTTTTACATTCATATCGAATGGCGCCAGACAGCGATTCTTGCGCCCTGTATTTGATGTTAAAATACGATCAAACGCGTAAAAAAGGATTTTGAATGCAAAATGCGATAATCGAGCAAGAAGAAAAACCTGCTCCGCTGGTGCCCAAACTGGAGCGCCAGCGCCTGCACGACACGGTGGTTGACCATTTGCGCAACCTGATCGTCGAAGCGGTGCTGACGCCGGGCACCAAGCTCAATGAGCGGGAGTTATGCGAGACGCTGGGGATTTCGCGCACGCCGTTGCGCGAAGCGCTGAAGGTACTGGCGGCCGAAGGCTTGATAGAGATATCGCCGAACCGGGGGGCGTCGGTATCCAAGATGTCGGAAACCGAAATCTGGGAAACCTTCGAACTGATGAGCGGACTGGAAGCGATGTCGGGCGAACTGGCCTGCGACCGCATCACGCCGGTCGAACTGGCCGAGATCAAGGCCCTGCACTATGCGATGCTGGCCTGCAAGGCGCAGAACGATCTGCCGGGCTACTACAGCCGCAACCAGGCGATACACGACAAGATCAACGATGCAGCCCGCAATTCAGTCCTGCGCCAGACTTACCTGGGTCTGAACCGGCGCCTGAAGGCACTGCGCTTCAAATCGAATTTCCAGCCGACCAAATGGGATAGCGCCGCGCACGACCACGACGAGATGGTCAAAGCGCTGGAAGCGCGCGACGGCAAACGGCTGGCGGCGATATTGCGCCAGCACTTGCTGGACAAGCGCGATGCTGTGCTGATGGCTGCGGCCTTGCCGGGTGAAGGCAAAGCCGATCACCAGGCCTGAATCACCCGCGGCGCTTCACCACGGCCTGCGCACCGAGTCCTGGTAACGCTCCAGGATGAATTTCGCCACCGGTTCGGAATGATAGGCGGCGAGCAGCCGCGTCACCCAGGGCTCGCCGCGGTCGCCGGCGCGCACCGCCAGCACATTCTGCCAGGGCGAGCGGGCATCCTCGATACCGATGCTGTCGCGTGCCGGATACAGGCTGGCCTTGGCGGCGTCGGCGCTGCCGATCACCGCGAACGCCACCTGATCCAATGCGGCAAACAGCTGCGCCTGCGGCACTTGCCTGATCTTCAGATGCAGGCGGTTGCCAGTGATATCGGCCAGCGTTGCGTGCAGGCCGGCGCGATCGGAAAATGTCAGGAGCCTGAAATTCTGCAGCAACACCAGCGCCCTTGCCGTGCCGGCCGCATCGGCAGGAATGGCGATCGTGGCGCCGCGCTGCAGCTGCGTGAGCGAGGTCAGCCGGCGCGAGTAGAGCGCTATCGGCAAGGTGACGGTGCTGCCTATGCTGGCCAGCGCGTAGCGCCGCCGCTGCGCTTCGAAAGCCGGGCCGTCCTCGAAACTGGCGGCGTCGATCTTGCCGGCCGCCAGCGCTGCATCGATGCGCTTGTTGTCGTCGAATACGACCACCTCCAGCTTCAGGGTGTCGTTTAGCGCATGACGCCGCACTTGTTCCATGATCTCCGCATGCGTGCCGGGCGTTACGCCAACCTTGATCACGCTCGGCGCTGCATGTGCGTGCGGCACAACAATCCCGAGCAGGCTGGCGGCCAGCATATGCGTCAGCTGTCGCGCAAAATGGTGCGGAAGCCGATATGCGATGCCGGCAAGTCCGCTTCCTGCTGTTCGCGCGACGAAGCACGGTAACGTACGCAGTAGTCGCGCGAGCAGAGGAAGGAGCCGCCCTTGATCACCACCGGCGTGTCGTGGCGGCGCGATGCCGGCGCCACTGCCGCGGTATCGCCGTTGCTGTGCGCCTGATGCGATCCGCTGTAGATGTCTTTGGTCCATTCCCATGCGTTGCCAACCATATCGTAGAGTTTGAAGTCGTTAGCCGCGTAGCAGCCGACCGGAGCCAGGCCGATGTGGCCGTCTTCGTTGTTGTTCACCAACGGAAATACTCCCTGCCAATAGTTGGCGGTCGGTTTGCCGTGCCGGTCGCGCGGCGCGGTGTCGAGTTCGGCGCCATCGTGCCCGGCCTTGCCGGCGTATTCCCATTCGGCTTCGCTGGGCAGGTCGCGGCCCAGCCAGCGCGCGTAGGCGAGAGCGTCGGCCTGGGTCACCATGGTCACCGGCTGGTTGCCGATACCCTCCAGGCTGCTGCCGGGGCCGGCCGGGTGTTGCCATGATGCGCCGGCTACCCAGGTCCACCATGCCAGGTCGCGCGCATTCAGTTCTTCCAGCGTCGGCTTGTGGAACACCGCGCCGCCGCCCTGGCGCTCGGCGTCGCTGACATAGCCGGTTGCGGCAACGAAGGAGGCGAACTGGGCGTTGGTGACATCGGTCTGGTCGATCCAGAATCCGCGCACCCTGGTCTTGCCGTCGCCGCGCGGGCGTTCGTCTTCGTAACCGAACTTGCTGCCGAAGACGAATGCGCCGGCGCCCAGGTGCACCATGCCGGCTTGCGGATCGCTGCCCCAGTGCGCCGGCAAACCCGAATAAGCCTCGCACTGCGGCTCCGAACCCAGCGGCGCCAGGCTGCGCGCCCGGTTCTGCTGGTCAAGGCCGCCGCCGCTTGCCGCCAGCGGCAAAACAACTGCAGCAGCCAGCAAGGCTGCCGCGCCTGCCGCTCCGGTCAACCAGATCCGCGTCCTCATCGAACGCTCAGTAATAGCCGCGCGGACGCTGCGGTTCGACCCCGCCGACGCCGCTCATATAGTCGTTCCATTGCTGGATCAGGCTACCGATGACAGACGGGTTCTGCGTCGATACGTCATGGTTCTCGCCGCGGTCCAGCGTCACGTCGAACAGCTCCCAATGACCATCCAGCGGGCCGTTCGGCGGTTCGGTCCAGAGTGCTTTCCAGCGGCCGTCGCTGCTGCGCAGGTACCCGCGCCCGTATGCCTCGTCGCCGAACGGTGCGTTATGCACCACGGCCGCACCCTGGCCGTTCAGCAACGGCAGCAGGGACTGGCCGGTGATCGGATAGACATAGCGGTTGTTGTAGACCACCTTGCCCTTGTTCTGGTCGGCGCCGTTCAAACTGTTGAGCAGCGGCGGCGCCGGCTGTGTGGGCGGGGCGATCTGGGCCACGGCGAGGAAGGTCGCGGTGTTGTCGGTCACGTGGGTGAACGGACGCAAGGTCGGCAGCTGCGTGGTCTGGCCCGGCAGGTGCACGATCAGCGGCGTCGACACGCCGCCCTCGGTGGCGTAGCCCTTGGTCAGGCGGAACGGCGTGGCGCTGACTTCAGCCCAGCGCAAGCCGTATTGCAGGCGCTGTGCATTCTGCTTGCCGTTGTCGCTGCCCAGCGCCGCATACACGGGATCGGCTGCATTGGCGGTATCGGTGGCGGTCGGATCGGCGCCGGAGTCGATCGGCCAGCCTTCCGCGCCATTGTCCGACTGGAACATGATGAACGTATTGTCGTATTCGCCGATATCCTTCAGGTGCTGGACCAGCAGGCCGATGTTGTGGTCAAGGTTTTCCACCATGCCGGCATAGATTTCCATGTAGCGCGCCTGGGCTTTCTTTTCCGCCGGCGACAGGCTGTTCCATGCCTTGTCGACCACGCCCGGGCCATAGTCCGAATACCCTTGCGCCGCACTGTGCACGGCGTTGATGTATTTGGCGTTGGCGGTGCCGTTGTTGACAGTGGCTGGCGACGACGCCAGTTTCTCCGGCACCCCGGCAAACGGCGTGAAATCGGCCGGGATGATGCCGAGCGCTTTCTGGCGTGCGATGCGGGCGTTGCGTATGGCGTCATAACCCTGGTCGTACTTGCCGGCATAGTTATGCAGGTAGGGCTCCGGCACTTGCAGCGGCCAATGCGGCGAAGTGAAGGCCGCGTAAGCGAAGAACGGCTTGCCATCGGCCTTGTTGGCATCGATGTAGGAAATCAGGCGCTGCGTATAAAAATCGGTCGAATAGAACACCGCCGGGCTGCCGCCTGTGCCGCCCGGCTGGCCTGGCTGGCCGGGTTGTACATACTGCCCGTCTTCGGTGTAGTTCTTTGAGCCCGCCGGTTCATGCGCGAAGTGATTGCTGGCGGCGCCGCCGAGCAAGGCGTAGCTGTGCTCGAAGCCCCACTGGTCGGGAGTCTGTCCGCCGCCGCTGGCGCTGCCCGGAATGCCCGAACCGATATGCCACTTGCCCGCCATGTAGGTGTGGTAACCGCCATCCTTCAGCAGCTGCGCCACCGACAGTGCGCGGTCGTTCAGGTAACCTTCGTAGCCCGGCAAACCTTTGCGCTCGTCGGCCGGCGCGCCCATCGTTCCTTCGCCGACCAAATGATGGTCGGTGCCGGAAATCAGCATCGAGCGCGTGATCGCGCAGACGGTGCCAGTGTGGTGGTTGGTCAGGATGCGGCCCGACTGCACCAGGGCGTCGAGGTTGGGCGTATTGATTTCGCCGCCGAAGGCCCGGATGTCCGAGTAACCGAGGTCGTCGGCCATGATGTAGAGGATGTTCGGGCGTTTCTGCACCACAGGCACGGCGGGGGCTGACGCAGCCAGGCCGGTGTCCGAACCGCCGCACGACGCGAGCGTGGCCAGGCTGGCTATTGCGGCGGCGATCACGCCGAGGCGAATAAAAAAAAATTGCGCGAGAGATTGCGATCTGGCTTTTTTCATTGTTGATGTCATCCCACTTTAGTGAGCATGCATCGTAAAAAAAACCGGATTCGATCCCAACTACATACTATCTATTAGCTTATGTATCCACATGCGGAACCAGGCCCCGCCTGCGTTTTGCGCGGAAATGAAGCCATGCGCGATTACTGCATTTCTTTATTACAGAAATGCAGCAGGCTGCCGAAACTATGCCTTGGAGGCGTAATTCTCTGGAAAGAAATGACGCTCGATCAGCTCGATCAGGATGTGCAGCACCTTGATGTGCAGTTCCTGCACGCGGTCGGCAAAGGCGCCGCCCGGGGTGCAGATATAAACATCGCTCAAGGACGACAGCAGTTCGGCCTGCTTGCCGGACAACACGATCACATGCATGCCGAGCTCGCGCGCGGTTTGCGCCGCGCGGATGATGTTCTTGCTGGTGCCGCTGGTGCTCAGCGCAACCAGGCAATCGCCGGCGCGTCCGTGTCCTTCGATATAGCGTGAGAACACCTGCTCGTAACCATGGTCATTGCCGACGCAGGTCAGGTGGCCGGCATCGCTGATCGCGGTTGCGCCCAGCGCCGCCCGGTCCAGCCGGTAGCGGCCGGTCAGCTCTTCGGCGAAATGCATGGCATCGCACATGGAGCCGCCGTTGCCGCACGAATACACGCGGCCCTTGCGTTCAAACACATCGATCAGCAGCGCCGCCGCCCGTTCAATCGATTGCAGCGCCGCGTCGTTGGCGAGCAGCGCTTCCAGCGATTGCTGCGCTTCGACCAGGCTGGCGTTAATGTGTTGCTTCAATTGCATACTCCATTCGAATAAATTAGCGACATGAGTTCGGACGTCAGCGATTTGTGCGCGTGACGCCGGCATCGATCACGCCGTAAGGGGTGATGGTGGTGCCGCTTTCGCCGGAAGGCGATGTTACATGGCCGCAGGCTGCCAGCAGCAGGCTTGTCATCAGGGCAAACAGTAGGCGCATCGTTGTCTCGTAATGTGGATGGTAGCTCTAACAGACCCGGCTGTAGAGTGAAATGTTCCGGTCAATGCGCCAGCTTAGCCTGATCCGGGCTAAGCTGCTGTTCCTGTTTCAGCCACAGCCCGAACTCCTTCAGCACTTCCACCACCTTGCGCAAACGCTGGCCGTCGGCGGTAAGGCAGTACTCCACCTTGACCGGCACCTCGGCGTAAACCGTGCGCTGCACCAGTCCGGCCGCTTCCAGCGCGCGCAGGTCCAGCGTCAGCATGCGCTGGGAAATGTTCGGCACATCGCGCCGCAAATCGTTGAAACGCTTGGGGCCGTCCAGCAGGTAAGACACCAGCAGCATGCGCCAGCGCCCGCCCAGCAGCAGCATGGCTTCTTCCACCGAACAGCCTGAAACATTGGTCTTCATGATCGGCCTAAGTATAATTTATGTACCTATATAACAAAAATCTCCCTTCTTTACAATAGTAACCGAGGTCACCATACTCTCCTGCGTCGCCGCGCACCGCTGCGATCCCACAGGAGAGCTGGATGATGAAATTGTATTTTGCCCCCGAGACTTGTTCGCTGTCGCCGCACATCGTGCTGCGTGAACTGGGCTTGCGGTTTGAATTGGTGAAGGTCGACAACAAGACCAAACGCACTGCCGACGGCCAGGATTTCCTGGCCATCAATCCGAAAGGCTACGTAGCGGCGCTGCAGCTGGAGAACGGCGAGGTGCTGACAGAAGGGCCGGCAATCGTGCAGTATCTGGCCGACCTGAAACCCGAAGCCGGCCTGGCGCCGGCCAACGGCAGCTGGCAGCGGGTGCGCCTGCAGGAATCGCTGAATTTCATCACCAGCGAAATCCACGCGGGACTGAGCCCGCTGTTCAACACGACGATCCCGGACGGCGTAAAAGCCGTCTTCAAGGATAAGCTGCAGCGGCGCCTGGACCAGGTCGCATCCACCCTGGGGCAGCACGACTACCTGCTCGGCGCCCAGTTCGGCGTGGCCGATGCCTACCTGTTCACGGTGCTGCGCTGGACGCCATTGTTTGCGATCGACCTCAATCAATGGCCGGCCATCGCCCGCTATATGGAAAACATCGGCTCGCGCGCCACGGTGAAGGCCGCGCTGGCAGCGGAAGCCGCCGCCTAGGACCCAGGTGGATCAGGAAATCGAACGCACCACGCCGCCATCCACGCGCAGGGCCGCACCGGTCGTGGCCGATGCCTGTACAGACGCCAGGTAGACCACCATGTTGGCGACTTCTTCTACCGTCGCCAGGCGCTGGATCAGCGAGCTGGGGCGATGTTCTTTGAGGAAATCGCGTTCCAGCGCTTCGCTTGCTATGCCCTGGTCGCGCGCCATCGAGGCGAAGAAATCGCCGACGCCCTCGGAGCGGGTCGGACCAGGCAATACGGCGTTGACGGTGACGCCGCTGCCGGCCAGGGTTTCAGCCAGTCCGCGCGAGACTGCCAGCAAGGCGGTCTTGGTCATGCCGTAGTGGACCATTTCCTTGGGAATCTGCAAACCCGATTCGCTCGACAGGAACTGCACCCGGCCCCAGCCGCGCTTGACCATGCCTGGCGCGTAGTGGCGCGACAGGCGCACAGCGCTCATCACGTTGACGTCGAAGAAACGCTGCCACTCCTCATCGGTAATATCGAAGAAAGGTTTGGCTTCGAAAATGCCCAGGTTGTTGATCAGGATATCGGTCTCCAGCACTTGCCTGAACAGCAAGGCGGCGCCGTCCGGAGTGCCGAGGTCGGCGGCGATGCCTTGCAGACGGGCGCCGGGGACCTTGTCGCGGATCTGCGCCAGGGCCTGGTCGACCCGTTCCTGGGTGCGGCCGTTCACCACCACCGTTGCCCCCGCCTGCGCCAGGCCGAGCGCAATCGCCAGGCCGATGCCGGCGGTCGAGCCGCTCACTACTGCATGTTTGTCGCTTAGATCGATTTTCATGGAATTCTCTCTGACAGTTAGAAACGCTGGCGCGCAATGCGGCCACTGTCTTGCATCATAGAGGAAATCGGGAATCGGTACTGGTCCGGCGCCGGCCCTAGGAATCGCTCGCGCAGCCGACAATCAAGTCCATCAGTTCGTCAAACTCGTCCGGACGTTCTTCGCTCACCAGCGGGAACAGGCACTGGTGGTCGGTCCCTGCCACCACCCGCAGCCGGCGCGAACGCGCCTTGCGCGCCGACATCAGCAGCCGCTCCGGTATTTCCGGCGGGATCACCGCATCGTGTTCGGCGGCGATCACCAGCAGCTTGCCCTTGAATTCCGCCAGGATCGCCCAGGCGTCGCTGTCGGCCCAGCTATGGTCGCGCCGGATGATCGCGGAGAACTGCGGCCCGAACGACACGTTGTAAGCCGCTGGCGTGTAGACGCCGGGCACAATCAGGATCAACCCGGCGACATCATGGGTCTGGGTCAGCCTGATGGCGTTGTATGCGCCCATGCTGCTGCCGCAGATCACCAGCGGCTGCGCCAGCTTGCGCGCGGCGATCACCGCTTCGGCCTGGCGCGTGCGGCTGCTTAGCGAGGAATGTTGCAGCGAGCCGCCGGTGTCGCCATGGCCGATGCAATCGAAGGAGGTGCTGGAGATGCCGCGCGCCTGCAGCGCCGGCCGCAATCCTGAACGGCTGGCGGTAGCGCGCGAGCTGACGCCCGCGCCGTGCAGTATCAGGACATGGCTGGACGATGCGGCAGGATGGAAATCGCCTTTCAGCGCGAAGTTTTCGTAGGCGACTTCGAAAGATTCTATGTCTTGCATGATCAGGTGGAAAGTTGATGTCAGACAGATACAACGGGACGGCAGCGCGCGCAGGCTGCACGATAACTATAACCCAGCAATATGACAAGCCGGCGATTGCCGCCGCCGGCCTGGAAAAACCTCGGCAATAGCCATAACCGGCAGCCACCGCCTCGATCATGTACGGATTGGCATCATCAATCGGGCGCGGAGAAAAGCGCTCGCGGGACTTCTGTTCTGCGCCGTTTTCATCCAGAATCGAAGCACTCAATTTTGTGCGGAGATCGTCCATGCCAGTCAATCGTGCAGCAGGTTTTACGGCCTTGGTCTTGCTGGTTTCCGGCTGCGCCGGCGAGGTAGCCAGGCAAGCGCCAAAACAAGAGTCGGTGCTGGATGCGCCCGTGAAAAAAATCGCGGACCAGCGGATTACCGTCAAAACCGCGCAGGGCGAAGGTTTGCTGCCGGTCTATGCCGACCATCGGATCGATGCGCCGGCGCCGGATGTGAAGCGGGTGCTGATCGTGGTCCACGGTACTTTGCGCAATGCCGACGTCTATTTCGAATCGGGACGCCAGGCGGTCGCCGACGCCGGTGCTGCCGGCGCCGGCAGCCTGGTGATCGCGCCGCAATTCCTGACGCCGCCTGACCTGCGAGCGTTCCAGCTGCCGGCCGCGACGCTGGCCTGGACGCAAGAGGGCTGGAAGGGCGGCGAGCCGGCGCGCAGTCCTGCCGCCGTCAGCTCGTTCAGCGCCATGGATGCCGTGCTTGAACATTTCACCGACCGCAAGCTCTATCCGGCCCTGGCCGAGGTGGTGGTGGCGGGCCATTCCGCCGGCGCCCAGATCGTCCAGCGCTACGCCGTGGCGGGGCAGGCGGAAGCGGTACTGCGCAAGGCCGGGATCGGCGTGCGTTACGTGGTGGCGAATCCCTCGACTTACCTGTATTTCGACAACAGCAGGCCAGGCCCGGACGGCGCTTTCCAGCCGGCCGACACGACTGCATGTCCGGCCGTGAATCAGTGGAAATATGGTTTGAACGCGATCCCGGCCTATGTCGCCGGGCAAGACGTGGCTGGACTTGAAACACGCTATGCCGCGCGCAAGGTGACTTATCTGCTGGGCATGGCCGACACCAATCCTTACACGCACTTCATCGACCGCTCCTGCCCGGCGATGGCGCAAGGCCCTTATCGCCTGGCGCGCGGCCTGTCCTATTTCAGCTACCTGCAGAAACGTCATCCGTCCGGATTGCAGCAGAGCGTGGTGCAAGTGCCTGGCGTCGGCCACGACAACCGCGCCATGTTTGCATCGGCTTGCGGCCAGGCAGTTTTGTTCGGCGGCCGGGTGCCGGCGTCCTGCCCAAGCGCGCCGTAACGCGGTCAGGTCAGTGGAAGTCAGCGCCGATCAGCGCATGTTGCCGGTGTGGCCCAGCGAATAACGGCCCGGCTGCGGCCACACGGTGAGGCCGTGCGGCTCCATCCCGACCGGAATCGACTTGACCGCGCCGCTGCTGGTGTCGATCGCGTACACGACATCGTCGAAACGCCCTGACAGCCACAGCATCTTGCCGTCCGCGCTAACGTTGCCCATGTCAGGGCTGCCGCCGCCCGGGATCGGCCAGTTGGCCACCACCTGGCGCGTGGCGAAATCGAGCACCGAGATGCTGCCCTTGCCATGGCGCGCGCCGTGGACTTTGTTGGAGCCGCGGTTGGAAATGTACAGCTTGCTGCCGTCGCGGCTCGGATACAAGCCGTGGGTGCCTACGCCGGTCTTGATGAAACCGGTCTTGGTGAAGCTGTCGCCATCCACCACATAGACGCCATCGGCCATCATGTCGGCCACAAAAAACGCCTTGCCGTCCGGCGCGATGCGGATGTCTTGCGGCATGCCTTTCTTGTCGAGCAGCAGGTAACCGAGCACCTTGCGGTTGACCATGTCGATCTTGGCCAGCTTGCCGCCGAACTCGCAGGTGAACAGGGCGTATTTGCCGTCGATGGAAAAATCGGCGTGGTTGATGCCCTTGCATTCCGGCACCGGCAGGCTCGATTTCAAGGCCATCGTGTGCGCATCGCGGAAGTCCAGCTGGGCATGGGCTTCCACCACCACGATGGCTTCCTTGCCGTCCGGCGTGAAGTACATATTGTAGGGATCCTCCACCGCCACTTCCTTGCCCGGCTTGGCGGTCTTCGGATCGATAGGCGTCAGGCTGCCGTCGGGCCGGCCTTCGGCGTTGTTCGCCACCCACAGGGTTTTCAGGTCCCAGGCCGGCACCACGTGCTGCGGGCTGTAGCCGACGCGGAATTTCTCGACTACCTTGAAGGTCGCCGGATCGATCACGTAGACGTCGTTGGAGCGCAGGTTAGGCACATAGATCCGTGGCAATGCGTCGGCCACCACCGGGCTAAGGTGGCCGGCGCCGGCTTCGCTGTACAGGTTGGCGGGATTGACCACGGGCGGCATGCCGGCCACGGTGGCGATGGCTGCTGGAGCAGCCGGCGCGGCCGATGCGCCGGCGGCGACGGACAAGACGGCCAGGGCGCTGCTGACGGAGACGGCGAGGCGCGATAAATGACCAGAGCGGCAAGAACGAAATTGCATGATGGTTCCTTGATTAAATAAGCAGCAAAGTAGTGCCAGTAATTGAAGTGATAATTCAGCGGGCCGCGGTCTCGGCCTTGAGCGCCTTGACGGTCTGCGCCACGATGTTGTCGATGCCGAGCTGGCCGATTTCAGCGCTGGAGCGGCGCGGATCGCCGCCATAGACGCCGTCGGCCAGGCCGAGCTTGGGACCATTGCGCAAGCTGTCCTGGCGCACCATCTGCGGCGCCACTGCCAGCTGCAGCGAGGTGTCGGCGAGGCCGGCATGGGTGCCGATTTCATCGTCGCGATAACCGCGCTTGCGCAGTATCTCGGCATAGCCGTCCGAGCTGGCGGCGTAATATTCCGGCGGCAGGATGGCCCGAGCCGGCGAACCGGACCAGCTCTTGTTCAGCTGCGCCACGGCTTTCTTGATATCGTTCTGGTAACCGCCATGGTCGCCCAGGAAAACGATGTTCTTGAAACCGTGGACCTTGAAACTGTTGGCGGCCGATTCCAGCGTCTTCTGGAAAACATCGTCCGGGATCGTGATGGTGCCGGGGAAGCGCATGTGGGATGTAGGCGGCGCATAATTGCCTTCCGGCACGTAAGCGATCACCGGCGCCACCAGCGCATTGCCCAGGCCTTCCGCGATCCGCTGCGATAAAACTTTCACCCTGATGTTGTGCTTTCCCAGCGCGACATCGGGGCCGCTTTGCTCGGTCGCGCCGATGGGGATCAGGATGGTGGTCTTGCCGGCCTGGACCTGGCTGCGCAGCTCGGTCCAGGTCAGCTCTTCAAGGAAGACGGTTTTCGGCGCTTGCGCAAAGGCGATCTGGGTGGCGGTGAGGAGGAGGGCGGCAACGAAAGTTCGTCGTGGTGACAAAAGCATGAAAAATCCTCATGAAAAATCCGGGTCTGGTGTGTGCAGATACTGCCGATGCAAAGGCCGGCAGCCGGCATATGACGCCGGACGGGCACACAGGTTCCTGGTTAATTCTACTCCGTTGAGTATGAGGACCAGCGCGTAGGGTAGGCACATCGTGCCCACGCGGAAATTCACATCACATGCATACCGTTCCAGCGCCACGCAGGTATGTACTCCGGTTATCGCGGTCACGCGTGGGCACAGGCGCCCACCCTACTGGTAGTTATTCCAGCGCATGCTGCGCTCGTCGGTGGCTTCCTTGATCAGGTGGCGCGCCCGCACAGGATCCGGTTCGCCATGCCGGTCGCCGCCTTCCAGGCTCATGGCGAGGGCCTGTATCGCTACCGGGAAATCGCCTTCGGCCGAACGTTCCAGCCACTCCCGGGCCAGTTGCGGATTCTGCTCCACGCCCTCGCCTGCGGCATAGGCGTTCGACAGCAGGAACATCGCCTGCGCATTGCCCTGCTTGCTGGCCTGCAGCAGCCAGGTGGCCGAAAGTTTCAGGTCGCGCGGCACGCCTTCGCCGTATTTGGCCATGCGGGCCAGCATGAAACTGGCTTTTGCATTGCCCGACTTGGCCGCGCGCTCATACCAGCTCCAGGCCTGGGCCTGGTCAAGCTTGAGTCCCAGGCTGCCTTGATAAAGCGCTTGCGCCAATTGAAACCGGGATTCCGTATCGCCCGCCGCCGCCGCTTTCTCCAGCCAGGCGCCGGCTTGCGCGGACTGGTCGGGAATCGACGCCAGCGCCAGCGCCAGTTCGCGCTGCGCCACCGGCCGCCCCGCTGCTGCCCAGGCTTGCAGCTGGGTAATCGCGCTGACCTGGCGGCCGTGCAAGGCCAGCATGCCGACCGACTCGATGCGGGCATTGTCCGGTGCTACCTCGCCGGTGCAGGCACCCAGCGCCGCAGCCACCAGCAAGAACGCGATCTTATCAAGAGCGGCAAGCGGTTTCCTGTTTTTCATCATTTGCTCAAGTCGATTGCATACTTGGCAAAACCGCTGGCATCCAGCGCGCCTTCCGCCGTCACCCGCCCCAGGCCCAACGCTTGCGCCACCGCCATCTTGCCCGGCGCCGAACGCAGGATGACCGGGCCTTGCGTAGCCACTTTGACGAAACTCCAGCTTTGCCCGCTGCCGTTTGCCGCATTGGTGACCTTGCCCTGTTTTTTCAGGTAGGCGCTGACCACCGCCTGGCTGGCGTCCGGCGACTTGATGATGGTCTTGCTGCCGTCGATGCCCGGCACGTTGCCGCCGCCGCCCGCGCGGTAGTCATTGGTGGCGACGATGAAGTCGTCGCTGTCGGCTACCGCCTTGCCGGCGTAGGTCAGGTTGACGATGCGGCTGCCGGCCGGTTTGGTGACGTCGATCTGGTACTGCATCGCGTTGTTTTCGGCGTAGAACACATCGTAGTTGAAGATGGTCGAATAGGACGGCACCAGGTCTTGCTCGCCGGTGCTGGCCGGATTGATCATGGCGAATTGCTTGGCCGCGGTTTCCAGCCAGTTTTTCAGGTCGGAACCCTTGATCTTGACCGCTTGCAGGTTGTTGTTGCCGTACAAGTACAAATCACCCGGATTGCGGACCTGCAAACCGAACGGCGTTGCCGGGGATGCGCCCGGAGCGACGTCGGTAAAGTCGGTAGGGCCATTGCGGCCGGCCTTGAACGGCGCGCTGCAGGAAATCACCGGAATCGACTTGTAGCTGGCCAGGACCGGATCGGTGGAACTGGCGAGGAAGGTTTTCACATAGTCGATCTGCGCCTGGTTGACGATCTGGATCGCGCTGACGTCGCCCACCAGCGAGAAGTACGCCGACATCTCGAAATCCGTCGTAGTGCCCAGCGGCTGCGTGGCGTAGGACAAGGTAGCCTGGTGCTCGGTGGCGACCAGCGGCGCAATCGAAGGATCGGCGTCGATATTGGTCTTGCCGTCGGCATATTTGAAACCGCGCGCTTCGACGCTGGTCTGGTCTTTTTGCACTACCCATTTGCCGCCCTGGTATTTCAACACCATCTTGATGATGCCCAGGCGCCGGCCCCAGCTCTGCGCCATCACTGCCGGAATGCCGTTGACCAGGCCCTTGCTGGTATCGACCAGGGTGCTCGGCAAGGCCGCCAGCGAAGCGTCGATGGCAGGCGCGCCGGCTTCACGCGCTTGCGGGAAAATCAGGTGGGCGTGGCCCAGCATCAAGGCGTCGATGCCGGTGGTGGCCAGGTACAGGCTGCCGTTTTCCATTTTCGGGCTGTACGGCGAGGCATCCAGGCCACCGTGCGACAGCGCCACCACCAGGTCGGCGCCCTTGCTGCGCATCTCCGGCACATACTTCAGCGCCGATTCCTGCACGCCGTTGACCATGACCTTGCCGGCCAGGTTTTTCTGGTCCCAGTCCATGATCTGCGGCGGCACGAAGCTGATGATGCCGACGTTCAGCGGCACATTCATGCTGCTGCCGTCGGGCTTGGTAGCGGTGAACTGTTTGGCGACCAAGGCATAGGGATTGAAGATCGGCTTGCCTGACGAAACGCCAACCACGTTGGACAGCACCAGCGGGAAATTCGGCGCGCCGCAGTTGCTGCCTTTTTGCACGCCTGGCACGCCGAAGTCGGTATTGGTGATCTGGCTCAGGAAATCGAGGCCGTAGTTGAATTCGTGGTTGCCCATGCCGGCGCCGTCGTACTTCAGGGCGTTCATCACCTTGTGCACCGCCAGCGTGCCGCTGCAGGTGACCGGCGCAGCCACCGCCTGGTAATCACCGAGCAAGGTGCCCTGGATGACGTCGCCGTCGTCCAGCAGGACGTTGTTCGGGTTTTCCTGGCGCGCACCCTTGATCAAGGTCGCGGTGCGCTCAAGGCCGAGGCTGGTGTCGGCCTTCAAGCCGTAATAGTCGTAGCTCAGCACGTTCTGGTGAATATCCGTAGTCTCTAACAGTCCGAGCTTCAGTACCGTTCCCTCGGGAATCGCATTGTCGGGGCTGTTGACGCCAAGGTTGCTGCTGCCGTTGCTGCCGCAACCGGCAACAGCCAAAGCGGCCAATGCGGCCAGGGCGGTCAGACATATCTTTTTGTGCATGAGAACTTTCGGAAATATTATCGGCTGATCTTGGTAAGAAGCTGGCGCCACTGTTACGCGCTTTTTGAGGCGTTCCGGGCGGAAATTATATTTTGGAAATATTTCCGGGTCATTACATTGCGTTACATGCGCTGATACATGCGCCACTACCTTGCACGCCCGCAGGGTTTTGTTCTTCGACTATGATCTCGGCATGACGAATCCGGGCAGTTTGCTTAAACTAATAGCCCGATTAAACGTCCATTCATTTCTGGCCCAGTTTTCTATCGATTGCCTGAAAGCATGATTTATACCAAGCAAAACCGCACTTAAAGGAGAATTTGACCTGTTGTCGATAGTTATTATGAATCGAAACACAAAATTAAATCAATTATACAAATGAACCAACCTGGTTTATCGTTGCTACCTAGATTTCTTCAACCCAGCCTTAGTAAGGAAAACACTATGTCTTTGATCAATACCCAAGTTAAACCGTTCTCTGCAACTGCTCTCCATAACGGCAAGTTCGTGCCGGTCACCCAGGACACCCTGAAGGGCAAATGGTCGGTATTCGTTTTCTACCCGGCTGACTTCACTTTCGTCTGCCCGACTGAGCTGGAAGACCTGGCCGACAACTACGCTGAATTCCAGAAACTGGGCGTGGAAATCTACGGCATCTCGACCGACACCCATTTCGCTCACAAAGCATGGCATGACACATCGGACGCGATCAAGAAAGTGAACTACCCGCTGATCGGCGATCCAACCACAACCCTGTCGCGCAACTTTGAAGTGCTGATCGAAGAAGAAGGCCTGGCCCTGCGCGGTACTTTCGTGATCAATCCGGAAGGCCTGATCAAGCTGTACGAAATCCATGACAACGGCATCGGCCGCGACGCTTCCGAACTGCTGCGCAAAGTCAAAGCAGCGCAATACGTTGCATCGCACCCAGGTGAAGTTTGCCCAGCCAAGTGGCAAGAAGGCGAAGCTACCCTGACGCCATCGCTGGACCTGGTCGGCAAGATCTAATACCCGCAAGTGTTTTACGGTCCGGGCCCCAGGCGGGGTTCGGACCCGCAGCACCCCTAATTTATTGTCACGAATGCAAGGAACCGCCATGCTGGATGCAAATCTCAAAACCCAATTGAAAAGCTATTTGGAAAAAATCGTGCAACCGATTGAGATCGTTGCGTCGCTGGACACCGGTGACAAGTCTCGTGAACTGCAATCGCTGTTGCAGGAAATCGCCACGCTGTCGGATCGCATCACGCTGATCGAGCGCAGCGACGACAACGAACGCAAACCGTCGTTCTCCATCAACCGCCCTGGCGTCGATACCGGCATCCGCTTTGCCGCGATCCCGATGGGCCACGAATTCACTTCGCTGGTTCTGGCTTTGCTGCAAGTCGGCGGCCACCCGGTGAAACTGGACGAAGCCGTGATCGAGCAGATCCGCAACCTGGATGGCGATTATGTATTCGAAACCTATATCTCCCTGTCTTGCCAGAACTGCCCTGAAGTCGTGCAGGCCCTGAACGTGATGGCGCTGATCAATCCGCGCATCCGCCAGTCCACCATCGACGGCGCACTGTTCCAGGACGAAGTGGAAAAACGCGAAATCATGGCCGTGCCAACCACTTACCTGAACGGTGAAGTGTTCGGCCAGGGCCGCACCAGCGTCGAAGAAATCCTCGCCAAGCTGGACACCGGCGCCGGCGCCCGCAAGGCGGTCGAACTGAGCGCCAAGGCGCCTTACGACGTGCTGATCGTCGGCGGCGGCCCTGCCGGTGCTGCGGCTGCGATTTATGCCGCACGCAAGGGCATCCGCACCGGCGTGGTGTCGGAACGTTTCGGCGGCCAGGTGCTGGATACGCTGGCGATCGAGAACTTCGTCTCCGTCAAGGAAACCGAAGGACCGAAATTCGCCACTGCGCTGGAACAGCACGTCAAGAGCTATGAAGTCGACATCATGAACGTGCAGCTGGCCTCAGAGCTGGTGCCAGGCAAGCTGATCGAAATCAAGCTGGCCAACGGCGGCTCGCTCAAGAGCAAGACCGTGGTGCTGGCCACCGGCGCCCGCTGGCGCGAAATAAACGTGCCGGGCGAACGCGAATACCGTAACCACGGCGTCGCCTATTGTCCGCACTGCGACGGCCCGCTGTTCAAGGGCAAGCGCGTGGCGGTGATCGGCGGCGGCAACTCCGGCGTGGAAGCGGCAATCGACCTGGCCGGCCTGGTGTCGCACGTAACGCTGATCGAATTCGGCGACGAACTGCGCGCTGACGCCGTGCTGCAACGCAAGCTGCACAGCCTGAAAAACGTCACTGTGTTCACTTCGGCGCAAACCACCGAAATCACCGGCGACAGCAAGAAGGTCAACGGCCTGGTCTACAAGGACCGCAAGACCGATGCCGTGCACAAGGTCGAGCTGGAAGGTGTGTTCGTGCAGATCGGCCTGGTGCCGAACACCGAATGGCTGAAGGGCACGATCGCCCTGTCGCGCCACGGCGAAATCGAAGTCGACGCCAAGGGCCAGACCTCGATCCCCGGCGTGTTCGCCGCCGGTGACGTCACTACCGTGCCGTTCAAGCAGATCGTGATCGCGGTCGGCGAGGGCGCCAAGGCATCGCTGAGCGCATTCGATCACCTGATCCGCAGTTCGGTGTCGGATGAAGAAGACGTCGCTGCCGCGGCCGAGACTGTCGCTGCTTAAGAAGTAACCAACGCAGTATTTGCGCCAGCCCGATTCCGCGGCTGGCGCAGCGGCAACCTGCCCCACTTCCCTTGTTTGAAATTCAACGCGACAACGATGCCGCGGGCCTTGTCTCGTGTAACGTCTTTGTAAACTACCCGAAAGCTTCGCGGTGCTAATATTGTGAATCTCACCGCCTGCCCCACACGTTTGTACCACGTATGCACTCAAGAGGATTCCATGAACAGCCCGACACTAAACCAAATTCCCGCCACGCTGATTCCCGGCGACGGCATCGGCCCTGAAGTCGTCGAAGCCACGGTCAAGGTGCTGGACGCATTGGGCTCTCCGTTTTCCTGGGATATCCAGCAGGCAGGCGTGGCCGGCGTCACCAGCGCCGGCGACCCGCTGCCGGCCGCCACACTGGCCAGCATCCGCAAGAACAAACTGGCCCTGAAAGGCCCGCTGACCACGCCGATAGGCGAAGGCTTCCGTTCCTCCAACGTGCGCTTGCGCGAAGAATTCCAGCTGTACGCCAATGTGCGCCCTGCAGTGACCATCGTGCCCGGCCGCTTCGAAGATATCGACATCGTGCTGGTGCGGGAAAACATCGGCGGCTTCTATGTGGCGCATGAATACTACATCCCGGTCGGCGACGATCCACGCGCCGTGGCAGTCTCGACCGGCATCAACACGCGCGAAGCCTGCAAGAAGATCGCGCGCTTCGCCTTCGAATACGCAGTCAAGAACGGCCGCAAGAAAATCACCGTAGTTCACAAAGCCAATATCCTCAAGGCGCTGACCGGCATCTTCCTCGAAGCCGCGCGGGAAATCGCACGAGAATACGAAGGCCGGGTACAGATGAACGACATGATCGTCGACGCCTGCGCGATGCAGCTGGTGCTCAATCCCTGGCAGTTCGACATGCTCCTGTGCACCAACCTGTTCGGCGACATCCTGTCGGACCAGATGGCCGGCCTGGTAGGCGGCCTGGGCATGGCGCCCGGCGCCAATATCGGCGACGACTGCGCCATCTTCGAAGCAGTGCACGGCTCGGCGCCGGACATCGCCGGCAAGGGTATCGCCAACCCGATTTCGCTGCTGCTGGCAGCCGGCCAGATGCTGGACCATGTCGGCCACAAGGACCTGGCGCTGCGGCTGCGCACCGCGATTACCGATACGCTCAACAAAGACCATGTGGCTACCGGCGATCTCAAGGGCAAGGCATCCACCCGCGAATTCACCGAAGCGATCATACGCAGGCTGCAGGCGGCCTGAACCGCAACGATCTGCGCACGCTAAACTACCTTCCATCCTGGAGCCGTATTTGCGCCGGCATGCACTGCCGGCGCGCGGCTCGGTCCGCGCCAGTCATCACGCAGTAACAAACCCCCGTTAGACTCAACGCCGCTGATGCGCAACCTTGCTTATCCAGCCAAGGCAATGCGCTCAAATCAATCCTGGTGTGCAGATCAACTGAGCCAACTGAGGGACGATGATGGATTCAAAAGCGAGACGTAATTTCCTGCGCGCCGCAGCCGCAGCCGGCGCCACTTTCGCGCTTCCCGACGCAATCCAGAAAGCGCTGGCGGTGCCCGCCAACAACCGCACCGGCACGATTGCAGACGTTGAACATATCGTCATCTTCATGCAGGAAAACCGCTCGTTCGACCATTACTTCGGCATGCTGGCCGGCGTGCGCGGCTACGGCGATCCGCGCGCCATTTCGCTTCCCGGCGGCAAGCCGGTCTGGTACCAGCCGACGCAGGCTGGCGCTTCCTACGTGCTGCCCTATCATTTCGATGCGCAAGGCAGCAACGCCACCAAGGTCGGCCTGAACCACAGCTGGAAAGGGTCCGAGAACACCTGGAAGAACTGGGATGCCTGGATTTCCAAGAAGGGCGCCAAGACCATGGGCTACTTCGACCGCGGCGACCTGCCTTTCTACTACGCGCTGGCGGACGCCTTCACTATCTGCGACGCCTACCACTGCTCGATTTTCGGGCCGACCGACCCCAACCGCTTCTATGCCTTGTCCGGCAGCGCCGGCGACAATATCACCGGACTCAACCAAGGCAGCCTCTACAACGCCAACCCGATCTACAACGGCGACATCAACAACGACGATATCAGCCCGGCAACCATCGCCGGCGCGCCAAACTGGAAAACCTACGCCGAAGTGCTGGAAGCCAACAACGTCAGCTGGAAGGCTTATCAGGAATTCGACAACTACGGCGACAACTACCTGGCCTACTTCAAGCAGTTCCGCGTCGAAAGCGACGGCAGCAGGCTGAAACCGACCTCGCCCTTATATATCAAGGGACGGGCGCTGATCCCTGGCTCGACCAAGGACAACACGGCAGGAACCAAAGGTGATCTGCTGGTCCAGGCCTTCAAGCGCGATATCGACGGCATCAACAGCACCACCGGCAAGACCACCTTGCCGCAAGTGTCGTGGATCTTTGCTCCCTACGAATACTGCGAACATCCGGAGGCCTCGCCCAACGCCGGCGAAGACCTTTCGTCCCGGCTGCTGGATGCGCTCGCCAGCAATCCCGAGGTGTGGTCGAAGACCGTATTCCTGATCAACTACGATGAGAACGACGGCTTTTTCGATCACATGCCGCCCAATATCCCGCCGCTCAACGCCGACAAGGGATTGACCACGCTGACCGATCCGACCGCAGGCGAACTCTACAACCAGGAGTCGAAGGGCCTGGGGCCGCGCGTGCCGATGATGGTGATTTCGCCGTGGAGCAAAGGCGGGCGCGTCTGTTCCCAGCTGTTCGACCATACCTCCGTGCTGCGCTTCCTGGAAGAGTGGCTGGTGGCCGGCAAAGGACTGGAGCGGGAAAAAATCAGCTGCCAGAATATCTCGCCATGGCGCCGCGCAGTATGCGGCGACCTGACGTCGGCTTTCGATTTCAAGAATCCGAACAAGGCATGGCCGCGGATCACGCCGGCGCCACCCTACCATGAAGTGAATTCCCCGGTAGATGCGGTTCCTCCCGTGCAGCAAACGCTGCCGGTGCAGGAATCGAACCGCAAGCCGCGTCCTGCCTGTCCGCTGCCGTACCAGCTGTGCGTCGACGGCAAGGTATCGGCATCCTCCGGTCACCGCGAGCTGACGCTCAAGTTCGGCAACACGGGGCGCACCGGCGCAGCATTCATCGCCTACTCCAACCTGCGCACGGACGGGCCATGGCACTACGCGGTTGAAGCAGGCAAGAGCCTGCCTGAAGTCAAGATCGGCAACTGGACCAGCAATGACTACGAACTGCGCGTGCACGGCCCGAACGGGTTTTTCAGGGAAATGCGCGGCAGTTTTTTAAATGCAGGCAATGGCTCCAACGGCCTGCCGGAAGTGCGCGCCCACGACGACTTTTTCCGCGCCGCGATTGTGCTGACGCTGTCCAACCAGGCGGCGTCCAGGCCCTGCACCTTCACCATCACCCACAACACCGGCCCGTTTTCCGGCCTGCCGCAGCGCTACCTGGTCGGCGCTGGACAAACGCTCAGCATACCGGCGCCGGTCTGGGCTGCCAAAGGGTGGTATGACTTCAGCGTGAAAGCCGATTCCGACCCGAGTTTCTGGCGCCGTCTGGCAGGGCACGTGGAAAGCCCCTGGCCGGCATGGACCGATCCGCAGATCGGCGTCATCACGCCATCGACCTTGTCGACAGCGACGCCGATCGTGCGCCAGGGCAGCACGATTGTCTTTAACTACAGCACCCCGGCCCAGAAGCTGAACAGCCGCAACTGGGTCGGCGTATTTCCATTGAACAGCAGGGTCCCGGACCAAGCAGGTTATAAAACCTATAGCGTGTACCAGTACGCGTCGTCGCTCAGCGGCCAGGTCACCCTGGATATCAGCAAGCTTGCAGCCGGTTCGTACAAAGCCTGGTTCCTCGCCAACGACGCCTACGCGGAACAACTGGCAGGGCCAGTTGTTTTCACCATAGTCGCCTGATCACCAGGAGTAACTGCCGCTACCCTGGATCGCCATCTTGCCGCCGTTGGCGGCGCTGGCGCCGACCGCCAGTTGCGTGTGCTGCGAAACGCTGGAAGCAAACGCCACCCCCAGCGCACCGTAGCCGCCGTAACTGGCGGTGCCCACCGCGATGCCGCTGCTGTCGCCGCGCGCCATATATACATGCGGGATTGCCATCGCCTGCGCCGCGGCGCGCGCAGCGTAACTCTTGCTCTGGTTCAGCGTGTCCTGCGCCGCCGCCTTCATCTGGTTCAGGTTGACGGCATCGGTGCCCTCGGTGCCCGCTGCGACATTGCTGATCTGCCGCTCGCCGCCGGCATAACCGACCGACACCGTATTGGCGCGCGCCGCGACCGAACCTTGTCCCAAGGCTACCGAATTGGAAGCGGAAGCCACTGCATTGGCGCCCAGCGCCACCGAGTTGTTGCCGCTGGCGATCGCATTGTTGCCGACCGCCGTGGCCGGATCCGCAATCGCCTGGGCGCCGGCGCCTATCGCCACCGAACCGGCAAAACTGGCGGTGGCGCCGGCGCCGACGGCAACCGTATTGTCGCCATTGGCGCTGGCGTTGTTGCCTTGGGCGACGGCATTGGCGCCCTTGGCGCTGACGCCGTTGCCGCAGGCAATGCCGCCGCCGGCGCCGACCCGGCAAGCACCACTGTTGAACAAGGACACCAGCGCCTTCTGCATGTCGGTCAACTGGCCGACGTTGGCCGCATCGGTAGCCGCCGTACCGGCGGCGACGTTATTGATCACCGTGCCGCTGCCGCCGTTGGCATTCAGCACCAGGGCCGTACCGCCGCTGTTGTATTGAGCCGAGTTGCCGGTCGTGCCGGTGGTGGTGCCGGTCGTGCCGGTGCCGCCCGAACCGGCAGCCTGCTCCAGCTTGGTCGCCCGGTTGTCGATCACGCCCACCTGCGTATTGAGCGTCGTGAACGAGGAACGCATGCCGGTCATCCAGACATCGACCGACGCAAAAGCATCGCCGACCTTGGAGGAAGCCACGCCCTGGATCACATAGGACGGCGCAACCAGGCCGCCGGCGGCGTTGATCGAGGCATTGCCCCCCAGCGCCGACACCACGGCGCGGTATTGGCCAAGGTTGGTGGCGTCGCTATCCGCCGTGCCTGCCGCCAGGTTGGTGATCTGGCGCTGGAACGGCGCGGTGACGACGCCGGCGCTGTCGGTCGTGCTTTGTGTACTGCCAACCGAAACTGTATTGGCGCGGTCGGCCACCGAATTGGCGCCCAAGGCCACGCTGTTGTCGCTGTTGGTGCGGCTCATCCGGCCCAGCGCGGTGCTGTTCTTGCCATTGACCAGCGACGACTCCCCTACGGCCGTACCGTTGACGTCAAACACATTGGCGTTGGCCCCCAGCGCAGTGCTGCTGGCCTCGCCGGCAAAGCTGTTGGCGCCCAGCGCCGATGCATTGGCTTTGGCAGCCGCGGCATAGGCGCCTACCGCAGTAGTGTTGTCGTCGTTGGCCAGGGCGCCAGTGCCCAAGGCCGTAGCCTGGGCGCCTGAAGCGACGCTGCTGCTGCCGGCAGCCACGGCATCGGCGCCCGTGGCCTTGGCGTCATCCGAACCGTCGTTCAAGCCCTTGGCCTGAAAGTATGCAGGTACAACCTGTGCGCCGGCTTCGGCCGGCAACCAGCCCAGTGCAGCGATGCACAAGCTCATTTTCAGCAGCGAAAAACCCGGTACGCCATCTTTTGTGCGGCTATTCATCATCAGAAATTCCCCAAGCTAAAGTGAAAGACAGGAACAGTTCAGTGCCAGGCCGCGTATTGCGCATCCGCCTTGCTGCCGACCAGGCACATCTTCAGGCTCTGCGCCTGCGCCGGTTTGAACAGCTTGGCTTCCAGCCGCGATTGCACGTAACGGCCGGTGCAGTCGCGATAGTCGCCGACGGTGGCCGAGGTCTTGGCGCACAGCTTCAGGTTGGTAAGAGCGTTGGCGCCTGGGATCAGGCCGCCCGGGGAAGAGATCGGCACGCTGGTGTTGCAGTCCAGCAGGCTCAGGTTGCCGCGGTTGACGGTCCAGCCGATATCCATGAACAGCGCCGGCGTCAAGTCCAGGTCTGCCTGGGCGATCACGGTAGCGCTGGCGCTAGGCGCCATCAGCGCGGTCGGCACGGTCAGCTGGTCGAAATGCGAAATGCTCGAACCCGGCAGGAACCCCGGAGGCGCGTAGAGCTTGACGCGCTGGACCGCATGGCCGGCGCCGTCGACGCCGTCCGCCAGCACCGCAGCCAGGTGGCGATCCGCGTAGGGACCGATGCCGGCCGCAGCCAGCCCTTGCAGGTTGGCCTTGAGCTGGTTGCCCAGCGCCTGTGTCACCAGTACGGTCGGGATGGTGATCAGCGCCGCCACGTTGGCGTCGCCGGCGGCCATCGGCGCCAGGGCGTCAGGCTTGTTGCTGGCGATGATCACCGCCACCGCGCCGGCCTGCTGGGCGTACAGCGTCTTCTGCGAGAAATTGCAGACGCCGCGGTCGATCAGGGCGATCCGGCCGGCAAGCGCCGCGCCGTTGGTGATCGGCAGGCAGCCGTCAGTGTGCACTACATTGCCGGCATCGGTATAAGTCGCCAGCACCACGCTGCCGCTGAACGCCGCGCTGCTGGCGGCCGCACCGAAATCCGCGGTGGCGTAGGGGTTATATCCTGCCGCAGCTGCCGGCGCCGAAATCTGCAAGGCAATCTCCGGCTGCAGCTTCATCGGAACTTCCAGCGTCACCTGCGGCCCGGTCCACACCAGCTTGTCGCTGATGCGGGCGGCGGCGCGCTGAGCGTCGCTCATTGCATTCCAGTCGAGTCCGCCGGCGCTGCGCATGTAGCGGTTGTAGATCCGGCTCGGATCGGCTGCGGCGCGCGCCGTTGCGTTATCGCCAGTAAAACCCAGGCCGTGGCCGATTTCATGGGTAACCACATCCAGGAAATTGGTCTGGCCCTTGGGCGTACGACCGTCCAGTCCGTAATACCAGCCCTGGCCGGCGCCGCCGACATCGATGTCGGTGGTGAACTGCGACTGGATATCGTCCTTGCCCGGGTTGTTCTGGGCGCCGCGCAAGGCATTGGCGAGCGCGGCGTTGTACCAGGTATTGGCCAGCGGTGCATTGGCGAAATCGCGGTAACTATTGATCGGGCCAGCCTGCCCCAGGATATTGTTGCCGGCGGAATTCTGGCCCAGCGACGCGAAGGAGGCCTGCACCCGCACCGGCACTGCGCTGTTGAGCAGCGCGCCGTACATCTCGAGGGCAAACTGATAGACCAGCCGGCGTTGTTCGCCCAGGGTCTTGCCGGGATTGCCGCCCACCGGCGCCGCCGCGGTCAGGTCATTCAGTCCAGCCCCGGCAGGATCCTGGTTGACCAGGACAAAATCAGCGGCATGGGCCGCCGGCATAGCAGCAAGAAGGACGGCAAGTCCGGCACAGCAAGCGAGGGTTTTCATCAGCGCACCTCGTTTTTCTTTTGAGGCGCTACCGTGTCGTTAGAGTGCTGCACCACGACACGACCGTCCGCTCCCTTCACCGCGACCAGCGGCGAAGGCGCCGTTTCCGTCAGTTCGACGCCGTCGCCAGGACGTTTGACCTGGTTCTGAGCTGCCGTTCCTGCTTTGGAGGTGCTGGCCGGAGCGGCCGGCTGGTCCGCAGCCGATGCGGATGCTGCAGCGAAAGCCAGCGACAAACCCAACAAACCGCTACATGTGTACCTGGTATGCATATTCATTGCCGAGATTCCTTTGTGAGGCCTTGCTTGTTCCTGCGGGAACGGTAGGTGATACCGGTTCTTACGGATGGATCTCGTACTAAACCGCGTATCACGGCGACGAGACTCTTTCTCTGATTCTCATGTGGGTTGCCCCGCGAGACAAAAAAAGGGGACATAAACCAGCAAATTATTTATACACATATGCTTTCCTCTACAATCCCAGGCAAGCAGAACCGCGCAGAAACCTGAAAACCACGACCATGAAACAGCACCCCACAGCTATCCTCGAGGCCGCCGGCCTGACTTTTCACTATCCCGAACGGGAGCTATTCAGCGCCTGGTCGGCCCAGATTCCCGCCGGCGTGACGCTGGTGCGCGGCGGCGACGGGCGGGGCAAAAGCAGCCTGCTGCGCTTGCTGGCCGGCGATCTGCCGGCCCAGGGCGGCCAACTGCATCTCAATGGCGTGTCCCTGGAACGACAGCCGGACCTCTATCGGCGGCAGGTATTCTGGGTGGAGCCGCGTTCGGAAGCGTTCGACCAGATGACGGCGCGCGAATATTTCGCATCGCTGCACGCCGCGTATCCCGGCTTTGACGACACGCTGCTGCCCGGCCTGGCCGACGGCCTGTCGCTGACGCCGCACCTGGACAAGAAGCTGTTCATGCTGTCCACCGGCAGCAAACGGAAAGTCTGGCTGGCTGCAGCGTTTGCCGCCGGCGCCCGCCTCAATTTGCTGGACGATCCGTTTGCCGGGCTGGACAAGGCGTCCATCAACTTCGTCGTCAAGAGACTCAGCCAGGCCGCGGCCAATCCGGCGCAAGCCTGGGTGATTGCGTTGTATGAAGCGCCGGAAGGCGTGCCGCTGGCAGCATTGATAGAACTGGGGGATTGAACCCGGCCTGCTTGTCCTCGACAGTCTCGCAACGAGACCGCCGCCGATATGAATATGGCAAGGGCCGCGTTTTCCGCTCCTTGCCATATGAATAATCCGCAGATCGATATGCGCATTCCAATGCCTGGAACCGCGCGCAACCGCAAATTGTCTCGCGCAGCAATCAAATTGGCCGCTGCCGCAACAGACACAGAACAAGCTAATCCATATAGTCGTTTCACAGATTGAGCCGACCGTGCGCAACAGCGGGTTCCCCGCTGTGCCGCAGCGCGGCGTGGCGTGATCGAGACCACATCCGGCCTCGGTCGCACGGCCTTTGCCTGGCAATTAAATACGGAGTATCGAATGACATCCAGCTTGAGCATCAGCGAAGCGGTAGCGTTTGCCCATGGCCAAAGCGGTCCGGAATCTTCGATAGCCGCGGCCGCGCAGGATATCGACATGGACGCCATCCTGCGCCGGCGCGCCGCGGCAACGCCAGACGCGGTAGCGTTGCGTTTCCTCAAGAACGGCGAAGACGACATCGCCGAATTGACCTATCGCCAGCTCGACTTGCGCGCCGCCCGCCTGGCGCGCCAGCTCAAACAGCAACTGGCGCCAGGCGCCCGCGTGCTGCTGGTGCTGGAGCCGGGCCTGAATTATGTCACGGCGCTGTTCGCCATTTTCAAGGCCGGCGCTACTGCTGTACCGTCGTTCCCGCCAGTCGGCAGCCGCGCAGTGGCGCGCTTCGCCAGCATCTGCAACGACTGCAATGCGCAGCTGGTGATCGCAGAAGGCAGCCTGCACGCAGCTGTGGACCGTCTCAACGCCTCGCTCTCCGCCGAGGGAAATTTTCCTGAATGGCTGTTTGCCGGCAGCGATTTTTTCGAGGCGCAGGACACGCAGCCAATAGCTGCGGATGCCACCGACGACGTCGGCACAAGCGAACCGTTTCCGGCACTGCTGCAATATACCTCCGGCTCCACTGGCAATCCCAAGGGCGTGGTGCTGTCCGCCGCCAACCTGATCAGCAACAGCCGCGTGCTCGACATCCGGCTGGGATCGGCAGAAAAACATATCGGCTTCACCTGGCTGCCGCCCTACCACGACATGGGCCTGATGGGAGCGCTGCTGCTGTCCGTGTACAGCGGATTCACGCTGGTGGTCATGACGCCTGCCCATTTCGTGCAGCGACCGCTGCGCTGGCTGAAAGGCCTGTCGACGCACCGGGTGACGACCTCGGTGGCGCCGAATTTTGCGCTCGACCTGTGCGTCGACACCATTACCGATGAGGAAATCGCCGAACTCGACCTGAGCAGGCTGAAGATGCTGTTTTGCGGCGCCGAGCCGGTGCGGCAAGCCACGCTTGACCGCTTTTCGGAAAAATTCAAAGCGGCCGGATTCTCCAGCGCAGCGTTTGTTCCATGCTACGGCCTGGCCGAAGCCACCCTGTTCATTTCCGGCAAAGCGAACCGCGACGCCATACCCAAGACGCTGCTGCTGGACCATGAAGCGCTGGCCTGCGGCCAGGCCAAGCCGGCTACCGCAGATGCGCCTGCCACGGCGGTCATCAGCTGCGGCACGGTGGCCAGTGGACATGTAATGGCTATCGTCGATCCCGACACCCGGCAGCAGCTTCCGGCCGGCGCGGTCGGCGAACTGTGGTTCAAGGGCGCCAGCGTGGCGCAAGCCTATCTCAACCAGCCCGAAGCCAGCACCGAAACATTCCATGCCTTCATTGCCGACGATCGGCAGGACGGCCCCTACTTGCGCACCGGCGACCTCGGCTTCATGCTCGACGACGAACTGTATATCACCGGCCGCATCAAGGACGTCATCATTTTCGCCGGCCGCAACCTCTATCCGCAAGATATCGAAGCCGCAGCCCAGGCCAGCCACCCGGCGATCCGCACCAACGGCGTCGCAGCCTTTTCAGTGACACGAGACGACACGGAACAGCTGGTGGTGGTGGCCGAGATCCTGCGCTCAGCCAAGCTGAACGGCGAAGACCTGGAAAACGTCGAAGACGCGATCGCCGCCGCCATCACCCGCAGCCATGGCGTGGCGCCGCACACCGTGCATCTGGCCCCGGTGTCGACCATCCCTCTGACCACCAGCGGCAAGGTGCGCCGCAGCGCCTGCCGCGATGCCTTCAACGCCGGCTCGCTAGCGTATGCCAAGGCCCGTCCGACGCCATCCGCAACGGCGACGGAAACCGACAGCACCACACTTTTCCAACAGGGGTAAGCAGTGACCAATACCAAACATCCCGCTGCCGCAGCGCTTGACGAGAAAGTGCAAGCGCTCAGGGACGGCGACAGCAAGGCGCGCAGGCTCGCTTACCTGACCGTGCTGACGCCCGCCGTCGGTTTCGTCGCCGCGCTGTGGTATTCGATCCAGTTCGGCTTCAAGCAGCAAGACATGATCCTGCTCGGCGCCATGTATTTCCTGACGTCGTTCGGCGTCGAGGGCGGTTTGCACCGCTTCTTTTCGCACCGCGCGTTCAAGGCCGGGCCCGTCGTGACCGCCGTTATCGGCATCCTCGGCTGCATGGCGGCGCAAGGGCCCATCCTGTTCTGGGCGGCGACGCACCGCATGCACCACGTCTTCACCGACCAGGACGGCGATCCGCATTCGCCGCGGGTACTGTCGCCCGGCCTGCGCGGCCGCATCAAAGCCTTGTGGCACGGCCACGTCGGCTGGCTGTTTACAGTCAAGCGCAGCAACTGGAGTACCTACGTACCGGACCTGTTCGGCAGCAAGCTGGTGCTGTTCGTCAACCAGCATTATCTGATCTGGGTCTTGCTCGGCCTGGCGCTGCCGACCGCAATCGGCGCCGCCCTGAGCGGCATCGAAGGCGCGATCGGCGGCCTGCTGTGGGGCGGCCTGGCCCGGATCTTCCTGCTCGACCAGGTGACCTGGGCAGTCAATTCGATCGGCCACACCTTCGGCAAGCGGCCTAACCAGACCCGCGACACCAGCGGCAACATCGGCTGGCTGGCGCTGGTGTCGGCCGGCGGCGGCTGGCACAACAACCACCACGCCAACCCGGCGCTGGCGCACAACGATTTCCATTTCTGGCAGATCGATACCACCGCCTGGGTGATCCGGCTGTTAGGACTGCTCGGCCTGGCCTGGGATATCCGCCAACGCCAGAGCGCAGATCCGCTGGACCAGAAACTTTTCAATAACGATTAACGTCGGGAAAACGCCATGACTACGCAAACCAATGTCTTACCTCCCAAACCGGCGAACGCCGCCGGTCCTGCACTGAGGCCGGGCGTCGCACCGCTGACCGGCGCCGGCGCCACCATCAAGCAGGTGACCGCGCTGGTGGTCATGCTGGTGCCGCTGGCCGGCTTCGCGGTGGCGCTGCAGCGCGCACTGGAAGGGCGCATGTCGACCACCGACCTGGTGCTGTTCGGGGTTTTCTATTTCCTCCACATGGGCGGCATCACGATGGGTTTCCATCGCTACCTGGCGCACAAGACCTTCAATACCTCGCCGTTTTTCGAGGGCTTGCTGCTGATCTGCGGTTCGATGGCGGCACAAGGGCCGATCATGTTCTGGGTCACCACCCATCGCCGCCACCACACCTACAGCGACCAGCACGGCGATCCGCATTCGCCCAACCTGCACGGACCGGGCCTGCTGGGCCGCCTGCGCGGCATCTGGTATGCGCACATGCCGTGGATGCTGGCCAAGGACGTGTCGGGCTGGAATTTCTTTGCGCCGGACATCCTGGCCAACCGCAAGCTGTTCTTTTACCACCGCACCTATGGCCTGTGGATCGTGCTCGGCCTGGTCTTGCCGGCTGCCATCGGCGGCGCGGTCGGCGGCAGCTGGGACGCGGCTTTCAGCGGCTTCCTGTTCGGCGGACTGGCGCGGATTTTCCTGGCCAACCAGGCTGCCTGGTGCGTCGGTTCGGTGTGCCACATGATCGGCGGCAAGCCGTTCAAGACCGACGACAACAGCGCCAACAACTGGACCGTCGCCATCCTCACTTTCGGCGAAGGCCTGCAGAACAACCACCATGCGTTCCCGGGATCGTACCGTCACGGCGTGAAATGGTGGGAGCCCGACCTGAGCGGCTGGCTGCTGGCCGGCTTCGGCAAGATCGGCGTGGTCTGGAACCTGCGTTCGCCCGACGAAAAAGCCGTCGCCAAGATGCGCGCCCGCTAAACCCAGCAAGAATCCTTAGTTCACATTCATCCCAGGAGAAACCATGTCTCAAGAAAACAAATCGGGCGGCCTGTTCGGCTTCTTCCGCAAAGGCGGAGAGGAAGTTGAAAGCAACGTTCCGTTAAGCGAGGAAGTGATCCGTCAGTGGCTGGTCAAGCGTCTGGCCAAACAAGTCAAGGTCGACCCGAGCGCCATCGACACCGCCAAGAAGTTCGAACTGTACGGTCTCGATTCGATCGTCGCGGTGCGGGTTTCCGGCGACCTGGAAAAGCTGGTCGAGCAGCGCCTGTCGCCGGCGCTGCTGTTCGAACACCCAAGCATCGACGAGCTGAGCGCTCACCTGGCCACGGAACTCGGGCTCAACGCCATCGCATAATCTGGGAGAAATCAATGCCGTCCGCAAATAGTTATCCTTCATCGCCGGGGCCCGAGTTCGAGGCGTTCCTGGACAAGAGCAAGACGCTGGAAGGCGCCCGCCTGGCCGAAGCGATTCCCAAATCGTATTTCGAACCGCAAGCCTGGCGCGGCCTGGCCGGCTTCTTCATCAGCTACGCGCTGTATATCGGTGCCATCGTCGGCGTCGCCTATGCGCCGCACTGGGGCTTCTACATCCCGCTGTTCATCGTCGCCGGGCTGGGCGGCTGGGGCTTGCATTGCATCGCGCACGATTGCGGCCACAATTCGTTCTCGCGCAACAAGAAGCTCAACATCGTCATCGGCCACCTGTCGCTGCTGCCGCTGCTGTATCCGTTCTATTCATGGAAGCACGTGCATAACCTGCATCACTTCCACACCAACAACCTCGAGCTCGACACCGACTGGCGGCCGATCCCGCGCGACATGTACAAGCGCATGTCGTTCGGCCAGCGTTTCGTCTACATGGGCACCAGGACCTGGCTGTTCTGGGCCGGCACCATCAACTACTGGATCGTGTCAGGCTTCCGGCCAGGCTTTTTCCCCAAGAAGGATATGCGCACCGACGTCAAGCGTTCGATTGCCTTCGTAGTGCTGGCTTCGATAGTCTATTTTTCGGCGCTGATCTACTTTACCGGCATCAGCGGCTTCTTCCTGCTGTTCTTTGCGCCGTGGATTGCGATCCATACCTGGTTCAGCGTCACCACGCTGATGCACCACACCTCGGCCGACATCCCGTTCCTGACCTCTGAACACTGGACGCCGAACGCCAGCCGCATGCTGGTAACCACCGATTACCGCTATCCGAAATGGCTGCTGTTCCTGACCCACAACATCTCCATCCATACCGCCCACCACGTGGCGCCGGTGGTGCCGTTCTATAACCTGCAGAAAGCGCAGGTCGCGCTGAAGCAGGCTTATCCGGGCATGATCAGGGAAAAGGATTTCAGCTTCGGCGACCTGCTGTGGGTCATCAGGAACTGCCATTTCTACGACCTCGATTCCGGCTATTACAAGGATTCGGCGGAACAGCGCGCCGTGGTTAACGGCGGCGCCAATTCGGTCGCCAATACCTGATCCTCCATCAATCCGTGCCGGGCCAACCGCAGGACCTGACGACATGACTGACATCACTTCACCCTCGCCGCCGCTATCACAACAGCCGCAACAGCCGGCGGCGGCGCCGGCCCTCGGCATCGGCGCCAGCCTGGCAAAGGCGGGCTACCAGCTGGGCGGCATGCTGGCGCCAACCCTGGCCGGACGGATTGCGGCGGACGCCTTCGGCCGCTCGCGCTCGAAAGGCGGCCGCACCCTGTTCCGCATGCCGCTCGGCGCGCAGACCTTCGAGATTGCCGGCAACGACGACGTGCGCCATGGCTATCTGTGGAAAAACCATGGCCCTACCGTGCTGCTGGTGCATGGCTGGGGTTCGGACAGCAGCAGCATGATCGGCTTCGTCAAGCCGCTGCTGGCGCTCGGTTTCCAGGTGGCGTCGTTCGATGCGCCGGCGCATGGCGAATCGGCCGGCAACAAGACCACCATGACACGTTTTGTCAAAGCGGTCGGCGCCGCCATCAAGTCGCTGGACAACGTGCAGGTGATCGTCGGCCATTCGCTCGGTTCGATTGCCTCGGTGGCAGCCATCGCCCACGCCGATGCGCGGCACGCGGAAGCCGTCAAACGCCTGGTGCTGATAGCCGCACCGGTATCCCTGTCGACCGTACTGGAGCGCTGGTCGACCAACCAGCACCAGCAGTTACCGCCGGCCGTGATCGGCAAGATCTACGACCGCCTGCAGGTGCAGAACGGCGTCCCCGTCAGCTACTGGGACATCAGCGTGCTGGGCGCGGTCATGGAGGTGCCGGTGCTGGTGGTGCACGACGAGCACGATCCGGTGGTGCCGCTCAGCGAAGCCCAAAAGCTGATGCGCAGCCTGAAAAACGTACGCCTGGAGCAGACCTCAGGCCTCGGCCACAGCCGGATACTGTCTGCCACGCCGGTCAAGGAACTGATCACCCGCTTCATCGGCCCATCCCATCTGACCCCAACTAGCCTGGAACCTAGCAATGACTGAAACAGAAACTGAATTCAAGACACTGATGTGTCTGGTGTGCGGCTGGATCTACTCGGAAAAGGACGGCGCGCCCAGCGAAGGCCTGGCGGCCGGGACCCGCTGGGACGATATCCCGGACACGTGGACCTGCCCGGAGTGCGGCGTCAAGAAAGAGGATTTCACCATGGTGGAATTTTAAGCTGCCGCATTTGCATCAATTGCAACAATAGCGTTGCCACAAGCGCATGGGAACCTATCAACTTTGACAGGCTGTTGAAAACCGGCGGCGGCGGTAAGATTTCTGACCGTGTCAGTCAGCTCGCAGCTTGTCATCGATACAACTAGAAATGGAAGACACAATGTTTATTCATAACGCATGGTACGTAGCGGCGCTGGCGTCCGACATCAAGGCCGAGCTGTTCCCGAGAACCGTCTTGAACAAGCAGATCGTGATGTACCGCACCTCCGACGACAAGCTGGCGGCGCTGGAAGACCGCTGCTCGCACCGCCATGTGCCGCTGTCCAAGGGCTGCCTGATCGGCGACCAGGTCCAGTGCGCCTACCATGGCATCCGCTTCAATGCCGGCGGCACCTGCGTCCACATACCCAGCCAGAAAATCATTCCGCAGCGCGCCAGCGTCAAGTCTTTTCCGCTGGTGGAAAAACATGGCTTCGCGTGGATCTGGATGGGCGAGCGCGATCTCTGCGATGAAGCGCTGATCCCGGATCATTCCGTATGCACTTCAGCGCGCCATGCCGGCGAGATGTTCTACGCCCATGCCAATACCGACTACCGCCTCGGCATCGACAACTTTCTCGACCCCTCGCACGTGTCCTACGTGCATTTGAGCACCGTGATGTCGCAAGCCGTCACCGAAGCCTCGCCGGAAATCATGGTGACCCCGGGCGAAGTGCGGGTACGGCGCATCCTGCGCATGGAGAAAAGCTCGCCGCTGCTCAAGAAGATGATGAACCTGGATCACATCGACCGCATCCAGGACGCGATCTTCTTCCCGGTCGGGAACACCAGGATAGACACCATCGCCCATCCGCCGGGCCAGCCGGAAGGCATGAACATGCGCCTGTCGACGCTGGGCATCTTTACCCCGGAAACCGAGACCACCTGCCACCTCTGGGCCGGCCTCTACCGCGACTTCGGCATCGACAACCAGCAACTCTCGGACGCCATCGCCAAGGAGCTGCGCACCACCATCGCCGAAGACGTGTATATCTGCCAGCAGGCGCAGGCCAACTGGGACAACGACGCCGTGTTCATCCACCTGGCGGTGGACCAGGCCTCGATTGCCGCGCGCCAGATCCTCGACGTGCTGCTGCAAAAGGAAACCCAGGTGCAGCCGCCCACGCTGGTGAAATCGGCGTAAAGAATCCTCGTAACAGCGCAACACAGCAAACCATAATATCTACCGGAGACCGTCATCGTGAGCACCCCTGTCGAAAAATTAGTGCCTACCCCCGAATCTGTCGCCAAGGCCTTCCTCACGCCAAGGACCGATGAGCGTACTCCCGTCATAGCCGGTTTCGAAGGCGCGAGCCGGGTGGAAACCAACGGCCCGACCGGCAAGCTGGTGTCCTGGCAGGCAGGCCGCGGACCGACGGTATTGCTGGTGCACGGCTGGGAAGGCCGCTCCAGCGACATGGCGCCGTTCATTCCGCCGCTGCTGGCAGCCGGCTACCGCGTGGTGCTGGTCGACCTGCCGGCGCACGGCGAGTCGGAAGGAACCACCTCGTCGATCCCGGCCTGCGCCTCCGCGCTGCTGAAATTCCAGGACCTGATCGGCCCGGTGTATGCCGCGATCGCTCATTCGGTCGGCTGCGCCCTTACCGTGGAAGCGGTGCGGCACGGCCTGCAGGTCGAGCGCCTGGTCCTGATCGCGCCGCCGGCGCGCTACTTCGATTACGCCGTCGGTTTCGGCGTCCAGGCCGGCCTCGACCGGCATCAGGTAGCAGCCATGATCGCCTTGCTGCAAGAGCAGGGCGTCGATGTCGCCGATGTCGATACACCGAAAGCAGCTGCCAATCTCAAGCAGCCGGTGCTGATCCTGCATTCGAACGACGACCGCGTGGTGCCGGTATCGCTTGGTGTCGAAATCGCCGAGGCCTGGCCAGGTGCCCGGCTGCTCCGCTTCGACGGCCTCGGCCATCGCCGGATCCTGCAAGCGCCTGAAGTGATCGAAGCCGCGCGCGCTTTCCTGACGACGCGCAGCGCGCTCGCCTGAGGACAGCGGGATATGGCTATGCAGCCCGGACAATACGCCGGATCATCGCGACAGCAGCAGATGGTTGCGGTACTGCTTGGGCGACATATTGAACCAGCGCTTGCAAGCCCGGAACAGCGCACTCTGGTCGGTAAAACCGAGCAGGAAAACCGTCTCCGAGATCGGCAGCTGATACTGCCCCAGGTATTGCTGCGCCAGGCTGTATCGCGTTTGCTCCACCAGTTCCTGGAAACTGGTGCCCTCGTCCTGCAAGCGCCTTTGCAAAGTGCGTTCGCTGATGCATAACGCACTGGCGATGTCGGCCCGTAACGGTTCACCGTGCGCCAGCCGGCGCGTGATCAGCTCCTGCGTCTTGGCGCGGATGCGGTGCTGGTCGAGCCGGCCGAGGCGTTCGCTGGCGTACCGGTCATGCAAGCTTGCCAGCGATGGATTGGATGATGGCAGTGGCGTGAATATGTCTGTCCTCGAAAGAAAGAAACGGTTGGCTACCGCCCCGAAACGCAATGGACAGCGGAAGGCATCCTCGTATGGCGCCCGGTCGTCCGGTTCCGGATGGGTGAATTCGACCGCCAGCGGCCTGATGTCTTGCCTGGTGACCCAGCGGCAAAACGTGACCAGCGTAATCAGGTTGAAATCGAAGCGCTGCCGCGGCACGTTTCTCTGCAGGTCGCCGTTGATGGCCAGCGTGAACCAGTAGCCGCCGTCTTCTTCGGTGAGCACGATGGTGGCGGCGTCGGTAACCAGGCGCAGGTAACAAATAAGCCGTTCCAGGCTGGCATGCAGGTTTTCGCTGGACATCATGGCGTAGCCGACCACGTCGAAGATGGCTGGCGTGGTCACCTCGGGAACCGACAGTCCGATCGCCGGGTTGTTGGAACGGGCAGCGGCTATTTTCCACAAGGCGCAAAGCTTTTCCGTTGCATAACTGGCGTGAGGATCATTCAATATGGCGATATCCATGCCTGCTTCGGCGAACAGTGCCGGTACATCCAGGCCGACAGCCTTGAACATCTCTGCCACGCCTTTGACCCAGGTGGTAGAGCAAGTCAACGTACTTACCTGGCGATGGCTGGGGTTCATTTTTTCTCCTTTCTTTGCGTCTGTTCGAAAACTGCCGTGATCGCTCGTCAGCGTGGGAATCGGGAAACGAAGATGCGGGGTGCCTTTGTCTGAATGGGAGAGAGAAACGGGCTGCGCATGTTGCATTCTTCTTGGCTCCCAGTGGTAAATACGTCAGCGTCAGCAAGCCATGCCAGGCCGCATGACGGCTGGACAATCCTGGTCCTATCGATGTTTGGTCCGGTATCGGCTGAGCCAGCCAGACGTCCCGCCCGGCCGGGATGGTATTGCTGCGAATGCCGTTCAGGTGGCGCTAAATTGAGCGGCTGTAGTCTGCTACAAAATAATGCTGTAATGCAGCATATGAGCAGGAATAGGCGAAATCAACTGACATTATTGACAGGTAGCCCGGCTTTATTTGGGAAACTGAGCCGGTGCTCTAGCGAGATCGGAACTGATAGCGTTACCAGCCATAAAATATTATTTTCAGATCCGCATGCCGAGAAACAGAACCGTCTTTTCAGGCCGGCGCCGGCTGCTCTTCATATACAACAAGAGTGTGAATTCTTGCAAAATCCACCGCCTGCAGACATTTCTCCTTAGCAATTAAGGATGGCAGCAGGTATGATTGTGGGATATTTATCAATTGCCATAACCGCACAATATGTTGTTAAAATAATATTTTGTCGGTAGCAGTTCCATTTCGGGGAACCCCTCATGAGCAGCCTGCTTCAATCCCTGTCCGCCTTGATACAAGGCCGGCAGCATGATCGTATATTGCGCCTCTCTTTCCCGCACGACGACGGCCCGCAGGCACAACTGCTAGTCAACAAGCTCGATGCCGCCGAAAGCCTGTCGCGCGATTTCGCCTTCACCGTTGAGCTGCTGTCCGATGACGCTGGCCTGGCGCTCAAGGACCTGCAGGGCAAGCTGTTCACCGTAGAACTGGTGCGCGCCGATGGCAGCCTGCGCTACTTCAACGGCTACTGCTTTGAATTCCGTTTGGTTAAAACCGACGGCAGCATCAGCTTCTACCAGGCCAGGCTGGGTCCGTGGCTGCAGTACCTGCACCTGCGCAAGGACAACTTCATTTTCCACGGCAAGACCCTGCGCGAGCAGCTCGACAGCATCTTCAGCGACTATGGCACGCTGCCCGACTGGGATTTCCGCGTCAGCGGCGAAGATCCCGCAATGACCGATGCCTTCCAGTTCGACGAATCCGACAGCAACTACGTGCACCGCCGCCTGGAAGCCGCCGGCCTGCTGTATTACTACGAGCACAGCGCGCAAGGCCACAAGCTGGTCATCACGGACGATTCCGCCCAGGCAGCGGCCATCGACGGCGGCCCGGAGATCCGCTTCCAGCGCCACGGCGGCGCCACCGAGGAAGACGGCATCGGCGAGTTTTCGCCGGTGCGGCAGATTGTGCCTGGCTCGGTATCGCTGTCGGGATTCAATTTCAAGAGTCCGGTGCCGATCAATGCCGGCGTGCCGACGCTGAACAAGCAAGGCAACGTGCTCGACATCGAATCTTATGAATATGTCGGCGCCTACGGCGTCAAGAACGCGCAGGATGCAGACAAGCTGTCGCGCTTGCGCATGGAAGAAATCGAAGCGGCGGGCAAACACTTTGAAGCAGCAGGCAATAACCGTTCGGTCCTGCCGGGGCGCTGGTATCAATTGACAGGGCATTTTGCCTTCAATCCGTTCGGCATCCATGAGGAAGCGGGCAAGAATGAATTCCTGATTCTTTCCGTACACCACGTTGCGAGCAACAATTACCTGCAGCAGGCCGACCAGAAAGCCGACTACAGCAACCGCCTGACCTGCATCCGCAAGAGCATTCCATGGCGGCCGGGCCGCGGTTTCAACAGCGTCGCCACCAGGATCCTGTCGCCGCAAACCGTCACGGTAGTCGGCCCGTCAGGGCAGGGCAGCATCCATACCGATGAATACGGCCGCATCCGCGTGCAGTTCCATTGGGACCGCATCGGCAATAACGACGAGAAGAGTTCGGCGTGGGTGCGTGTCGCCAGCTCATGGGCCGGCGGCGAGCTGGGCGCCAAATCGATTCCGCGCGTGGGATCGGAGTGCGTCGTGCAGTGGCTGGATGGTAATCCAGACCGGCCTATCGTTACCGGCAGCGTCTACAACCAGCGCAACATGCCGCCGTGGAAACTGGCGACCCAGCAGCCGCTGATGGGCTTCAGGAGCCGCGAGCTGACCCCCAACGGCGGCAATCAGCCAGGCGGCCGCAGCAACCATCTGATCCTGGATGACTCCAACGGAAAAATCCAGGCGCAACTCAAGAGCGATCATCAGCATAGCCAGCTGAGCCTGGGGCATATCACCCGCATCGAAGACAATGCAGGCCGCAAGGATGCGCGCGGCGAGGGCTGGGAATTGCGGACCGATGGGCACGGCGTGGTGCGCTCGGCCAAGGGCATGCTGATCACTACCGAAGCGCGCGGCAATGCTGCTTCGCATATCAAGGACATGGGCGAGACCGTGCAGCGCCTCACCTCTGCGCGCGACCAGCATGAAACGCTGGCCGACATGGCGCAGCAGGCGGGAGCGCAGGAAAAGCAAGGGCAGCAGGTCGATATTGCGAAAATCCTGAAGGCGCAGAATGATGCGATCAAGGGTAGTGGCGCTGGCGGCGATGGCAATTTCCCAGAGCTGTCGTCACCGCACCTGGTGCTGGCCAGTCCTGCCGGCATCGAATCCACAACCAGCGGCAGCACCCATATCGCCAGCGCTCAGAACACCGCGATCACTACCGGCAAGAGTTTATCCATCGCCAGCGGCGACAGCCTGTTTGCCAGCATCCGTCAGACCTTCAGGTTGTTCGTGTACAAAGCCGGCATGAAGATGATTGCAGCCGGAGGCGACATTGATGTGCAGGCGCTGACCAACGGCATCAATATTCTTGCCAAGCTCAATATCACGCACACCGCCAATCGCATTACCATCGTCGCCAAGGAAGAGGTGATGATTAACGGCGGCGGCAGCTACGTCAAGTACAACGCCGCCGGCATCGAGCATGGGACAAACGGCATCTATGTGGCGCATGCCGCTACACATAGTCTGCCGGGACCAGCCAATCTGTCGACGCCAAAATTGCCGGTTCCGGTGAAAATGCCAGAACAAATGGTTTTTAACCTGCACACCTTGGCGGGGCAGAGTCACAGTATCCCTGAACCTTATGAACTGTATCGCGATGGCGCTCTGGTAGAACACGGCGTTACCGACGAATGGGGGCGCATCGTGGTGAAAGATCACGTTCCGACCAGTAAATATGAAGTGAAATTGAGCGAAGGCAGCAGTCTTGCCTTGCCAGTGAATCCGGAAAACAAAGAAGAACCGCAGCGTATCTCTAATCTTGGATTCCGCGATTTGGGCGACGCATCGGACGGACTGACATCGCAAGTGTAGAAAAACAATCCCTGGCCCTGATTAGGTCCCCAGGAAATTATTTTATCCATTACAAAGCTTGGGACAACAATGAACTATTGCCGTCAGATTTCCATGGGTTTCCTTGCATTGAGCATCATGGCATTTTCGCAAGCGGCGCTTTCCGCCATACCGAAAGAATGCAAAGACATGGCAGGAACATATCAGGTCGCTCCCATCACCGAGCCGCGCGGATTGGCTGAAATAAGCCGATATGTGTTGAACATCCCGACATACGTGCCAGGCGAACCCATTTTTACAGTGGCGATAGATAATGACAAAGCCTGGCATACGGGACTAGTCAGCGGGACACGTGTTCCGATCGAATTGAAAACCACGCAACCTGGCGGTTCGGATACTTTCGCCGATGGAATCGATACGCCATGCCTCTACAAAATCGGGAACGATCTGGTCGTGTACCAGGTCGATTTCAGCAAGAGTGACGCAGCGACCCTCAAAGATGTCACCAAAGGCATTACTGACTACTGGGGCGCTTTTCTGGAAGATGCGCAGAGCAGAGGCAAGAATTACGTATTTGATGTGGGAACGCTGCCGCGGCGTGCGCTGAATGCCGACACCATACAGAAAACTCGTTATATCGCCATTTTCCTGGACTGGAAAACCGGCATGCCGGTCCCAGAAATTCTACCCCTGGAAAAAAAATAAACTGATTCAGCACAAAGTAATCCAATATCGCATTATTAAATCGAAAACCGCTTGGGACTGATTCGCTCTCAACGATTTGAAGGACACCGAATACCATGCCGCCAGATATCAACAAGCTGTTTCGAACCGGGGAATTTCATATTGATGAATTGTCCCGCGAGGCCAATATCAGCAAGCAGTGGTTGCTCGAAAATATCAACAACCCCTGGGATCATCCAATTTCTGCAAACCATCTGGATTTTTTTGTTTGCGCGTCGAACGCATTTCCAAAGATCGTTGCAGATATTCAAGCGGCAAAAGAAACCGTCGACCTGGTTTGCTGGGGATTCGACCCGGGCATGGAGATCGGCAAACGCCAGGGCGGAACCTGGCCGCGCGGCCTGACGTATGGTGATTTGTTATCCCAGGTCGCCGCCAAGGGTGTCATCGTGCGATTGATGGTGTGGTATCCCGCCGGTGTCGGCAAGGAACTCGGGTTGATGGCCAATAACTTGCCTGGTTATACCAACAAGTCCGATCTCGAGCGCGTTGTCAGGGCTTTCAATGACAAGGACGATCCCGATCTCGCCAACTATTACCGCGCCTTCCACCAAACGCCTGAACGCGCGAAACACTGTGTCGACTGGTGGGAAAAAGCCATGACGGGGAAAATGCCGAATTTACATGTGCGTCATCGCTGCCAGAGCGCCGATTCCGTTGAACAGAGCATGAAGGGTGAAACCAAAGGTTATACGTCCATTGAAATTGCGGGATTGAAGAGAGTGCCGACGCATCACCAAAAGCCCATCCTGATCGATTATGAACTACCTGGTCCCACCTCGGTAGGGTACGTGATGGGACTGAACTCGACTACCGACTACTGGGACACGCCTGAACATATTTACGACGATCCGTTGCGCGGCTATCAATGGGAGGGAACAAGCGATTCAGCCAATCTCAGCCTACGCCTGAAACCCTACCGCGACTATGCAATCAGGGTACAGGGACCAGCTCTATTTTGTTTGAATCGTAATTTTTCGACCGCATGGGATCGCGCCGCGAAGGAATGGGATACGACTCCTTCCGCAGGATCGCTGTCTGCGCTACGGGCGCGGTTCAAGGGAGATCAATTCGCGCCGCCCGCAGGCGCAGACAAGCATATCTCCCAGATCATTCGTACACAACCCGAAGAAAAAGATAAAACCATTCAGGATGCCTATTGGCTGGCGACCAGCCAGGCGCGTAGCTACATCTACATAGAGAACCAGTATTTCCAGCACACTCCCTGGGCTGAACATCTTAAAGCCATGCGTTTGAAATATGCCAAGGGCATGGCAAAGGCTCCCGGAAAACCGTCGATTCCTAATCTGTATGTGTTTATCCTCATACCTGAACCGGAAAAAGGCGGGATGGTGCCGCGCACTTACGATACCGTTGCCGAGCTCGGCGAAGGCGCCAGCATCAAGAAATACGATGACGGTGTCAAGAGTTACAGGGACATGCAGCCGAAGGCAGACGATTCTTTTTTTGAGAAGTTGGTGAAAAGCCGCGCCCAATCCGATCTTGGCACGCAAATCGGCAATCGAATCGGAGCCGGCGATGTTTTAGACTCGGCTAACCGGCCACCAGTCAGCGCCGCCGATCTGGAGGCCCTCGGCATCAAAGTGTTGATCGGAAAACTGTACACGCAAGGCGGCACAGGCAAATGCAGAGAAATCTATATTCACAGCAAATTGATGATTATTGACGACGCCTTCTTCACGCTAGGCAGCGCCAATCTGAATTTACGCAGCATGGCTGGGGACAGCGAAATCAACATCGCTTGCATGGATAAAACCTTGCCGAGGACAATGCGACAAAAGGTATGGGCTAATTTAGCCGGAGGCGAATTAGATGGCGGAGATGCCACAGGAACTAAATTAGAAGATACTCACGGGGATTGGTCCAAGAAAATGAAAAAGAACGCTGCTGTTATCGACAAGGCGGCAAAAAACAGCAACGGAATTGATCGTCTTGACAATCATATTGTCAAATTCTCTGATTCACGCGGCGGCACCGGATTCGGTGTTCGTTTGGCGCAAGCCCCTGCCGCCACTACCGAAACGGGGGAAGCTACTGCATGACCTCATTGACCACACTATCTAGCGGCACTTGGCGCCGTTACCTGTCGCTCTTTCTTATTTGCCTTCCACTTTCTCAAACGGCCTGTTCTATGGACAACGATTTGCCTCGCAACCACATTCCTGAATTGTTCCATCCGCATCGCACTGAATTCACTTGCAAGAGTGAACTGACGGCAGCACCACCGTTGGACCGGGAGGCTGATATCTGGTATCAGGAAGCATTGGCGTTAGATACACCTGATCTGTGGAAGGACGACCGCAACTGGCCACGCATCATCGAACTGTACACAAAGGCCGCAGAGCGTAAGCATTGGAAAGCCATGAACAATCTGGCGACCCTCTACCAGACCGGTGTTTGGGGATTGAAGGATTCCAAAAAGATACTTGTAGAACGCAACCCTAACGCGGCGATGACCTTGACCGAGGACGCGATGCGTATGGGTGTGCCGCTGGCTTACGCAGTGATGGGCAACTATTATGCTGACGGCTTTATCGTCAAAAAAGATCCGACTGCAGCCTGGGCGTTTTGGCAAAAGGCCGCCGACATGGGCAGCAGTTTTGCGCAATTTACGATCGGACGCAGTTTGAATGCGGTATTAGAAAAAGATGAGCCCGAGCGTGAACGCTGGAGCAATGAAGTGATCGGCCTCAAAATGCTTGAATGCGCTTTTGCGCAGGGTAACGGTGATGCTGCCGAAGCACTGGGGATCGAATATGACGTCATTCAAAAGGACAAGTCACGAGCCCTGCACTATTTTCACGAGGGAGTGAAGTTCGGGAGCGCCGCATCGGCTGACTATTTACGCGGCGAATTCCAAAAGGTTGACGGTCTCGCGCCTGCTGGTGTTGATAACTCGCGAGCTGATCGTTATCGAGTCTTCAAGAAAGCTTTGGAACACGACTCAGATCTGCGTTTTCCTAATCTCGACAACGTCCTGCCATTACCTCCGGCCAAATTGCCTCAGTGGAGCGGCAAACCGGAAGACCTGATCAACGCTGCCAAAGAAATACATCCTGTGCCGCCAAAGCCTGCGACAAACGCTGCAAGCTAGCTGGATCTCCCAATGATTCGCAGGTTTAAGCTCGCGACCATGGAAGGACAACGCATCGTCAAAAGTACAATACCGCAGGCTGCAGCGGCAAGCTCATCGGCGACAACCTGAAATGCACGCAAACTACCTATTTTGACCAGCCGATGAACATTCAAAAATGTTTGCGGTGCATTTTAGCGATCTTTTCTTGTTCATCATTTTCTGGGAGCTATGGAGAAGGTTTCGTACAAGTAAATTCAGATGGGCAAACCTACCCGTGCGTCTTGTTTTCCCGACGCCACGCAATCCAACATTCACCACGGGTTGAATGTTAAATACGCCTACAATGCGGGTTACCGAATGTGTACAAACTCGCACATGTCATTGCCGAATATTCTTTCACATTAACCACTCCCGATTCCCGCCAGTCCAGCCTAAAAACACGCCGCGCAAGCCACGCAATCAATACCCAATACGGTATCGCTGCCATGAGAAACTTCATTGGATATCTGCCGTGGTGCCTCATACAATCGGCGCATCATTAATCCGGCACTCCGACACGCCATCCTCCCGATACGCGCTACCGCAACAAAACCATCCAGAAAATCTTTCTCAGCAGGTGACGTAGCTTCAAAAAAACGACGACAGATTCATAAAAAGGAGACAGACCATGAAAAGAAGAGACTTCCTTGGTTATGCAGTAGTCACGCCGCTACTGGCAGCTTGCGGTGTCGGCGGCGAGGACAGCGCGCCAACCAATTCGCCGAGCGCAAAAGCCTTTGCCGCTGCCGGCGATGCAAGCAACGCCGTGTTCGCCAGCGGCGGCAACCACGCTCTCTCCTGGAACAGCAGCGGCAACTGGTTCATGGACGGTTCGGCGTTCCAGTTCTTCGGTGGTGAGATCCATCCGGCGCGTGTCCCTTCGCAATACTGGGACCACCGCATCAAGATGATCAAGGCGCTGGGCTGCAACACCATCTCGATCTACCTCATGTGGAATTTCCACGAACTGTCCGACGGCTCGTTCGACTTCAGCTCGCCCGACAAGAACATGGGCCACTTCATCGACCTGTGCGCGCAGAACGGCATGTGGGTGCTGCTGCGCCCCGGCCCCTACGTCTGCGCCGAATGGGATTTCGGTGGCCTGCCGCCGCGCATGCTGGCCGATCCGCAATTCAGGGATAGCGCCGGCAACCTGCAGATCCGCGGCAACTTCGCCAGTTACATGGCGGCCGTCAACAGCTGGAACACCGCGCTCTACAACAATGTGGTGAAGGGCCGCACCCTGGCGGCCGGCGGTCCGATCATGCTGGTGGCGGTGGAGAATGAGTACACTTCCTGGTCGCCCGACGACGGCACTTATCCGAACGCGATCGCGCAGCAATGGACGGCGCTCGGTTATGCAGAAAAATTCTGCGTGTGCGACGGTTATGCCAACGGCTTCAAGAACAACCATATCACCCTGCCGACCAACACCGCCTACGGCATGACCGCGGACGGCGCGTCGGCCGGCAACTATGCGACCGCCGCCGGTAATTACGGCGTAGGCGCGTTCGGGGCGGAGTGTTATCCGGGCTGGATCTGCCATTGGGGAGACGCCAGCCAGACCTTGCATGTAGGGGATTTTGTGAGCCAGGTCACGGCGTTGACCACGTCGAAGTGTTCGTTTGTACTATATGTAGCGCACGGCGGCACCAACTTCGGGTTTACCGCCGGCTCCAACGGCGTCAGCGATTCCAGCTCCCAGGGAACCATCACCTCCTACGACTACGGCGCGCCGGTCTCGGAATCCGGCGGCGCCAATCCTAACTTTTCGCCGATCCAGGCTGCCTACGTCGCCAACGCGTCGTACAGCGTGCCGTTTGCCGCCACGCCGGCCGGCATCCCGCATATCAGCGATGGCGATATCGCGGCGGTGCCGAGCAGCCAGCTGACTTACTGCGGCTTGCTGCCCGGCCTCAACCTGACTATCCAGAACCGGCTGCCGCAAACCATGGAAGCGATGGCGATGGCGCTGAACAAGAACCAGCCGGCCAGCGCGGGTGTGTATCCCTCCGGCGTGGCGGTTTACCAAACCACACTGCCGGCATCCGGCGGCAACTTCACCATCACCTTTGACCGCGCTCCTGACTATGCACTGGTGTTCGTCAACGGCGTGCGCGCTTCCAGCCAGGTGCTAAATACGGCGTCCAACGGCGCACTATCTCCAACCACATCGCTGACCATCAGCAACGCCGCGCCGAATGCCACGCTGCAGATCGTCTGCATGCCGTTCGGACGGGTCAACTTCGGCGCCGGCGGCATGAATGCCGAAGGCAAGGGATTGTCGCTGAACGTCTACGCCAACGGCGCCGCGCTGATCAACTGGAGCATGGCGCTCGCGCCCCTGTCGGCGGCGCAGGTCGCGGCGCTCACTTTCAGCGCAACCGCGCCTGCCGGCAGCCAGCCGTTCTTTGCCAAAGCCACGGTCAACATCGCGACGCCGCAAGACATGTATATCGACATGTCCTCCTGGGGCAGCGGTTATGTCTTCGTGAACGGCTACAACCTGGGCCGCTACTGGACCGCCGCCGGTCCGCAAAAGCGGCTGTACTGCCCCGGCGTGTGGCTGACCAGCGGCAGCAATACGATCGTGGTGTTCGAGTTCATCCAGGGCAGCGCAGGCAGCCTGAGTTTCTATGGTGCGAGCGGCATGCCGCAGAATATCACCGGCCCCGCCAGCACGGCAGCGGTGCCGCCGCCTGCCGCCAACACTTATTTCCTGCAGAACGTCAACAGCGGCCTGTACCTGGACGTGATGCCGGCGGTGGCGGGATCGGCCTACACCTATCCCGGCGTGCAGCCGCTAAGCGCCGCCGCGACGCAGGGCTGGACAGTAAGCACCGACAGCTTCGGCAACCTGAAGATCGTCAACGCCAGCACCGGCGCGACGCTGGACGTCGCCAACAACAGCACGGCGGCGGGCTCCTCGGTGATCCTGTATGCGGCCAACGGCGGCGCCAACCAGAGCTGGAAAGCGGCCGGCGTCAGCACCGGCATCTACACCCTGGCCGGCAAGCAAAGCCAGCTGCTGTTGGACATCAATGGCGCATCCAAGGCGCCGACTTCGATCTCGTCCACCAGCGCATCCGCCAACGTCATCATCAATCCGGCCGACAACCCTAGCCAGCAATGGCCGTTCAGCCAGCAGTGGCGCTTCCTGCCGGCCATCGTCAACAACGGCGTCTACACCATCACCAGCGCCATCAGCAGCCTGCTGCTGGGCGTCTACCAGGGCGGCACGACGGCCGGCACCCGGCTCGGCATCGCCGCTGCTACCGGCGGCCAGGAGCAGCAATGGCGGCTGACCATTTCCAGCGGCAACTGGCAGCTGACCAACATCAAGAGCGGCCTGGTGATGGACGTGACCGGCCAGAAGACCGACAACGGCGCCGCGCTGGAAATCTGGCAAGGCAACGGCGGCGCCAACCAGCAGTTCGCGCTGGTGCCGCGGCCGGATGGCGTGAGCTACGGGATCAAGGGTGTGCAGAGCGGGCGCGTCATCGACGATAACAATTCGGGCACGTCGCCCACCAGCTACGGCACTACCAATGTATCTGCGATTACGCTGTGGGATGACAATGGCGGCGGCAACCAGAGCTGGAAGTTCACCAAGGTGGGGTAGCAGAAGAGGTGGCTTGTCGGGGAGAAGAGGGCTTCACATGCCATCCCCGGCAAAGTCATGCTCGAAATCAGGCCGGAACCAGTTCTATCTTGATTTTCTTGCCCAATGCCGCCGCTACACCCACTAGCGTAGTCAGGGCCAGGCTCGTATCGCTTTCATCCAGCAAGCGATTTAGAGCAGCGCGACCGGTATGCATCTCACGGGCCAGCGCGGTCTTGGTTATTTTTTGCCTCTTCATTTCACTTGCAATTTGCCACACAATCACACGTTTAACGGCCACGGCGGCTATCTCCTGCAAAGTCGCATCCTCTCTAAGAGAGTCATCGAAACTGCTCCCCATATGTTTTCCATTCATCATTCACCTCTTGATTTTTTCCTGCGGCTCATTCCTGTTTTCAGTCGCCTTTTTTTAGAGAGGGCTGACGTTTTTAATAAAACCGTGCAACGGCGCCATATACGGCCAAAAAACCGCCTATCTTGCTTGCTCTCGTTCGTCTTGTGTCATATCCATTATTTCATCTGCAGCAATAAGGCTTGACTTAAAGTTGGCTTTAACTCGTATCCTTGCACTGCATACAACTTAGTACATGACTTAAATCATTAAATTGGTAGGATGTTATTTATTTATGAAGAGTTTAAGGAGCCTATATGGAAGCTAGTTTTTGGCATGAAAAATGGAAACGGGGCGAAATCAATTTCCATCAAAGCGAGGCAAACCCGTTACTGACAGCGCATTTTGAAAAGTTAAACCTGGCAAAGGGCAGCCGCGTATTCCTGCCGTTGTGCGGCAAGACACGCGATATCGCATGGCTGCTGGCCAACGGTTATCGCGTTGCCGGCGCAGAGTTGAGCGGACAAGCAATTGACGAATTGTTCAAAGAACTCGGGTTGGCGCCGAACATCTCCAAAGTGGGGAATTTGACCCGCTACAGCGCTGACGATATCGACATATGGGTGGGCGATATTTTTGACGTGTCCGCGGAATATCTTGGCCCAATAAATGCGATATATGATCGCGCCGCCTTGGTTGCGCTGCCGGCAGACATGCGAAAGCAATATGCCGCACACCTGATGCAAATAACCGGTGCGGCGCCGCAGCTGCTGGTCGCTTACGTGTACGACCAATCGAAGATCGACGGTCCGCCGTTTTCAGTGAACGAGGATGAAGTAAGGCAGCATTATGGCGCTACCTACCAATTGACGTCCGTTGAGATCAGGGACGTGGCGGGCGGATTGAAGGGGAAAGTTGCATCAACGGAGACCGTCTGGCTCCTTCAAAAAATCAGCGGATAAAGCGTTAAAGCGCAGTCGACGGCAGCAATCTCACCAGCACGGCAGTGTATCCTGTCACCATGGATTCCCTGATAGCCGCCTCCGCGCGGGCTCTCGCCGCCGGCGATGCGCTCGGCGCACTCAAGCGTGTCGCCCTGCGCGACGATCCGCCGGCGCTGGCCTTGCGCGGCATCGCCATGGCTCAGCTGGGCGAGCATCCGCGCGCCCGTGAGTTGCTGCGGCGGGCTGCCCGCGGCTTCGGCGCTCATGAGGAACTGTCGCGCGCTCGCTGCATCGTCGCCGAGGCCGAAGTGGCGCTGGCCGTGCGCGACCTCGGCAGCTCGCCGCGCGCGCTGGCGGCGGCCCTGGCCACGCTGGAAGCGCATGGCGATCGCGCCAATGCGTTGCAGGCGAGGCTGATCGCGGCGCGCAAGCTGTTGCTGCTCGGCCGCCTTGACGAAGCCGAAGCGGCACTGACTCAACTCGATGGACATAGCCTGCCGCCGTCGCTGGCCGCGGTGGCAGAGCTGGCTGTAGCGGAACTGGCGCTGCGTTCGCTGCGCATAGGTCCGGCGCGGGCGGCGCTGGCCCGCGCGCAGGAGGCGGCCGGTCGCGCGCGCGTGCCGGCGCTGCTGGCCGAGGTGGCGGAGGCGCTGGCCGCGCTTGAACGTCCCGCCGCCCGACGCCTGTTTTCCGGCGGCGAGCAGACGCTGCGTCTTGACGAGGTCGCAACGCTGCTGGCTTCCGATGCGCTGGTAGTTGATGCCTGCCGTCGCGGGCTGGGGGTCGGTGCCGGCAACGCTTGGCAAACGCTGGCGCGGCGGCCGGTATTGTTCGCCCTGGTGCGCGCGCTGGCCGAGGCGTGGCCTGGCGATGTCGACCGGGAAACCTTGATTGCGGCGGCATTCAACACACGCCATCCCGACGAAACACACCGGGCGCGCCTGCGGGTCGAGATCGGCCGTCTGCGCGCGCTCGTCACAGAACTGACGCAGATCGAGGCCACCGCGCGCGGTTTCGTGCTCAAGCCGCGCGATGAGCGCACCGTGGCGCTGCTGGCGCCGCCCATAGACGGCGACCAGGCATCGCTGGCGGCGCTGCTGGCCGACGGCGCGGCCTGGTCGACCTCAGCCCTGGCGCTGGCCCTGGGGGCCAGCCAGCGCACCGTCCAACGCGCGTTGGCCGAGCTGGAGGCGAGCGGACGGGTGCGTTCCATCGGGCGGGCGCGGACGCAGCGCTGGCTGTCGCCGCCGCTGGCGGGATTCACGACAATCTTGTTACTCCCCGCCGCGCTTCAGATGGAATAGAGTTGTCTTACGGCGCCGCTTCAAGGCACGCTACAAGACAACCGCAAGGAGACAGCCATGACCCGCAAAGCCAGTACAAACAAAGACAAACCCCAGGCCAAGGTGCGCATGGCAGAGATCGTGCGCGAATACGGCCCTTTCGCCGACGTCAACCAGGTAGCCGGCGTGACCCACGACGGCCAGCGCGTCTGGGCCGCCACCGGCGCCAGGCTGATCGCCTTCGATCCCGAGAGCGGCGAGACCACGCGCACGCTGGACCTTCCCTGCGACGCCGGCACCGCCTTCGACGGCACCCACCTGTACCAGATCGCCGAGCAGCGCATCGACAAGATCGATCCCGCCAGCGGCAAGGTGCTAGCCTCGATCCCGGCGCCCGGCCACGGCAACGACTCCGGGATGGCCTGGGCCGAAGGCAGCCTGTGGGTGGGCCAGCACCGCGACCGCAAGATCCACCAGATCGATCCGGCCACAGGCGCCATCCTCCGCACCATCGAATCCAACCGCTTCGTCACCGGCGTGACCTGGGTCGACGGCGAGCTGTGGCACGGCACCTGGGAAGGCGACGAGAGCGAAATCCGCCGCGTCGATCCGGACAGCGGCGCCGTGCTCGAGCGACTGGAAATGCCGCCCGGCGCCAACGTCAGCGGTCTCGAATCCGACGGCGCCGGCCTGTTTTACTGTGGCGGCGGCGGCAGCGGCAAGGTGCGCGCCGTGCGGCGTCCGAAAGCAGCCAGCTAACAATCACCGCAGTAGCACGTTGGGCAGGACTACCTCTTCGGCATAGCCGAGGGACCCCGTACGCCCATCGCATTCAGGCACTGTCCTGAACAACCCCAATCCAAGGAGCATGACCATGAAGCTGTACTACATTCCATCCGCCTGTTCGCTGTCGCCGCACATTGTCGCCAACGAGCTCGGCCTGACTATCGAACTGGTGAAGGTCGACAGCAAGACCAAACGCACTGAACACGGCGACGATTATCTCGCCATCAATCCCAAAGGCTATGTGCCGGCACTGCAGCTGGACGACGGCCGTGTGCTGACCGAAGGCCCGGCAGTGGTGCAATGCCTGGCCGACCTGAAACCCGAAGCACAGCTGGCGCCCGCCAACGGCAGCATGGCACGCTACCGCCTGCAGGAAATGCTGGGCTACATCAATTCAGAGCTGCACCAGGGCTACCTGCCCTTGTTCTACCCAGAGACCAGCGATGAAATGCGCGCCGGACGCATGGCCCATCTGCGCAAGCACTATGCGCTGATCGACGCCACGCTTGGCTTCACGCCATTCCTGCTGGGTGAACAATTCAGCATCGCCGATGCTTATCTGTTTGTGGTGACGCGCTGGGCGGCGTTCGTCAACCTCGACCTGGCGCCGTTCCCGCACTTGCAGGCGTTCCAGGAACGCATCGCGACCCGCCCAGCCGTGCAAGCAGCGCTGCGCCGCGAACAGCCGGCAGCTGGCTGAACCGTTTGTAGGGTGGGCACCTGTGCCCACGCTGTGCCGCCCCTGGCTATCCATCCCGGACTGCGCGTCCCGCCATTTCCGCGTGGGCACAAGTGCCCACCCTACGAGTGATGGATGGACAAGAGTTGTCATCATTTAAGGAAGTATCAATAGGAGCAGATCATGAACACCACTATTTCCGAAATAAAGAATCATCCCGTCGTCTCCAGCGAGCGCTGGCTGAGCGAGCGCAAGACGCTGCTGGCGCGCGAAAAGGAATTGATGCGCCTGCATGACCAGGTGGCCCGTGAACGCCGCGCGCTACCATGGGAGCGCGTCGAGAAGGATTACGTGTTTGACACCACCGAAGGCCGGCGCACGCTGTCCGAACTGTTCGACGGCCGCCGTCAGCTGTTGGTGCAGCACTTCATGCTCGGCCCGGGATGGGAAGAGGGTTGCCCGAGCTGCTCATTCATGGCCGACCATACGGACGGCATGAACGTCCACCTGGCGCAGCGCGACATCACGCTAATCGCCATTTCGCGCGCGCCGCTGGCTGAGATCGCACGCTTCCGCCAGCGCATGGGCTGGCAGTTCCGCTGGGCGTCCTCGCACGGCAGCGATTTCAACTACGACTTCAACATCAGCTTCACGCCGGAAGAACGGGCCAAGGGCGAGGTCAGCTACAACTACGTCACGCAATCCTTCCCGCACGAAGAGGCGCCCGGCGTCAGCGTGTTCTACAAGGACGACGCCGGCGACATTTTCCACACCTACTCAACCTATGGCCGCGGCGTGGAAGTGATGATGGGCGCGTACAACATGATGGACCTTACGCCCGAGGGACGCGGCGAGCGCGACGTACCGCACAAGATGGAGTGGGTGCGTCACCATGACCGCTATGAACCGGGACCGGCGGCCGCTTCTTCCTGCTGCGCGCATACCTGAAACGTGAGCTATCCCAGCGCATCATGTCAAATCTTTGGCCATGGCTGGCGGTGGCAGGAGTCGGCGCCCTGCACGGGCTGAACCCCGCCACCGGCTGGATGTTTGCCGTCGCCTGGGGCGTGCGGTCGGGCGACCGGATGCAGGCGCTGCGGGCCCTGGCACCGATTGCGGCCGGGCACGCCGTATCGGTCGCGCTGGTGGCTGCTGCGGTAGCGCTTGGGCTGGGTATGGATCGCAGCGCGCTGCAAGTCGTGGCGGGCGTGCTGTTGGCGGGCGTTGTGGTGTATCACTTGCTTGGCCGGAAAGCCAGGCGGGCGCGGGTACCGGCGAGTCACGCCGGGCTGGCGCTCTGGTCCTTCATGATGTCCACCGCGCACGGCGCCGGCTTGATGCTGGTGCCGGCGTTCATCCCGCTGTGCATGGCCGACACGCCGGCGCGCGAGATCACCGCATCAGGTTCGCTGATGCTGGCGCTGGCGGCAGTGGGGGTTCACACTGTGGCGATGCTAGCCGTCACCGGCGGGATCGCCTGCGGTGTCTGCTGGGGCTTTGATGACGGCGGGCGCTTGCTTCAGAAGCTTAGACGAAAGCTGCTTCCGGCGGCAAACACATGATGATTTAACCCAACCCTGCTTAAGTCCGCACAAATGCCAAGAGCGGACCATAGTCTCTATTATCTGCTGCCCGCAATGCCGCGATGTAAGCAGCGCGCGTATCTGACGCATCAACGAGGTTCACGCTACCCCATGTAAACGGCTGCACCCCGCAGTAGCGCAAGAAACAGTCCGTGAACAGGCGAGCGTGCCTTCCATTCCCGTTGGGAAATGGATGGATGAGAACCAGTTTGTGGTGCAATCGTGCAGCCTGCTCGTCAATCGGATAGGCGTTGAACTCCCGCCAGCATTTGCATCCTCCAGGAGATTATGCAGGTCGACACTGATCCTGGCTGGATCCACCCCAATGGACTTTTCAGTCTTGCGAAATGTCCCCGCCCATCGCCAGGTCTTATCGAGCATGCGCTTGTGTAGCTGACGCAGATCGCGTTCGTTCAGCATATTTTTTCGAATGCGAGACTCCGCCCATGCCTGCGCCTGCAGGATGTTGGCCTGTTCGTATTCATCCAGCTCACGCTTGAGCGTGATATGCCGTGGGATCAAGCCAGCAAGTTCGTCCGGATCCAATGGGGTAGCGCCTGGCGCATGCTGTTGGCCGAGCCCTACTCCCATAAGTGCTTCCAATTTGTTGCCAGCAAACTGGTTTGCATTCTGGAAATTTCCTTTTTATCCACTTTCTGCGTAGGCGCCTGGTCCTCTAGCTGCATCGTATGGAAGACGCGGCTGACACGCTGACGTGCGATAGCTTCTGCCTGATTCTCAACGCGCTTTTTCAAGGAACTGCGTGGTACAAGGACGTATTGGAGATCGCAGTCCATGGCGTCAGCCGCTCGCCGCAGTGAGTGCAGCGTGATCTTGTCTGCGGCTTCGGATTTTTCAAGTTCAGCCAGGGTACTCTGCGTTACACCTATGCGCGCAGCCAGCTGACGCGTCGTCATGCCCAATGCGGTGCGTATGGTCTGGATCCAGCCGATCGACGGGCGCGACGGCACAGATGCCTGTTTCACGGCACTATCGACTTGCGACAGCCGCAGTTTTTGAATGTCCATTTTGATAGTCTACACCCGGTTGAATTAATACATCTTGAACAGTTATACCCGATCAATTTATACTTATTTTATCGCTTATAAACGTTCAATACTATAGATTATATCGGGTTTAACCAGTTTTTTGTAAGCTGTGCCGAACACCTGTAATCCGTTCATGTAAATAGAAAAGATCAGTGGAAATCTTTTTATTGATCGCTTATAGACGATTAAATTTATATATTTGTACTGGATATAACCGATCAAAATAGTGCAATGGACCTGATCGATAACCTCCCCGCCGTGGCTTTGGCGTCTGCGGCGGTTTGCTTCATGGCTTTAAGCAGAAGTTGCCTCCAGCGCGACACCGAAGGCGACGGATGGCCGCGCACTGTCTTGACGAGGCAATCGCGCAATAAACCAATCTGCTGATACGATGTCAACATTGCAAAGCAGCACTCAATCCACTTTTACACTTGAATGCCACTCCAATATGCTGTTTGAGACCGAAAGATTTGAATCCCGTTTAACAAAACCCGCCAGTTGGGAAGATTGTGTCTTTCGCTACTGCAACTTCGCTGACATAGACAGCGAGGGCGGCAGCATAGACTCGATTTTTGTCGGCTGCACATTTGAAAATTGCGAATGGTATTGGGGGATCTTTAACCTGGCCATCCTTGTGCAGGTGAAGTTCAAGGGTTGCACATTTCGCGGCACTGCATTCTCGGGGTCCAAATTTGTCGAATGTGAATTCATAGATTGTGAATTTACAAAAGATAATTTAAATGGCGACTGTTCCTTTGATGATGTAGCTTGGTACAAATGCAAGCAAAATAATTGCAAGGGACTTGAAGGCGAGTTCCGGAACAAGCACTAAATTTCACTTGCGGTTGGATATGACAAAAATATTCCTATGGCCGCGTTAAACTCCCGTTCGCCGCCCGATTTTTCGAAATAACCTTTACCTCACATTAGCGCGCATGATTCCATCACCTCCGTCATCGCAGCGGCTCTTCGGTGCCGCAGACTTTGAAGCCCGAAGGTTAACTGAAGACGATCTTCCCGCCCTGCAGGATTTCTTCGTTGCCAATCCCGAGTACTTCGTGGCGGTCAACGGCATGTTGCCTCGGCCTGATGAGGCCAAACAGGAGTTCGATGAGCTACCCCTTCAGTCGACGGATACGTAAGTTTGCGGAGTTAATATCGAATCCTTCCGGATCAAATGCACCGCCGACCCAGCGCAACATATCGACATGCTGTTCATGTTTGGAATCGGCGATGGCGCCGACGAATTCACCGTAGCCGTAGATTCCTCCGACGTTCTCCGGCGGGCATGCCCGTTGACCGCCCACGCAAAGCGAGCCACTCCACGCAGGATGCGCCTCTTGCAGATTCTCCACCACTACCCGATGTATCCAGCCATCGCCAAAATCGTATTCGTAGACGAATTCACGCACGCTCCCGGCAAGCACGGACGATAGCTTGATTCCCTTCTGGTCGATCAGAAGCATCTCGCCATACGGATCAGGTTCACCGTACAGTTCATCGCCTATATGAAATAGATGCAAATGCGAATTGGTCCAGCCCATGGCGCCCTGAATGGCACGATGAAGTTTAGGCAAGGTGATCGTGACTGGCACGAGCAAACGGCGCCAGATCAAAGGTTCGATGCGCGTCAGTTCGAGACGCAAACTATAGTAATTTGTGGATAAGCTCATATTGAAATTATGTTTCTTCAGACTTCTCTGTGAGTAAAGGGGATGCTATCGCGCCTGGCTTGTCAAGAAGTAGGGTGGGCATGCTTTTGTGCCCACGCTGTAGCGCTTCCGCGTGGGCACAAAAGCGTGCCCACCCTACCCCACCTTTAGTACTTATCGAAGCTTCATGCGGTTGGCATCGATGTCCTTGACCACTGCAGCCATGGTTTTTTTCAAGATAGGCAACTCGCTCGCAGCAGTTTTGAGAACCGCATCGGTAATCAGATCCAGCATCTCGTCAATGAGGTCTTCGGCATCTTTATCGTTCAACCCACCGGTCTGCGCTACCTTCAGCACATGTGCGCGTGTCGGGTTTTTGCCTTCGCCGGCCACGTCCATAAAGTGTTCGCCCTGGTAGCCAGGGCAATAGGTCAGGTCAAACGGCGGGGCCAGTTCCCACTCCTGGTGTGCATTCAGCAGAAATGCCAGATTCTTGGCGTGGTCGTCCCGGTTGTTCATCAGCACATTGAAGATGCAGCGTTGCAGGGATTTTTTCAGTTCCCTGGCGTCGCGGGTGAGGCGACGTGTGGCGCGCATGAATTCTCCGTAACCTAGCGACGGGATCTGAAAATTCACGTGCAGCATTCCTGCCAGTGAGTGCGTATGGACACGCTGACCTTGTTCGCGGTCAAAGCGCTTAGTGCCAAATGCGGTGGCGCCATCTGGTAATTCAAAAAATTGTGTCGCCCCCATGCCCAGCCCGCATCGACGCGCCATGCGCGCATACAGTTCTTCCAACGCACAGCTGTCGCTCTGGTCTTCCTTTGCCGGAAATTTAATCAGCCAAGGCTGGCCGTCAGCTACCTGTCCCACCCGGGTACTCATCTGCCCATTATCCGGGTTGTAGCTGACCACGGCTTTTGGCCTTGCGCCCCCGGGCGATCCTCCAGCCCTGGCCAGTTCATCCAGCACCTCATGGCTGTCATCGGTCAGCAGAATTTGTATTTCTTTTGCCAGGTCGATCAGCACCAGATCCTTGCTGTCGACCAGGCTCTCGCTGGCGGGCTCATAGGTCAGCGCACCCATGGTGTTTTGGCCCAGGTAGGCCAGGCGGTCCAGGATGGAAACCTTATCTGCATCGATACCCGTGGCCGCCAGTCGGCGATTCATCAGGCGAAAACCCCAGCTGTCTGGCAAAGAGTCATAGACCAGCCCGGGTACGCGCAATAGCTGCAGGTAATCGGTTTGCTTGTCTGGATACGCGTTGGGACGCAAGGGCAAGCGCAGCGGGGACGGTTCGAAACCACGCCCAAGCGCATCTGGTGCGTATTGGAACAAGACGTCGCGGCCGTCATCGGCCAGCGTGCCCAGCCAATGCGATTCGCCACGCGCCTGGTACATCACCTTGAGCTCTTTCATGGCGTGCTCCTCGCTTTGCGGTAAGCGCGCTGGCGAGAGACCGCCGCAGATTTTGCGCGCATTTCTTCTATGCTGCGGGTCTCTGGAACAAGGACGTCGTTCAGGTCCGGCGTCGCATTGAGCGATTCAAGTATGCGCACAAAAGTGGCTAACGTGCATTTTCCGGTACGTTCGAAGTTACTGACGGTCTGGTCAGACACGCCTATGCGTTGCGCCAGTTCCTCGACGCTGATGTTCATCTGCACGCGGCGCGCTCTGGCGCGGGCGCCTAGCTCGGTGCAAATCTCACTTGGAAGTGATAGAGAGAAATCCATTGTATTTCCATTGATTAGTATAAAAAAACATTACTATCCAATGGAATTATACTGCTTTGATAGATTCATATGTTTTCGTCTCTTTACCCCATGGCTTTGATGCCTGTGCCCACACACAGTCTTCTGGCGGGTTGCGTCGTCTGGCAGTTCCAGCATAGGGGCCCTTCGGTATATTTCGTGAATATTTAAATTCATACCGAAAACTTATATAAATCAATATATTAGAAGTTTAAATTGTAGATCGCGCGTTTATAGTTTGGCTTCTTCTGCAAATTCAATCCTCGATGTGACGGCTGGAAGCAATGCGCTTGTTTTGACATGGCAATGCAAATGCATTGCCATGAATGTCATCCATCCCATTGATTGGAGTGCGCCATGACTGCCACCCTTGAAGTCGAATCGATCCTGACCGATCGCTACCAGACAACGGTGCCGGAAACCGTTCGCCGCGCCCTGAGGCTGAACAAGTGGGACAAGATTCACTACACGATCCGCCCCGGCGGTGAGGTCGTACTCTCCCGCGTGGAAGCGGCCGGGGAAGAGGACCCGGTGCTCGGGCAGTTCCTGGGCTTTCTGGCCCGCGACATTGCCAGCCATCCGGAACGACTCCAAGCCGTCGACGCCAATTTCGTGCAACGCATTCGGTCGCTGGTCGGCAGTGTTGAAGTCGATCTGGATGCCGCCTTGCCGGCAGATGATGAATGACCGGCGGCAAACCTGCGCACCTGGTCGTCAACGGGTGAACAGTTTTCGCTCACCCGCTATTCCTTGCGCAAATTGAAACGCTGATGCGGCAGGTCGAGGCACTCAAGCAAAAAGATCCCGCCGGATACACAAAAAAGAACGCCAGCAAGCGGCTGGCAGCAATCGCCGAACTGGCGTTCGAGGTGATTCCGCAAGATCCGTCGCGGGCCGAATACCGGCAGGGAAACACCCTCGGCGAAGACCACAAGCACTGGTTCCGAGCCAAGTTCTTCCAGCAGTACCGGCTGTTCTTCCGCTACCATGGGCCAAGCAAAGTGATCGTCTACGCGTGGGTGAGCGACGAGGGCACCAAGCGCGCCTACGAGAGCAGCGACGATGCCTACCGGGCGTTCCGCAAGATGCTGGAGAGCGGCCATCCTCCGGACGACTGGGATCAACTATTGGTCGAGGCGCGTTCCGAAGGCGACCGTCTGCGGCGTATCGCGGCAGCGGAGCCGCTGGTGCAGCCCTGAATTGAGGGGACGCTTGGCTTTATTCGCTGGTAATCATAAGACACCGGAGAGGGCATTCTGCTGTTCAAAACAAGCTGACAATGCCAGCGATCCTCATGAAGAGAGTATTGACGTGAAGCTGGAAGGAGCGCAGACCGACGCCGACAACATCGGTTCTTCCGTAAAAGATCATGTCGTTGAAGAGAATGTGCGGCCGTTGACCGCAGGCGACATTGCAATGGCTAAGCTGATATTTCGCGACTCGGTTGATTACTCAAAAGTCAAAGTTCATAGCCACTCTTGAAAAGCGCAGTCCGCATCTGGATGAATAAGCCTCCGACCGACGTCGCCAAGTAGTCGGCGTAGCCGTCGGTGGCCAGCGTCTTGGCGACCGTCGACGAAGCGACGAAGCGTGTCATCTGCGCCGTGAACTCAGGGCTCTTGACGATCTGTGGAATCTGCTTGATCGCGGCCTCCAACAGCCCGAGGTAGTCCACCACACCGTAGTCCTCGATCTTGGAGAGCACCAGGTCCGGGACTAGCTTGGCGCCGCGCGTTGCCATCCAGGCTAGATCCCAGATGTCGCGGTGGCGGATCTTGGCCGAGTCAGGTCCCACCGGTTGACCTTGGTTGTCCAGAAGCGAGGTTGGAAACGCCAGCACCTTGTCGGCCATGATCTCGTCGAGTGATTCGGCGTTGACCAGCACCGTGGGCATGCCGGCCAGGAAGTCGTAGTTGGCCCGAAGCGGCAGCAGCTCGCGGGTGTGGGCAGGAATGTTCGCGATCTCCAGCTTGATCTTCTGTCTCGGCATCGCGGGATTTTCCGGTGAGGTCTCGATCGAGACCCACCACTTGTCGACGCGGACATGCTTGATCCCGTCGTCGCCGGCCTTGGCCGGCTTATTGTTGACCGTCACTTTCAGGCCGAAGCGCTCGCCAATGCGCTTCTCCACGCACTCCTTGATCTTCTGCATGCTGTCGGCCGAGAAGTCCTTGCCGCCAGCGAAATCGAGGTCCTCGCTGAACCGATCCGATCCGCGGCACAGCCGCAGCGAGGTGCCGCCCTGGAACACCAGCCCTTTGAGCAATCCCTCGGCATCGAGCGCTTGGAAAATCTCGTAGTGCAGCAGCTCCTTCTCCACCACCGGCCGCATCGCCGACAGCCCCGGGTTGGCCATGGCCAGGTCGACAAGCGCGTTGAAATCCTGCTGGTCTTCGCTCATGCGTTTTCTCCTTGTAATTCGTCCTCGAGCTCGCTGCGATCGATCATGTTGGCGTTGCGCCCCACGCGCAAGAGATCCCGGACCGCCGCCTGCCTAGTGGCGATCCGAAGCGGCCGGCCCTTGGCCTGCAGCGTGCGCTTGATGATCTGCGCAGCTCCCCGCTTGGTGTGCGTGAACTCGATCATTCCGTAGGGGGTGTCGACCACGCCACTCTTGCCGGTCGTCATCACCGTCATCCGGTTGATTGGAATCTGCGAGATTGCCCCATACTCGGACAGGATCGACTCCAAGCTGACGTAGGAGAGGCATCCAGGGCGCAGCGCCCTGGCGATCTCCTCGGCGATCCAGCGGTTCTTGCTCGTCGCGGCCGGGTTCAGATAGAGCCCCTTGGCCACTCGTTGCAGGAGGCCGTCGGCGACCATCCGCTGCAAGGACTTCTCCATCGCCTTCTCGCCCTCGTCAGGGAAGAGCTTCTCGATGTCGCGTCGGGCCAGGACATACACCCCGCGCCTATCGAGCTCCGAGAGCTTGCGGATCAATTCGATTTTCTTCATAAGTTACCGTCAACCCGATCTTAAAGTAGGGAATTGGTAGACTTAGTATAAATCCTCAATGCTAAAAATTCAACAAGTATTCTTTTCCCCTATTTTTTTGTAGGGATTTTGGATACTTGTTCGCATTACGTCGATTTTAACTGACGTTTCCTGGACGCTCGGTTGTCTGCGTGCCACTGTCTTGGGAAAGCAGCGAACACCGGGCCCACCTTTGCACTATGAAGAAATGTGCTCATCCAGCGCGGGAGGTTGATGGAGTCGCGGAGGCTGTCGCTGCGTTATAGAAAGCCAATGGCGGCAAGCGCTGTGCCGCAGACACTAGATACCACTCATCTTCATTTCTTGATACTTACCGGCAAAATGTTGCATAAATTCAATTGCCTTAAGTTAATATGTTGGAAATTATCAAGAATGAAGAATGATCGTGGCATTCGAACTCGAAAAACTCTATAGCCGTCGCAGGGATATCCACGAAAAGTTCGGTGGACAGCAGCAAGGCGGAATCTCCACGCCGGCGAGCGCACCTTATATCTTTCTGTTTACGAGCGAAGCTGGCGAACAGCACGGCTACCATGACGGCTACGACGAGAACGGCTTGTTCATCTACACAGGTGAAGGCCAGGTTGGCCCCATGCAGTTCCTCAGGGGAAATCGTGCGATCCGCGACCATATCAACGATGGGAAAGAATTACTCCTCTTTGCCTCCACAAAGAAAAGTGGAATCTACCGATTTAAAGGAACGTTTGTGTGCGCAGGATGCGACGACGAAAAGATCGGACCAGATACAGAAGGCAATCCGAGGAGATTAATACAATTTCACTTGACGCCTTCGTCAGTGGTAGCCGCACATCTCCAGGATGAATCAAGTGAAATCGTAGTCACCGAAAATATCAGCCTGGACGAGATGAGAAAGCGTGCTTACGCCGCCGTTGAAAACAAAGTATGCACTGCACCTGTGGTTTCAAAAAAGAACTTATACAAGCGTAGCGAAGACGTTAAAGCCTATGTTTTAGCCCGTGCCAAAGGTATTTGCGAATCATGCGGGAAGGCGGCACCATTCTTAAATAAAGGCGGGAAGTCGTATTTGGAAGCACATCACATTCGCCAATTATCAGATGATGGATTAGACATTCCTTCTTGGATGGCAGCAATCTGTCCAAACTGCCATCGCGAGATTCATCACGGGCAAGATGGTGCAATGAAAAATCAGATCCTACAGGCTCAAATCAAGAACTTTGAAAATTCGCAGTTTGTTGATGTAGCCGCTCAATAGCCAAAAATGAAAACTTACCTGTTATATGCCCTTTTTTCCTTTGCCATCGCAGGTTGTACCTCAATGGCCCAAGATTCCTATCAGCCGCCTAAATACATATTCGAAGCGTGGGAAAAACAAGGCGCTTCTATTCAGGACGCTAAAGATGCAATGCAGTCATGTGGTTACAAAAATCTAGCATTGGCAAACGACCTAACGAAAGAACAAGCTAGCCAGAGTGAGGCATGCATGTCTCAAAATGGCTTCGTATTAAATTTGAACAGCTATCGGCCAAATAATTGTTACGGGGCGAACTCTCCTTATCTGTGCAATAGGCTCTGGGGTGGCAATAAGCCGACACTTCAACCTGCAAGGACATATTAATGGCTGGCAGCGGCTACAAATCCTGCACATCGATGACGCTGTAACGCAAATGCGTCGCTCGCCTCTACGTTAAATCAAAGACGAGCATCCTCTTTTCAAAATACACCGGGCAAGAACTGATCGACAAACGACGTTTGCCAATGGCGAGATCAGTCGATAGGGCGCACAGGAAGCTTGACCGTAGTTGTCGTGATATACGGACGCCCGGTTTTTCCCCGCACAAAACTAGTTAGGACTCATGAATGCGTTCCACGCTGCGCACGACTACAAGCCCGCTCGAGGCTTTTTCAATTGCGATGATCTGCTTCGGCTTGGCAATTTACTCTTCAATTCAGTCGGTATCCGCAGGTTTCAACAGCGGCGTATTTACAGATGCAAATCTGTATTCCATCATCGTCATGGAACTGATCCTCGGAGTCATTGCGTTTCTGGTCCTGTACATCCGAGGATTCGCAATCTCTACGCTCTATCCGGCGCCGTCCCTCGTCGGGGTTGCGGTTGGGATCGCTACTTATGTGGCGACATTGGTAGCCGTGTGGGTGTTTACCGCACCATTCGTATCTAGCCAAGGAGCTCAGCCTATCGATAGCATGGTGTCGCATGCATCTGTTTCCTTATCGACCGTTGTCCTAGTGGCGTTGATAAACGGCGCGTACGAGGAAATATTTTTACTCGGCTTCCTCCTGCGCGGATTGAGAAGCTATGGTCTTTCAATTGCGATGGGGGTGTCGCTACTAGTGCGAGTGCTTTATCACCTTTATCAAGGACCACTTGGAGCAATCTCAATCTTGGCCTTTGGCCTAGTGCTGAGCCTCAATTACGTCAGAACGGGTTCGTTATTTTCGGCCGTGTTTGCACACATTCTGGCGGACATCATTCCATTCTTATGAATTGTTTGAGCTCTAACTCGAAAGGTCGGGGTCAAGTCTTGCAATAACGCATTCGATGACTGCGCCGACTGCATAATATGTAATTGCAAGACTTGACTCCGAATTCTGCGCACCGAGCCAAGTGATTGTCTGCGCGTGGATGAACAGCGAAAGCATCAAGTACGCCTATGAGAGCAGCGACGATGCCTGCCGAGTCTTCCGCATAACGTTGAAGAGCGGCCATCCTCCGGACGACTGGAATCAGCTACTGGCCGAGGTGCGCGCCCAAAACATCGTCTGCAGGACATCGCGGTAGTGGAGGTACTAGTGCCGCCCTGAATTGAGGGAACGCTTGGCCTTATTCGCTGGTAATCATAAGACAGCCGCTCATAATTCTGACGCGCAACGATGAATGAGGCGCAAAACCGGCTCGTTTGAGTCCCGCACCATGCAGTCGTATCCAGAAGATTTCGGGGTCATCCTCCTGATAAAAGGACACGGTGAGTCGATTCTGAATATTCGTGGCGAATTTGCTGATCGCTTCGGAACAGTCTGAAGCAGATGCCGCGGATTCTGTAGGTCGTGTACGGATGTTTGTCACAAGGAACTCCTTTGCCATTGTCTGAAGTCAGGGCGAACAATCGGCAATTCCGTGGAGACGGCAGGGCTCAAGATAAAATTTTCGCAAAGCAGCCTTGTGAGACCTTGAATTGCTCAGAACCCGCGCCGCCCAAAAGTGCCGATTAGTCTACAACGTAACATGTGACGATTAGTCCGTGTTCGATTAGTCTACAAAATGCGCTAATGCTTATGTGAAAATTTTATCCATACGCTTCGGTGAACGCATAAGAGAATTGAGGAAAGAGCGGGCTCTTTCTCAAGAGGGATTTGCCGACCTGTGTGGTTTTGACCGCACATACATCAGTGGAATTGAGAGAGGGGTGCGCAATCCCTCTCTGTCTGCGATTGAAGCTTTGGCTATCGCATTGAATGTCACAGTGGCTGAGCTTTTTAGCGGACTTTAGCGTTAGTGCTGTTATCGTTCAACAGAGTCATTTCGACCACCTTTTGAACAAAGCGCTACTCGCATACTCACCTAATCCCGTTCCGGGATTAGTGAGAATGTCGGGGTCAGAATGTCGGGGTCAAGTCTTGCAATAACGCATTCGATGATTGCGCCGACTACGTAATATGTCATTGCAAGACTTGACCCCGCATCCCATCAACAGCGCCGGCGTCGATGCCGATCCACCGCCTGTCCAAGGAGCATCGATTGCGCGATGGCAGCGTGCTATGCAGCTCAACGTCAACGGCAGCATTTTGTGTAGCAAGCACGTTGTCGACGCCATGGAAAGGGCGGGTGGCGGAGCGATCGTCAATGTATTGTCGTTGTGCGACATGACAGGCCGCCAGCAAACCTCTGCGGATTTTGCAGCGAAGGCGGCTATGCGCAAGGAGGGCGATTTGACGCAGACCTTAATTGACATAAAACAGAGTCGTCAAACTGAAGATATCGGGTTAAGCAGCAATGTGGCTGCCGCTGTTCTATATCTAGTGTCGAAAACAGGGCGTTTTATTACTGGCAGCGAACTGGTAATTGATGCTGGCTACAGTTGGCGATGACTTACTAGCGCCAGTTTATCGTAGCAAACGCGACCCCATCTGATAGCTGTCCCCCATACCTTCAAAGTTTGGCAGCACAAATGATTGTGCCGAAGCGCTACACTCAGGCTCATTTTCGCCGGTACAATCAGAGATTTATACCTGTGAATCAATTATCAATCATTGTTTCTCCGAAGTTAATGGAAGTTTTTGCATTTGACGGACTCCATCTAGCTTGGGAATGTTCCCTGTGGATTGCATGATGCCTCGTGATGCACTTGTTTCCAAACGTCAGTCTCGAAACCAAGAAAGAGCGGAATTTTATAAGCACGTCCGCAATATTGCTTCCCACGTAATTTCGGACGCTTTAAATTGTGGCACAGTCGCTGAAACGCTAGTTGTTAGTTGGAGTCGAAGAATTTTTGCAGATTTCAGCCCTGGAGAACTCCAAAATGCCCATCAGGTAGCTACCAATATTCACATTCTAAGTTTCTTGGCCTGGCTCGAAACGAAAGAAATGCTCGACTCAGCTTACTGGATTAGCTCAGCATACTCTATTTGGATGGGGAAAAAATATCGTAAATCATACGCAATGTTCTTTACGCCCCCATCTTTGACGAAGAGGATGCTAGACGATCTTGAAACCGCCGGCATATCCTTTGCGGAAAACTCTTTTTTTGACCCTGCGTGTGGAGGCGCGGCCTTCTTAGCTCCCGTAGCTCAACGAATGAAGAACTCGTTGTATGCTCGCGGTAAGACATCTCTTGAAATTCTGAAGCATATTGAGCTAAATCTGTTCGGTACGGATCTTGATCCGATTCTTTGCCGCATATCTCAATTCTTCTTGCGAATGGTCCTCGCAAATGAAATCCTTTCAGAGAACTACGAGCCGATTTTTCATATCTCAAGTGCAAACTCGCTTACCTCTGTCTCTCCAATGTTCGCAAAAATCGACGTTGTGGTATGCAATCCACCGTACCGTAAGCTAACAACGGATGAGATTCATCTGTATCAGAATGAATTTTCGTCTGTTATGCAACACCAACCAAATCTATACGGCCTCTTTATTGCCCTGTGCTTGGAACTGGTAAAAGAATCTGGCATAGTCAGTCTGATAACTCCAATGAGCTACTTATCTGGAAAATCATTTTCGAAACTGCGTCATTTTTTATTGAGTCGATCCCAAATTTTACGAATCGGAGTGGTTAGTGAGCGATCAGGTGTATTTATCGATGTTGAACAAGAAACCGCCTTAACGCTGCTAAAGCGTTCCCTCAAAGGTCAAATTGAGGCTTCAAACGTTGAAATTTCGGTGATACACGAAAATGGGGAAAACCACACAATCGGAAGATCAATCCTACCAGGGGACGGATTAACGTGGCCAATTCCGCGCAGAGCCGAAGATGTAGCAATTCTCGCTGATGCTTTCGCTAGCCCTTTCAGAATAAGGGATTACGGTTATATCGCTCGAGTCGGCTCATTTGTTTGGAATCGCGACAAGCGATCCACTTTTTTTACCCTACAACAGGCTATAAATGCTCTGGCGAAAAAAGCCATTCCTTTGTTATGGTCTAGCGATATAGAACAAGGCGGCACGGTACAGTTTTTAAATTGTACCAAGCATAACGATGAACCTGCCTTTGTTGATATGTCTGACCCAAATCATCGCTCAATTGTGCGAAATCCCGCTGTGTTGCTTCAGCGAGTTACATCAAATGACCAATCGAGACGTTTAGTCACAGCATGCGTTCCAAATGACATTACAGCGCAGTTTGGTGGATTTATCGGGGAAAATCACGTTGTAATCCTTGAAGCGACTTCACCAACTCCAATTGTGTCAACAGAGACGCTCACTCAATTATTTTCTTCAGCATTAATCGATAGAAATTTTCGCTGCATTTCCGGAGCTACGAACGTATCAATATTTGAACTGAATCAACTACCACTACCGTCCCCAATTTATCTAACTCGATTCTTGAAGGAAGGCATGGAAATGGAGACGGCAATCAATACGGCTTTCAGACTTTCATCATCCTTGACCGACGTTGGTAATTTGACTGTTGAACGCTAATATTTACTGCAATCGCAATATGGTTACAGCCGCTGAATCACCCCTTTGATGAATTGTCTTTGGGGAAAATAGGAAATGATAATGACAAGAACATTGTTGAAAAGTCTGCCATTCGACATAGCGGCCCGTTTACCGTTGCAGCTGGGAAGAGAAAGCATTGCTAGCTCTACCGCTGCGATTGGGGAACTCATAAAGAACTCCTATGACGCAAACGCCGAAAATGTTCTAATAACTTTCGTCAAGCGCTCAGCACCTATTCAGATACTTCAGATCGAAGATGATGGCGATGGAATGGACTTAACTACTTTGGAGAACGTTTGGCTTCGCATTGGAACCGAACACAAAGTTGATAATGAGCGCTCCGTCCGCAAACAACGAGTTATGACAGGTGCCAAAGGCTTAGGTCGATTGGGAATCGATCGTTTGTGCAAAAAAATGATTCTTCAAACGAAGACCGCAGAGATGGACCATGTCCTCGAAGTACACATCAATTGGAGTCGTTACAATAGTCGCGATGCAACAATTTCAAGCATAAACCACAAGATCTATAAAATCGATGCTTTGTCGAATAATAAATATAGTAGTTTCTTTAAAAATAAAACGAGTGGTACAAGGCTTATCCTTGTTGGGCTCAAAGAAAAGTGGGACAAACTTCGTCTATCTGAATTGCGTAATGAGTTGTCTATGCTGGTCAGTCCATTCACCGATGTCGCAGATTTCTCAATCGAGTTTACTAGTGGTATTCATCACCTCGATGGAAAACTAAGTTCGGAAAAATATCTTGACGCAGCGGTTTGGGCTATAGATGCTAGCTTGGACAATGAGGGGAAAATTATTGTTAGCTACACTCAACCGCATAAGAAAATCGGCCCGACACCCTTGAGTGTATCTTGGCAAGAATGGCTTCCTGAACGTAATGGGCAACCTGCCTGCGGCCCACTATCTCTGCAGTTCTATTATATTCCCCAACCCAGCTCGTCTGTTTCAACCAGTGTAAAGCGCAAAGATTGGAGTCAGTTTATGGACCTCCATCATGGGGTGCGAGTCTACCGAGATAATTTTCGCGTTCGCCCATATGGTGAACCAACCGGTAGAGGAGATTGGCTTGATCTGGGTTTGCGTAAAGCAAGCAATCCATCTGGCATACGTCAAGGACCATGGAAAGTAGGGCCTAGGCAATTATTGGGGGCTATTTTCATCAGTCGCATTGAGAACAGCGAACTTATCGATCAAGCCAATCGTGAAGGTATGGTTGAATCCGATGCCTTCCGAGACATGCGTGCATTCGTTCTTAAGGTTCTTTCCACATTCGAAATCATTGCTACAAAATACGCTCGTATGGAGGTAGTAATTGATCCCGTCGAATCGACTGCGACGGAACTAAGCGAATCAATTGATAAGAGTCGTGAAGCCGTCGCGAACCTCAGTAAAGCAGTAGCAGATAGCGAATTAGTACAGCACGAAGAGTTTAAAGAGAAGCTCGAAGAAATGGAGCGACTGGTGGCTGCGACACAAGCTGCATCAGAAAAACAAAAAGCTGCTTATGATCAGAAACGCGAAGAACTAGAACGAGAAAAAGATACGTTAGCGAACCTAGCGTCAATAGGAATTCTGACGGTTTGCTTTGGACATGAGGCCAAAGAATTCTGCAATCTGGCAGCGGCAGCGGCGGCGGAATTACGACACGATTTTTTAGATGGAAAATTTATGGTCACACCTGAGATCGAGATCGAGGTATTAAAGGACATTGATACAATAATTAGCAGTACTAAGTTTGTTAAAAATTTTGCGTCCTTTTCCCTAGGTAATGTGCGAACAGAAAAGCGAAGGAAAAGTAAAGTGAGTATTAGCGCGGTTGTCGAGCGTGTCTTCGCTGCCCTCGCCGAATCTCTTGAGCGTCAAAAAATTAAGGTTGATCTATCAGAGGTATCAACTGACCTGGCATTTATAAAAGCTTATGAAATTGATTGGGAGAGCATCTTCGTAAACATGATATCGAATTCGGTATGGGCTATGGCAAAAACAGAACATGATAAGAGAACGATACAGGTCAAAGCGAAAAATCTTTCTTCGGGAATTGAAATTCGCTTTTTAGATAGTGGACAAGGGATCGAGAAGGGCTCTGAAGAACATATTTTTGACCCTATGTATAGCACCAGAAGGGACGATAGAGGAAACACCGTTGGGACGGGTATGGGCTTGTCCATTGTAAGAACGTTTGTCAATGAACACTCCGGCGGAGCGATTAGAGCACTTTCAGACAGTCGAATTGGTGGAGCTGAATTTATTATTACTATACCTGTCGAGCGTGAGCAATGAAACCAATTGTGCTTTATATAGATGAAGAGGAAATGGCATTGCGCACGATGGGAAAACGACTGCAGCGATGCTTTGGAAATGAAATTCAAGTTACCCCAATATCCCCCGATCAAACGATAGAAAAGATGATTCAAAAAATTGAATCCTATCATCCAGTCGTCTCTATAGTCATCGATCAAAAATTATTTGCTGCCGGCACAGCGACATATGTTGGGACTCAGCTTGCCGGCGCAATTCGTCAAACTGATCATAAAATTCCCATTTATATTTTGACAAATTTTGTTGATGATGTAGACGGTGCTTTGGGAGACATCGAATATGTTCTCGCTAAGGATGACTTAAGTGAAGATAATCGATTGCATGCAATTGCGGCCCGATTGCGGCGGCACATAAATGTATTCCAAGATATTCTCGTCGAACGCGAAGTTAGGTTTGAAGAGCTATTGCGAAAAGGATATAAAGACACGTTAACTGCCGCTGAAAGTGAGGAATTTCAACAACTAAGTTTTCAGCGTGAGCGAAAAATCGCATTTTCCGAATTACTTGATAGTACTGAACTCGGACGAAAATTGGATACAGCACAAGCAGCGCTCGCTAAGATTTCGAATTCATTGAAATGACAGGCGACCATATGTATTTTCCTAAAATTGCTCGTAGAACAGCCTATAAAACTAAGAAAAATGGAGAACGGTACGCAACTTATTCCGCCTATTACGAAGAAATAGCTGAGGATTGTCAGCATCGTTGCGTATATTGCGACGTGTTGGTTGTCGAAGTAGGCGGGGAGAGCATGAATCTTGATCATTTCCGGCCGAAGAATCATTTTCCTGAGCTCGAGAATGATCCCTGCAACTTAGTGCTCGCGTGCCCCAAATGTAATCAACTCAAATCTGACTGGTGGCCTGAAAAAGATGGGACAGCCCAAGACGGGCTAAACGGTTTCGTTGACCCATTCAATGAACATCTACTTGATTATTTTCGTATTGATGAGGGGGGAAATTTAGAATCATTGCGGAAACCATCACAATATATGATCGATCTTATGGCACTAAATCGCCCTACTCGTCGCCATATTCGTCGAGCTCGCTCGCTAAGGGCAGCAGCATTTGCACTATTTGACCAAATTAACGCAGAGATCTCTACATTAAGCACTCGGCCTTCCGATGAGGTTCTAGTCCGATTACCGATTTTGAGCGATGCTCTTGTCAGCATTCGACAAATGCTGGCTGAAGCCTAAGAAATATCGCTACAGCTTTCTATCCACCCGATTTCTCATAATTTTGAGTAACACCGCACACTATACTTAAGTCAATTTAGCTCAAATAGACATTCATTGTTTTATTGCATAGCTGAGTTTATGTCCACCGTTAGTTTTTCAGAGACAGCTGTTTTTCTGCCCCCCTGATCAGTATCGGTGCGCAATTGCAAAAGATCTCCAACCGCCATATAGGTATAAACCACATATCTATCAGCTTCTTCGCGACTTGCAATAGTTGCATGAGATCCTTTTTGTGCAGCCTGAAAAAGGGCATCAAGGCGATCACCCAGAAACGACATTTGAGAGCCAACTATTGCCTGGGTTCTTCCCGAAGTCGAGTTATCCTCAACAAAACAAATCAATCTATTAATATAATTGTCCGGACCTAACTTAATTTCACGATTTTTCCCACCAACGTCTATATTTCGGGGTTGGTCTGTAGCAGGAAAAACGACATCAGCCAGGTCTTGAAGCACGCGTCGACAGCCGTGTACTGCGTTCGACCAATCTTCAGGATTCTCTGACTGAAGATTTTCGTAAATAGCGGTGAATTTTTGTACAGTTGAGGGAAGAAGATCGCCTACCGACTTATCGACAAGCTCACGAATACGTGAAAATGCATCGCTAGCAATTGTAGAAAATTTAAGCTCAAGATTTCGTTGAACGACGTAACTGTGTAGGAATGCGCGTCGAGTACCCAAGCGCTTAACTGCTCTTTGCAGCTCTGTATGAAGTTTTCCTCGCTCTACCGCATTACCTTTAACAGCACTAACAAACTGATGTGGGTTCGCCGATGATATTGACACACTCGCGTCTCGAGCAGCGTCGAGACCTAGCTTAGTCCCTTCCACTTTTGCTTCAAGCTGTTCAATTGACTCCATCACACCAAAGGATTTGATCTCCCCTTCGCTGTTCTTATCCTGGAATATCCGACCTGCGGACTCCAGATATGTCCAAATTTCAGGACTTACACCTTCTGGCGTTGATGGATAGCCACCTGCCTCGTACTCAAAAATCTTCTGAAACTCAAACTCATTTAGGAGCCGCGCCAAGCGCGACGCTTTTAACACCGCATTCGTCAAAGGAATCTCGGAAAGCTCAATATTCCGTAGGAGTTCCTCAGAAAGGATCAAAGCTTCTCTACGCGCCACCGCATTTGGTTTAATCGCATCGGACATGGTCAAGTACCTAGTTTATCTTAGACGATTGCGCCATATTCTTACTAACGCGAAGGCACAAAAATGGTTTGCTGACACTGCAGCTTACAAATCAAACATCAATATTCCCCGCCTGCAGCGCATTCAACTCAATAAACGCCCTACGCGGCTCAACATCATCCCCCATCAGCGTCATGAAGATCTGATCTGCAGCAATAGCATCCTCAATCTGCACCTTCAACAAGCGGCGCACAGTCGGATCCATCGTGGTTTCCCACAGCTGCGATGGATTCATCTCGCCCAGACCTTTATAGCGCTGCTTGCTGACGCCGCGTTCGGCTTCGTCGCGCAGCCAGGCCATGGCTTGGTGGAAATCGATGATGGCTGACTCTTTGACTTTTTCGCCGGCGCCGCGGCGGATCAGGGCGCCTGGGCCGATCAGGCCTTTGAAGGTTTCTGCGGCGTTGACCAGCACGGTGTAGTCCGGGCTGGCGACGAAATCGCTGTCGATGGCGCTGACCTTGATGTTGCCGTGGTAGCGGCGCTGGATGCGCAGGGCGTGCTTGTCGGAGAGTTCGTCGGATTTGACGACGACTTGTACCGATGGCTCGTTGATCGACGCTTGCAGGGCCTGGGCCGAGGCTTCGGCGTCGGCCAGGGTGTCCAGCTTCAGCGTGACGCCGGTCATGATGGAGGTGAGGGCGGCGCCGTCTACCGCGCGGGTCAGGCGCGTGATGATGGAGTTGGCCATGTTGTACTGGCGCACCAGCTCGGCCAGGGCCGGGCCGCTGATCGGCAGCGCGCCTTCGCTTGGCACCAGGGCGGCGTCGTTGAGGGCGACCTGCATCATGTAGGAGACTTCTTCGGCGTCGTCCTTGAGGTAGCGCTCGTCCTTGCCGTGCTTGACCTTGTACAGCGGCGGCTGGGCGATGTAGATGTGGCCGCGCTCTACCAGTTGCGGCATCTGGCGGTAGAACAGGGTCAGCAGCAGGGTGCGGATGTGGGCGCCGTCGACGTCCGCATCGGTCATGATGATGATGCGGTGGTAGCGCAGCTTGTCGGCGTTGAACTCGTCGGCGCCGATGCTGGTGCCGAGGGTGGCGATCAGGGTGGTGATCTGTTCCGACGACAGCATCTTTTCAAAACGGGCTTTTTCGACGTTGAGCACTTTACCGCGCAACGGCAGGATGGCCTGGAATTTGCGGTCGCGGCCCTGCTTGGCGGAACCGCCCGCGGAGTCACCCTCGACGATGTAGAGTTCGCACAGCGCCGGGTCTTTTTCCTGGCAATCGGCCAGTTTGGATGAGAGGCCGAGGCCGTCCATCACGCCTTTGCGGCGCGTCAGTTCGCGCGCCTTGCGGGCGGCGTCGCGGGCGCGGGCGGCTTCGACGATCTTGCCGCAGATGATCTTGGCGTCGTTCGGGCGTTCTTGCAGGTAGTCGTTGAGCGTCTTGGCGACGATTTCTTCTACCGGCAGGCGCACTTCGCTGGAGACCAGCTTGTCTTTGGTTTGCGAGCTGAATTTCGGCTCTGGCACTTTCACGGACAGCACGCAGGTGAGGCCTTCGCGCATGTCGTCGCCGCTGGTTTCTACCTTGGCTTTCTTGGCGAAGTCATGTTCTTCGATGTACTTGTTCAAGATGCGGGTCATCGCCGCGCGCAGGCCGGTGAGGTGGGTGCCGCCGTCGCGTTGCGGGATGTTGTTGGTGAAGCAGAGTACTTGTTCGTTGTAGGCGTCGTTCCATTGCATGGAGACGTCGACGCTGACGCCGTCTTTTTCGCCGGTGGCCTGGAAAATCGTCGGGTGCAGGACGGTCTTGGCTTTGTTGATGTATTCGACGAAGCCGCGGGTGCCGCCTTCGAAGGCGAAGTTTTCTTCCTTGCCGGTGCGCTGGTCGGTCAGCTTGATGTGCACGCCGTTGTTGAGGAAGGACAGTTCGCGGATGCGCTTGGCCAGGATTTCGTAGTGGAATTCGACGTGGGTGAAGATTTCTTCGTCGGCCCAGAAGTGGACTTCGGTGCCGCGCTTGTCGGTGTCGCCGATGACCTTGATCGGCGAGACCAGCATACCGTCGATGGTTTCGGTTTCGCGGTTTTGCGGGACGCCGCGCACGAATTCCATGTAATGCACTTTGCCGTCGCGGCGGATGGTCAGCTTGAGCAGCTTGGACAGGCCGTTAACGCAAGACACACCCACACCGTGCAGGCCGCCGGATACCTTGTACGAGTTCTGGTCGAACTTGCCGCCGGCGTGCAGCTCGGTCATGACGATTTCGGCGGCGCTGCGTTTCGGGTCGTGCTTGTCGTCGAACTTGATGCCGGTCGGCACGCCGCGGCCGTTGTCGGTGATCGAGATCGAGTTGTCGGCGTGGATGGTGACGTGGATTTCGGTGCAGTGGCCGGCCAGCGATTCGTCGATGGAGTTGTCCAGCACTTCGAACACCAGGTGATGCAGGCCGGTGCCGTCAGAGGTGTCGCCGATGTACATCCCGGGGCGTTTGCGTACCGCTTCCAGGCCTTCGAGAATTTGGATCGAGGACGCTCCGTATGCATTGGGTTGCGGCTGATTGGTGTTGTCTGGGGCTGATGACATGGCTACCTTCTGAAAAGCTTACTTCGGAACTGCTTATATTGGGGCTGAGTGCTATTTTTACAAGTAAACAGGGCGGAACAGCTCGATGCTTTCCGCCCTGTTTTTATGCAGACTAGATCCGCATCGGCATGACGACGTATTTGAAGTCAGCGTTTTCCGGCACGGTGATCAGTGCCGAGGAATTGGCGTCGCCGAGGGCGATGTTGACGTTGTCGCCCTTGAGGTTGTTGAGGACGTCGAGCAGGTAAGTCACGTTGAAGCCGATGTCGACGCTATCGCCGCCGTAATCGATTTCCAGTTCTTCGATCGCTTCTTCCTGGTCGGCGTTGGTGGAGCTGATCTTGAGGCTGCCTGGGGTGACTACCCAGCGCACGCCCTTGAACTTGTCGCTGGTCATGATGGCGGCGCGTTGCAGTGAGCGCAGCAGCTGGTCGCGGCTGATGGTGAAATCGTTCTTGTAGCCCTTCGGCACCACGCGGGTGTAGTCAGGGAACTTGCCTTCGACCAGCTTGGAGATCAGTTCGATATCGGCGAACGACAGCTTGACCTGATTGTTGGCGATTTCGAGCTGGACCGGTTCGTCGGTTTCTTCCAGCAGGCGCTGCAGTTCGATGATGGTCTTGCGCGGGATGATGACTTCCTGGCGCGCGAACTCTTGTTCGGTGGCGACCTGGCAAAACGCCAGGCGGTGGCCATCGGTGGCGACCGCGATGACGTTCTTGCCGTCGAGGACCAGCAGCAAGCCGTTCAGGTAGTAACGGATATCCTGTTGCGCCATCGAGAAGTGCACCATGTTGAACAGGTGCTTGAGCGTCTTTTGCGGCAGGGTGACGGTGGCGTTGTAATGGTCTGCCTGGGCTACCGTCGGGAATTCTTCGGCGGCCAGGGTTTGCAGCGCAAAACGCGATTTGCCGGACTGCACGGTCATGCGTTTGTTGCTCAGGGTCAGCGAGACTTCGCCGGTGTCTGGCAGGGCGCGCAGGATGTCCAGCAGCTTGCGTGCCGCAACGGTGGTGGCTGCGGTTTCGCCGCCGCTGCCGACGTTGGCGTTGGTGGTGATTTGCACTTCGATGTCGGTCGACAGGAAAGAGACCTTTTCGCCTTCTTTGCGAATGAGGATATTGGCCAGAATCGGCAATGTGTGCCGACGCTCGACAATACCGCTCACGATCTGCAGTGGCCGGAGAAGGGTATCTCGGTTGGTTTTGACCAATTGCATAGCTATATCCTTGTTATTTAAAAATCAAATATTGCTGCTTGCTGAAGTACGGGTTTGAATGCTTGGTAAGCAGTCTGTAAATGTAACTTAAATCGACCCTCTACGGACCCATCCGGCCCGGAAATCTGCGCCGTTTCCCGGCTTTTTTGCGATTGTTAGTTAATAAACCAACAAGCTGCTGCGTTTCACACAATCGACAAAAAAACCACAGTCGCCGCCCAGTTTTCAGCTTGCCCTATACAAACTTATCCACAGGGCCGCAGGCAACGTGCACAATCGCCCGGCATATCGACATCAGCCCTTCAGGGTCTGTTCCAGCACGTGCAATTCGTGGTTGCATTCCGGATTCTTGGTGCGGTCGCCGGCGATCTTGCGGACTGCGTGCAACACCGTGGTGTGGTCGCGGCCGCCGAACAGTTCGCCGATTTCCGGCAGGCTTTTCTGGGTCAGTTCCTTGGCAAGGTACATCGCAATCTGGCGCGGACGGGCGATATTGGCCGGGCGCTTTTTCGAGTACATATCGGCAACTTTGATGTTGAAAAAGTCAGCCACGGTCTTCTGGATGTTCTCGACGGAGATCTGGCGGTTCTGTACCGACAGCAGGTCCTTCAATGCATCTTTGACCACATCGATGCTGATGTCTTTGCCATGAAAACGAGAGTAAGCAAGAATCTTGCGCAGTGCGCCTTCCAGTTCGCGGACGTTGGAACGCAGATGTTTGGCAACAAAAAACGCGACGTCGTCGGAGAAGGTGACGCCTTCGGATGCCGCTTTTTTAAGCAGGATCGCCACCCGCATTTCCAGTTCCGGCGGCTCGATGGCCACCGTAAGGCCCGAGTCGAAACGCGAAATCAGGCGGTCATCCATGCCGGTGATTTCTTTCGGATAGGTGTCGCTGGTGATGATGATTTGTTTCTTTGCTGCAATCAACGCTTCGAAGGCGTAGAAGAATTCTTCCTGGGTGCGGCTCTTGCCGCCGAAGAACTGGATATCGTCGATCAGCAGCAAATCAAGCGAATGGTAATAGCGTTTGAAGTCGTCGAAACCCTTGCGTTGGTAAGCAGTCACTACGTCGCGAACGTACTGTTCTGCGTGGATGTAGCGGATCTTCGAGTTCGGATTGTCGGCCAGCAGCTGGTTGCCGATGGCGTGGATCAGGTGGGTTTTGCCGAGGCCGACACCGCCGTACAGGAACAGCGGGTTGTAAGAAACGCCGGGGTTATTGGCGACCTGGATCGCTGCCGCGCGCGCCAGCTGGTTGGCTTTACCGGTGACAAAACTGTCGAAACTCAGGGCGGTATTGATGCGCGACTGGTCGCGCCGGGCGCTGGCGGTGCTGTTCTCGGTCTGCACTTCCGGCAGGCGGTCGAAGTTGCTGTTGCCATAACTGCCGCCGCTGGCTGCTGACGACTGCGCGCCGGCCTGCTCGTTACTATTATTAATAGCAACCGGCATGCTGGAGCTGGCAGGGGCCGGCGCCGACTTGCGCGGATCGAGCACGAACACCACCTCGATCGGCGCCTCCCAATATTGGTGCGCCAGGGTCGTGATGCGGCTGGCGAACTGCGTTTTTACCCAATCCAGCTTAAAGCGATTCGGCGCAGCGATGCGCAATCGTCCATCCTCGTAATCGAGTGGCGCCAGCGGTTTTATCCACGCGCTAAATTGTTGAGGCGTCAATTCCTGCTCCAACTGGGTAGAGCAGCTCTGCCAGAAATTTTCCAT